>NZ_JADGIA010000242.1 GCF_019683635.1 Thermogemmatispora sp. | reverse complement strand
GTTGCCGACTGCGCCTCTTCCAGCAGGGCCACTGCCGAGCAGGCGATGCCTTCGCCACGACCGGTAAAGCCCAGGCCGTCAGTAGTCGTCGCCTTCACACTGACCTGCGCCAGTGGCAGCTCAAGCAACTCCGCCAGCCGTGCGCGCATTGCCATCACATAAGGAGCCAGTCGAGGACGCTGGGCAATGACCGTCGCATCAACGTTCACCACGCGCCAGCCATGCTGGTGCAACAGATCGCATGCATACGACAAAAAAAGAGCGCTCGGCTGATCCTTCCAACGAGGATCATGCGAAGGGAAATGCATCCCAATATCGCCAAGGGCCGCCGCTCCCAGCAAGGCATCCACCACCGCATGGATCACCACATCGGCATCCGAATGACCAGCCAGCCCCATCTCTGAAGGAATAGTTACCCCTGCCAGTACCAGCGGTCGCTCGGGGGTAAAGGCATGAGCGTCGAACCCTGAGCCGATTCGCAAAGTCATCGCGGCCACGTCTCCTGATGCACCAGATATTCCGCTAGCAGGAAATCCTCCTGCGTCGTAATCTTCATATTGGTGTACGAGCCGGGGAAGATTGCTACGCGGTAGCCCAGGCGTTCCACCAGTGCAGCATCATCGCTCACCTCCTCCTCCGTAGCCTGAGCAGAGCAAACATGGTGAGCCTCCCAGAGTAGAGGAAAGGCGAACACCTGGGGTGTCTGCACCACCCACAGGTGAGCACGTTCAGGCGTCTCGCACACATACCCCCCCTCGACCACTTTCAGCGTATCCTTGACAGGAACGGCGGCCACCGCTGCTTGATGCAAACGGGCCGCGTGTAAACCTGCCTCGATCAAGGTAGAAGACACGAAAGGACGCGCTCCATCATGTACCAGCACCCACTGGGTCTCCGGCAGATGGCGAGCCAGGGCCTCCAGGCCCAGGCGTACCGAATCCTGGCGCCGTGGCCCACCGACTACCACGGCGATCACCTTACGCCAGCCTTCCTCGGCCAACAGCTCACAGGCATCGGCCTCACGAGCAGGGTGGACCACCAGGACAATCGCCTTAATCAGCGGGCAAACCTCAAAAGCATCCACCGTACGGGCCAGCGTCAAACGCCCAGCCAGCGGGGTCCAGAGCTTATCGCGACCGGCCATACGCCGGCTGCTGCCGGCGGCCACAATTACCACAGCGGCTCGTTCTTGCATAGCAATAATCCACCAGCGCCTCCGCCTATAATGAGAGGCACCGTATGACTGGTGCCTACCCGACATCTACTATGACGTTCTCTGGCAGCCAGAGAGAGCCAGGTCCCCCCTTTTTTCTCGTCTCCTCCCTTCCACCCCCTCCAGGCTGTCGCTATCCCATCAGCCTGCCCTGGCACTGGCCCGCTTCCGTCGTCTCTTTACCCTCTCGGTCACGCTCGCTCAGCGCTAGCCCTGACGCTGTTTGCCGGTCGACTGCCCCTGGCTACTGGACATCGAATTACCGCTACTCTGCTTCGGGTAAGCAAAGATCAGACGCCCAGCGACCGTCTGAATTACCCGCGTCACCGTCACCTCGATCGTCATATTCATATACTGGCGACCACCCTCCACCACAATCATCGTCCCGTCATCCAGGTAACCCACACCCTGACCCAGCTCCTTGCCATCTTGCATAATCTTAATCGCAATCTCCTCACCGGGCAGAAGCACCGGCTTCACCGCATTGGCTAACTCATTAATATTGAGCACCTTCACTCCCTGCAACTCGGCGACGCGATTGAGATTGAAATCGTTCGTGATAATCGGACAATGGAGCGCGCGCGCCAATTTGACCAGCTTGCTATCTACCTCCTCCGAGCTACTCTCCATATCGGTATCCATAATCTCCACTGGCACCGTCGCATCCTTCTGCAAGCGGTTCAACATCTCCAGACCATGTCGGCCCCGATTCCGCCGAAGCGTATCAGCAGAATCGGCGATCCGCTGCAGCTCGTTAAGCACAAAGCGCGGCACCACCAACTTACCAAAGATAAAGCCTGTCTGACTGATATCGGCAATACGGCCATCGATAATAGCGCTGGTGTCGAGCAAGATCTGGGGGCCTGCCGCACTGGCCAGCGCCTCCGCCTCCTTCGCGCGTTCCCGCTCTCGCTCACGCTCTCGCTCCTCCTCCCGCTCTCGACGGCGTGTCAGAAAGAGCGACTGAAACATATGCGCCAACTCGCTCTTGCGCAGCACGGCCACCATTGCCCCCAAATACCCACAGATGATGGCCGCCACTACAGGCAGAATATGGCCCCAGTTCTCTGGCAAGGCTCCCAAGGGGATACCAAAGAGCACAGAGATGAGCAGACCCACAATTAGCCCAATGGTGCCAGCGATCAGATCACTGACCGCCACCGTCCGCAACTGATGGCTCACCCAGCGATAGGGGACAATGGTTACATAGGGTGTAATCACAAAAGCAACGAGTGCACAGACAAATGCAATTGCGGCGGACCATTCAAGCTTCTCAAGCAGGAGTGTTGAAAGCGGATGCTCGAAAAAGAAGACGAAAAAACCGACGCTGGCAGCCAGAAGCGCTCCAATGCAGCGAGCGATTGTGTTAATAGACATCCCATCAGCCTCCAGAAGGGTGAGAGGTTCAACCACCGACGACGGGCCAGCGTGAGGTAAAGCATGCGGGCAGGAGCAGAATAGATGATAATCAGACAAACAAGAATGATGATTCCGGATAACAGGGCCTGGCCTGCTGTGCTGAACCGCCAGAAACGCGCCCGTCGAATCACAAAAATCGTCATGCCAGCTATAAAGTATACCGTTTTCCTGAGTCAGAATCAAGAGCGAGGATCAACCTCTGGGAGCGGGAGCCACGATAATGCACGAAACGCTTACCTCCTTTATTTAAACTCAACAGATGCTTCAGTCACGGGACAAGAGTCGCCTTTGCTGCTTAGTGTAGCGCGATTTCCAGGGCGACTGCAAGAGTACTGGCGGGAATGACCCGGCACTCCTCAGCCAGTCCCGCCCCTTCCAACTCGCGGCGCACCCGCTCCGTGCGCCCGCTGGCAGGGACCAAGCAGCGTTTGAAGCCCAGCTTCGCCGCCTCGCGCACGCGCAGTCCCAGGCGACTGACAGGGCGCAGTTCACCAGAGAGGCCGACCTCGCCAATCAAGGCCAGATCGGGCGGGATACGCCGGTCGCGGTAGCTTGACGCGATTGCCGCTGCCACGCCCAAATCAACAGCTGGCTCCTCCAGCGTGAAGCCTCCCACCACGTTAGTATAGACATCGTGATTGCCCAGGGCCAGGCCAACGCGCTTGGTCAAGACCGCCAGCAGCATCAACAGGCGATTGTGCTCAATGCCATTGGCCGTACAGCGAGCGATCCCGAAATTGCTGGGAGTCACCAGGGCCTGCACCTCTACCAGCAATGGGCGCGTTCCCTCCATGCTTACCACCACCGCCGAGCCACTGGCAGCCCCGGGGTGCTCGGACAGGAAGAGCGCCGACGGATTGGGGACCTCCTGCAGGCCCTCTCCGTGCATCTCGAAGACCCCCACCTCATGGGTCGCGCCGAAGCGATTCTTGACACCACGCAGCAGGCGATAGGTATGGTAGCGTTCCCCCTCCAGATAGAGCACACAATCGGCAATGTGCTCCAGAGCTTTGGGGCCCGCCACCGTCCCCTCTTTTGTGACATGGCCGATGATGAACATTGGGATATGGCTACTCTTCGCCACCTGCATCAGATGCAGCGTACATTCGCGCACCTGGCTGATACTACCCGGAGCCGAGGTCAGATGAGTCGCGAAGACCGTCTGAATGGAATCGACCACCACCAGCGCCGGCTTGAGGCGAGCGATGGCCTCGCAGATCACTTCCAGCTCGACTGTCGCTAACAGATAGAGGCGCTCACCGCTGATCTCCAGGCGCTCGGCGCGCATCTTGATCTGCTCACTCGACTCCTCACCCGAGACATAGAGGACCGGCCCCACGTGCTCGGCAATATAGCCTGAGACCTGCAGCAGCAAGGTTGACTTGCCGATGCCCGGTTCACCACCGACCAGCGTGAGCGAGCCAGGCACGAGGCCGCCCCCCAAGACACGATCCATCTCGGCATAGCCGACCGAAAGGCGCTCATGAGAGAGGGCTTTCACCTGGGTCAGGGGTTGTGGCACCGTTGGAGCAGCAGAGGCCCCAGCGGTCGCAGCCGCCCCCGTCAACAACGCGTAGCGGCGCTGGGGGACAGGAGCCGCAGCCGACGTTTCGGGGACCGATACCTCCTCCAGGGTATTCCAGGAGCCACAATCGGGGCAGCGTCCCAGCCACTTCGTCTGCTCACCACCACACTGCTGGCATACAAAGCGCGTACGAGATTTGGGCATAGGATTACAACCAGTACACTTGCTTCAGAACAGGTAATATGGTAGCATCAGGCCCTGACAGCTTGCTTGCTTGTCTGTCTGTCTGACCGGCGCTTTATCAGGCAGGCACAAAGAGAGCATCCATAGCCACCAGCTCTGCCAGCGAGTACCCAATAAGGAAACAAGCGAGCGAGGACAAAAAAAGAGGAGAGCCTGCAGCGCGAGCGACGCGCCAGAATGGCTCTCCTCTGCACACTATCAACCTGGCAAGGTTTCACCGGCGGGGCTGCCCTCGCTGCTTCCGGCGGAGAGCGCCGCCTGCGGCGAAGCCGGAGCGGGCAATTGCTCCAGACGGCTGCGCACCTGCAGTTCGAGAGCATTGTCGACCACTGCCGCTTCGACCACATCGCCGGCATGGAAGCGACCCTGGAGCAGACCTTCGGCCAGTGGATCTTCGACCAAGCGCTGGATCGTGCGCCGCAGCGGGCGGGCGCCGTACTGCGGATCGAAGCCTTCCTTGATCAAGAAGTCCTTGGCAGGCTGCGGGACCACCAGCTCGATCTGCTGTTCCGTCAGCTGATTGCGCACGCGATTGAGCAACAGATCGACGATCTGATACATATCCTCGCGGCGGAGCGAGTGGAAGACGATGACCTCATCGATACGGTTCAGGAACTCGGGCTTGAAGGTATTCTTCAACTCGCCGAGCACCTTATTCTTCATCTCCTCGTACTCGCTCTTATAAGCCTGCTCCTTATCCTTCGTCAGCTTGAAGCCGATCGACGCCTCGCGGTTCAGCAAGGTGGCGCCCACATTCGACGTCATGATAATGATCGTGTTGCGGAAGTCCACCGTGCGGCCCTTGGCATCAGTCAGCTTGCCATCCTCCAGGATCTGGAGGAGCATATTGAAGACATCGGGATGGGCCTTCTCGATCTCATCGAGCAAGATCACGCTGTAGGACTTGCGGCGCACAGCCTCTGTCAACTGGCCGCCCTCCTCATAGCCGACATAGCCCGGTGGAGCGCCGACCAGGCGAGCGGCAGCATGGCGCTCCATGAACTCTGACATGTCGATCTTGATCAGGGCGTCCTCGCTGCCAAACATGAACTCGGCAAGCGCGCGGGCCAGCTCGGTCTTTCCGACGCCAGTTGGGCCGAGGAAGATGAAGGAGCCGATGGGCCGCTTAGGATCTTTCAGCCCGGCGCGAGCGCGGCGGACAGCGCGCGCGATCTTCTCGATCGCCTCATCCTGAGCGATGACGCGCTTATGGAGGGCCTCCTCCATATGGAGCAGGCGCTGAGACTCCTCCTGAGCGATACGCATGACTGGGATGCCGGTCCACATTGAGACGATCTGAGCGATCTCCTCCTCGCCAACAACGGGGCGATCGCTCCCACGCTCTTTCTGCCAGCCGGCCTCCAGCTTAGCAATACGCTCGCGCAGTTTCACCTCGCGGTCGCGCAGCTCGGCAGCCAGCTCGTAATCCTGCTGCTGGATTGCGGCCTCCTTCTCGCGGAGCACCGCCTCCAGGCCCTTCTTGGCCTCTTTCAGGTTCAGCGGGGCCAGCGAATGCTGCATGCGGACACGGCTGGCGGCCTCATCGATCAGGTCGATGGCCTTATCGGGCATGAAGCGATCCGTAATATAGCGGCTGGCCATCTCCGTTGCCGCCTTGAGCGCCTCATCGGTGATGGTCAAGCGGTGATGGGCCTCGTAACGCTCGCGGATACCCTTGAGGATCTCAATCGTTTCCTCAATGGTTGGCTCGCGCACGATGACCTCCTGGAAACGGCGCTGCAGGGCGGCGTCGCGCTCGATATACTTGCGGTACTCATCGAGCGTTGTCGCGCCGATACACTGGATCTCGCCGCGAGCCAGAGCTGGCTTCAGAATATTGGCCGCATCGACCGCGCCCTCCGCGGCGCCGGCGCCGACCAGCGTGTGGACCTCATCGATGAAGATGATGCAGTCGCGACTATTGCGGATCTCCTCGATGATCTTCTTCAGGCGCTCTTCGAATTCGCCACGGTACTTGGTGCCTGCCACCAGGGAGCCGACATCCAGCGTGAGCAGACGTTTGCCCGCGATGGTCTCGGGGACCTCGCCGGCGACGATGCGCTGCGCCAGGCCCTCAACGATTGCCGACTTACCGACACCAGGTTCACCGATGAGCGCAGGATTATTCTTGGTACGGCGCGACAGGATCTGAATGACCCGCTCGATCTCCTGATGGCGTCCAATAATAGGATCAAGCTTACCGGCGCGGGCATCGGCGGTCAGATCAACGCCCATCGCGTCGATAGTCGGCGTCTTGGAGTGCTTGGCATCGCGCTCATGGGGCGAGCCGGACTGACTGAGCACCTGGATTGTTTGCGTGCGCACCTTCTCCAGGTTGACACCCAGGCTTTCCAGGACACCGGCGGCGATTCCCTCACCCTCGCGCACCAGGCCAAGCAGAAGGTGTTCGGTGCCGATGTAATGATGGTTCAGGCGGCGCGCTTCGTCCACCGCCAGCTCGATGACCTTCTTGGCCCGGGGGGTCAGGCCAATCTCCCCAAGCACGATGCGGTCACCGCGCCCGATGATGAACTCAACGGCGCTGCGCACCTTGTGCAGCTCGACACCCAGATTCGCCAGAACCTTGGCGGCCACACCTTCGCCCTCGCGTACGAGGCCCAAAAGGAGGTGCTCTGTCCCGATGTAATTATGCTG
>NZ_JADGIA010000241.1 GCF_019683635.1 Thermogemmatispora sp. | reverse complement strand
CTATTTGAGAAAGCGGCCTTGAACCGATTCCAGTTTAATATGGCCGACATTATCGACCATGAGCACCACGACGGCCTTGTTGTCAGGGTTCCCATCCGATCCGAAGGAGATGACACCGCTGATACCCTGCACCGCCTGGTTCCCCTTGAGCCCGGCCAGGGCCTGCCGCAGCTCTGAACCGCTCAAAGTGGTCTTCCCCTCGCCGCTGCTGAGCACGTGCCGACTGGCCTCCAGCAGCACCAGCGTGGCATCGTAGGAGAGGATGGCATCGTTATCCGGGCGTGTGTAGCCATAGCCGACGTGGCGGCTGCTGGCATTAAAGGTCTGCGGGTAAACCGTAAAGAAGGCCGGTTGGGGCAGGGACAGATAGCTCCATTCATCGGGATAGGCGAAGGCCGTGAAGTGGAGACGTAAAAACCCGGCCCGCGCGCTGCTCGGGTAGCCCTGGAGTTGATAGAGAGCATCGCCGCCCATGACCTGCAGTCCGGCCAGGGGGCCACTCGTCGGCAGGTTGGTGAGCAGGGTGGCCACATCGCTGGCGTAGCCGGAGAAGTAGAGCAAATCAGGCCCGCGAAGCAGGGCATCCTGTAGCAGCGCCGGCAGGGTCGACGGCTTACCAACGCGATAGCGCTCCTGAACGATGATAGTTCCTCCATCGGCGGTGTAACGCTGGCTGAAAGCTGCCGCCAGACTCTGGCTATATGGATCTAGTGGGTCGAGGAAGAGCGCGACGCGCCTGGCTCGCAAGTGCTGGTAGGCATAGTCGGCCCCGACGGCACCTTGCCGCTGATCCGAGGGGCAAACGCGGAAAAAGTACGCAGATTTGCCGCTTAACTGGTCACTGGAAGCGCTTGGTGAGACCATCGGTAGCCGGGCCTGACTCAGGATAGGCAGGGCACTGAGAACGCGCGAGCTATACGGCCAGCCCATGACTCCAACAATGGTTTTATCCTCCCTGGCCGCCTGAACAATCTGCTGGGCGACGGCGGCGGTGAAGAGACTGCTCCCCCCGGAGTTGGCGATCAGCAGGCGCACCAGGACCCCCGAGCCAAGCTTGTAGCCACTGTTGTACTCCTTCTGGGCGATGTAGGCCCCCTGAAGGTTGTCGCGCCCTGTTCCTACGGCCCCACTGTCATTTCCGGTAAGAATGGTTGCCACAACCAGGGTGATGTAGGGATTGCCAGAGGCCAGCACGCGCTGGTCCTCAAGATAGATGAGGGCTTCAGCATCGTTACTATCGATATCAAGAGCCGACTGCCAGAGGGCTTCGGCCCCGCTGATGTCACCCTGCTGCAGACGCCTGGCGGCCTGCTGCTTGAGATCGCCATCGGGACGCGCGACATCAAAGGCAACGCTGCCATCGCTGAGGCCAATATAGTCTTTCTGGCCCGTATCGGGATTCACTACGCTGTAGGCGCCGAGGCCTTTCTTGAGGGTCGGCGGTGGCGTGATCGTTCTGCCCTGAGCCAGGGAGGTTGTCGGGCCGCTGCGGCTGACCAGGTGCGGCAGCAGGAAAACCAGGACGCTGCCCGCAATGACCACTGTGATGACGCACAACACCAGGACCAGATAGAGCACCCTCAGCGGGAAAGGGCGCCGTCCACTTCCAACGGAGGCCGGCGGGTGCGGGGTGGTGAAAGGGCTGCCACCACTCATGCTGATCGGAGGAACAGAGACAGCAGCAGAGGCTGGACTAGCCCAGCCGTGTGGCAGTGTGTCCGTCGCCGCCGCCATCTGAGCTGCGATGGCACCAGTAGCCTGCGTTGGCTCCTCCGGCTTGACAGTACTGGCTCCTGGAGTGTAGCCGAAGCGCTGTAAGAGCAGGGCCTCAATATCGCGCTTCATGGCGAGGGCGCTCTGGTAGCGCTGATCTGGCTCTGGCTGCAGGGCATAGTGCAAAATGCGCTCAACTTCGGGCGAGAGCTGCGGATTCAGGCTACGCGCCAATGGGTAGCTGAAGGGCGGATAGTTACGCGGGTCGCGCCCGGTCAGAACATGATGCAGGGTTGCGGCAAGTGCGTAGAGGTCGGAGCGCGGGTCGGTCTTCCCCTGGTACTGCTCCGGCGGGGCATAACCAGGGGTACCGAGCGCGCTTGTCTGCCTGCGCAGAGCGTTGCGCACCACCTCGGCGCGAGCAACGCTAAAGCCCACCAGATAGGCATGCCCATCGCTGGCACTGATCACGATATTGGCTGGCTTGATGTCACGATGGACGACCGGCGGCGTCTGCAGTTCCAGATATATCAAAATATCGATGATGTCGATGGCATAGATGAGGGCTTCTCGCTCGCTCAGCGGACCCTGGCGGCGCCGTAGCAGCTCTTCCAGGCTCTGGCCCTCGATATATTCCTCGACCATAAAGTAGCGCTCGCCCTCCTGGAAGTGGTCGGTCACCGCGGGGATTAGCGGATGATCCAGGTGAGCCAGCAGCGCTACCTCGCGCTTGAACTGCCTGATCTCCTCCTGGTGCTGCTGTGGATCGCTCGCTTCAGAGAGCAGCTCTGTGATGACAACCTGTTTGCCACCGAGACGATGGTCGACAGCGAGAAGAGCAACTCCGTTCCCCTCTCGGCCAAGGAGGCGGATGATCTCATAGCGCCCACCCTGAAGGCGCGTACCCGGCCTCAAAGGGCCAGAAGCAGTCTGGCTGCTGGTGGGCAAGCTGCTTCCAGCGAGCACAGGACGGCCACAAGAGCTGCAAAAGCGCGCCTCGGGACGATTGACTGCGCCGCAATGAAGGCATTCCATAGCTTCGCGCCTGTCTCCTCTGCCCAATGGCAAAGCCTGTTCATCCGAATCGATCGCTGCCGCTGCCCGCGCCGATAGCCTGCCACTAGCCTGCCACCTGGTCTTCCGGCAGCTTGCTGCAGCAACCCAGGTCAGCCATCCATCAGGTTGCCATCTCTCTTTCTCTGGCAGAACTGAGGGAGAGCAAAAATCGGCCAGGAGCGCGGGCGCACACGCGAGAAGGTCTGTCCAGATTAAGCAAGCAAGCAACTAGCCGCCTCTGCTTACCAATCAGCTGGCGCCCAGCGCTACCAGCAGAGATGTTCTCTAATAGATAGAATACGCATACTGAGGGCGAAAGTTAAAGAACGTAGCGCAGATAAGGTCATCTGCCAGCGCCAGCAAGCCGAGGGCCGGGTTGAGCGGCTCTACAAACAGGAACGATCGATGTGCGTCTCATGTCGCAGAGCCGCTCTTTTAGGATTGTATGTCACCATCCAGCCAGCGCAGCCACCACAGCGGCTTTCAGCTTGTGACCCTGGTTCTTATGCTTCCACAAGGAGCTGGATCGCCAGAGGCGGGGTCTCTCTCCTTCACTTGAGGAAGTGGCCCTGAATCGACTCCAGCTTAACATGGCCGACATTATCAACCATCAGCACCACCACTGCTTTGTTTTGGGGATTACCGTCGCTACCGAAGGCAATGGAGCCGCTGATACCCTGGATGCTGTGCGGACCATTGAGCTGCGCCAGCGCCCGCTGCAGGTCCTGGCCGGTGAACGTGGTCTTGCCGCCGCTGACAAGCAGCCGGCTGGCTTCCAGGAGCGCCAGCGTTGCATCATAGGCCAGGATGCTGTCCGTGAAGGGCCGGGTATAGCCATAGCCGCTGTGCTGCCCACTGGCGTTGAAAGCCTGGGCGTAGGCGGTAAAGAAGGCCGGCTGAGGCTGCCCTAGATAGCCCCACTCGTCAGGATAGGCGAAAGCCGTGAAATGGAGTCGCAGGAAACCGGCGCGGGCATTGCTCGGGTACCCTTGAAGCAAATAGAGGCCGTCGCCTCCCATAACCTGCAGGTGGGCAAAGGGGCCAGAGGTCGGCAGCTTGCTGAGCAAAGAGGCGATGTCAGCTGAGAAGCCGGCAAAGTAGATCAGGTCGGGCTGATGAGTCAGGGCATCCTGTAACAGAGCTGGCAGGGTCGCTGGCTTGCCGACCGTATATTGCTCGCGGACGACAATGCTGCCGCCATCGCTGCTGTAGCGAGTGCTGAAGGCGGTGGCCAGACTCTGGCTGTAGGCATCGGCAGGATCGAAGAAGAGGGCCACCCGTCTCGCCTGCAGACGCTGATAGCTGTAATCGGCTCCGATCAGTCCTTGCTGCTGATCAGAGGGGCAGACGCGGAAAAAATAGGGCGATCGGCCCGTCAGCAGATCGCTTGAAGCTGTCTCTGAGACCATAGGCAGATGGGCCTGCGCCAGAATGGGCAGGGCATTGAGAGCACGCGAGCTGTAGGGCCAGCCCATGACGCCAACAATCGTCTTATCGGCCTGCGCCGCCTGGATTATCTGTTGTGCCACCGTAGTGGCAAAGAGGCTATTTCCGCCTGAGTTGGCAATCAGCAGACGCACCTGCAGGCCGCCCCCAAGCTTTCCACTGCTGTTGTACTCCTTCTGAGCCAGATAGGCCCCCTGCAAATCGCCTCGCCCGGCTCCCACAGCCGCGGGGTCAGAGCCGCTGAGCATGGTGGCAACGACCAGGGTGATATAGGGGCTGCCCGAGGAGAGTACCCGCTGATCTTCCAGATAAATAAGAGCCTCAGCGTCATTTTCATCGACGCTCAGAGCCGACTGCCAGAGGGCAGCGGCCCCACCGACATCGCCGCTCTGCAGGTGCTGAGCAGCCTGCTGCTTCAGCTTGCCATCGGGACGGTTCGTATCGAAAGCGGCTCTGCCGTCGCTGATACCAATGTAGTCCTTTTGCCCCGTCGCCGGATCGACCACTGTATAGCCACCAAGACCGTTCTTCAAAGGCGGCGGCGAAGGCGCCACCGGCGGAGAGGGAGAAGCCCCGGGGCGTGTGGCGGCGGTTGATCCGCCCTGGCTCACGGCGTGTGGCAGCGCCAGCAAGACGGTTGCTCCCAGGATGATCACCAGCAGCCCTATAGCCACAAGGAGATGCAACAGAGGAACTTTTCTGTTACCAAAGCTGAGCGGCTTGGCAAGCAGAGGCTGGGACTTAAGAGGCTGCGACCCAGGCGATCCTGGCGATACGGTCTGCGCGGGCGGCGGCGGCAACGACTGTTGCGGGCTTTCTGCCTGCACAGGAGAGGCCGGAGGAGGAGTCTGGGGCTGGCTGAGCCATCCCGAAGGGGTCAGTGTGCTCCCCATCAAAGGAAGGGGGGTACTCTGCCCAGCCGCCAGGCTGGGGGCGGGAGGGCTAAATGGCACGCCGAAGTGGCGAAGCAAAACGGCGTCAATCTCACGCTTCATCAGCGCGGCATGCTGGTAGCGCTGGCTGGGATCACGTTGCAGAGCCTGCATCAGCACACGCTCAGTCTCGGGGGAAACACCGGGATTAAGGGTCCGAATAGGAGGATAGCTAAAAGGAGGTTGCTGGCGAGGGTCCCAGCCAGTCAAGAGTTGATGGAGAGTAGCGGCCAGGGCATAGAGATCGGAGCGATGATCAGCCTGGCCTTGATATTGTTCGGGCGCCGCATAACCTGGCGTTCCCAGGATGGTCGGGCGCTGACGCAGCCGGTTGCGGGCCCGCTGCGCCGTGGGGGGTATCAGGTTAACCAGGCGGATGTCTCCATCCTGCTGGCCAATGACCAGGTTGGTTGGCTTGATGTCTCCATGAAAAATAGAAGGTACGTTATTCTCAAGATAATCCAGCAAATCGAGAAGCTCAGAGGCGTAAATGAGCACATCGCGCTCAGAGAGCGGCCAGGAAGAATGAGCAAGCCGCTTCTCCGCGTGTTCTCCCTCCACGTATTCGTGTACGAGAAAATAGCGCTCTCCCTCCGCAAAATGCTCAAGTACTTTTGGGAGAAACGGATGGTCGAGCCGCGCTAGAAGGGAGGCTTCGAGCCTGAGCTGCTTGAGATCCTGCTCGCGACGCCAGGGGTCAGTGGCCTCAGAGAGCAGCTCTTTGATGACCACTCGCCTGCCGCTGTGCTGCTGATCGGTGGCCAGCACTGCAGCGCCTGCCCCACCCCAACCGAGCACACGAGAGACATAATAGCGCCCGCCATAAAGGAAACTGCCTGGCGCCAGGGGACCCGCAACGGCGCTGGCCAGATCGGTGGCGGCTTCTCTTGGCAGAGGACTAAAACAGTGGGCACAGAAGCCGGCCCCAGGGCGAGTCATTGCCCCGCAGTGAGGACATTGCATCGTTCTTGTACCTGCCTTCCTTGCCCGACGACATTATGACTGGGCACGAATTGACCAAAGAGCCAACGCTGACCGTTACTCTCTTCTTATAAAGAAGCCTCCCTTTCTACATCCAGTTAGGCACACTGAACACACTGCCTGTTGCGCGTGTTCAGAACAGACATATACCCCCTCTAGGAAGAAGTACGTCTATACCGGGGAGAGATTAACAAGCAGGGAGAAAAGCAGGAGCTTTGTCCATGACGCCCAGTTGTGTGAGCTGGTGGAAGACACTGGAGGAGAGGGGGGACGGAAGACAGCGAGAAGTAGGGCCTACCCATGCCACGCGCAGGGGGGCCAGGGCGAAGCGCTGGGGAGGGCAGCGAGCAAGCGGTCATGTAGCCTGCTTTTCCAGCCAGGGAGACTGTCTGCTTTCGCCAGCGCTCGGCCAGGTTGACCCACCTGCACGCAGCAGAGAGCTATATCATGGGCAGGTATTGCAACAAAGATGCCTCAGAGGTGCTGACAGCGCAAGGAGATGATCCCGGGAGCGAAGTGGTTGGCTTTTTTGAGATATTCCTCTTCGTTCCCCTCGATCATCAGCTTGTGCATGACCACCACATCGCCGTCGGGCAAAGGCTCGGCGGGCTGCAGGCACAGCTCCATGATGGGGCAGCCACGTTCATAGACCTTGACCAGGCCACCGGAGCCAGGAATGCGGTAGATACGATGACTGATCGAGGGGCTAGCCACCTCCAGGTATCCGTACTTAATCAGCTGCTGATACTGGCTCTCCGTCAACATCTCGCGCAGCAGCGCCTTAGCACGGCTCTCGGCAGAGAGGCGTTCATTGCGCGAGAGACGTGGCCCGACGCTGTTCCCTTCGAGCGATCGGGAGAGATAATAGATGGCCAGCAGCAAAAAGAGCAGCCAGATACCCAGGAAGAGCGTCAGAGTTTCTAACATAGCTGCTTACGCTCCTCGCCGGTTGCGC
>NZ_JADGIA010000240.1 GCF_019683635.1 Thermogemmatispora sp. | reverse complement strand
GAGACAGGGAATGATGCTATAATAGCCGCGAGGAATAGCCTTTAAGTAGGAGATTGCGCCATGGACGGTGACATGATCGGGCGTGTCATCAAGGGTCGCTACAAACTGATTGACGAAAGAGGGCGGGGCAACTTCGCCACCGTCTATGTTGCTCGTGACCTCGAAAACAACCACATTTATGCCATCAAGGTGCTGCATGTCGAGCTGGCGGGAGACAGCGAGCTGTTGGCCCGCTTTCAGCGCGAGGCCCGCATCCTGCTGCACCTGAGTGATCCCCATATTGTGCGTATCATCGACTATGGGGAAGACCACAACATGCACTTTATCGTGATGGACTACATCGATGGGCAGAATCTCAAGTACCATACGATCACCTATGGGCCGCTGAAGCCCTCGCGAGCGCTCAACTACGCGCATCAGATTGCCGAGGGCCTGGATGTCGCCTACCGGCACGGCGTGGTCCATCGCGACATCAAGCCGCAGAACATCCTCATCAACACGAAGGATGTCGTCAAAATCACCGACTTCGGGCTGGCACGCAGCAGCGAGACGGTCACTCTGACCCGCTCAAACATGTTCATGGGCACTCCTTACTATATTGCGCCCGAGCAGGCCGAGAGCGGGCGCTCGGCAGACACCCGCTCGGATCTCTATTCGGTCGCCACCGTCCTGTTTGAAATGCTAACTGGCCATCCGCCGTTTGAGGGTGAGACAGCAGTCGATATCGTCATCAAGCATATGAATGAGAAAGTGCCCTCGATCTGCCGGCAGCGGCCAGAGCTGCCGCCGGAGATGGACCAATTTTTCCAGAAGGCGATGGCCAAAATGCCCGCAGAACGCTATCAGACTCCCCAGGAGTTCCTGGCCGCCTTGGAGCAGTTACAGCAGCGCGTTCATGAGGTAGGCGCTGATGAGCGTGCCGAGCCACCCGAGGGAGAGCGCACCGTACCTCCTCGCATGCCTCCTCAAAAACAGGCTCGCCTGGTCGTCATCGCCACAGGCCAGGTCTTTCCTCTTACCGGTGAGCAAATGGTCGTCGGTCGCCACGATCCAATTCTGGGGATTTACCCCGAGATTAATCTCATGGATAAGACAGTTGGCAGGCGGCATGCCTATATCCGCAATCAGCATGGTACTTTTACCGTTGAAGACTTGAACGCCCTGAATAAAACCCGCTTAAATGGAGTGGTTCTTGCACCGCATGAGGAGCATGTACTCAAGGATGGAGATATTCTTCGCTTCGGCAGCGTCGAGGTTCGCTTTGAACTGCGCTGAGCTATTACGCTATTTTGCAGTTGTAGGGACGGCCCACGCGGTCGCTTTCTCCGCCAGGACATGTGGATCGGCCAGGCAGCTCCTACAACTCGGAGGGGTGAACCAGTATGCATAATCTACTATCGAGTCCGCTCATCCTCGTCATTGCAGCGGTCGTCGTTATCATCCTGATCGTGGGGGCCATCCTGCTGATACGCAGCAGCGGCAAGAAGCGCGATGAGGAGACGAGCGCCGCCCAGGCTCAGACGCCGGAGTGGCAGCGCCAGGCCGCCCCAGGAGGATGGGGTCAACAAGCGATGGGGAACGCTCCCGACCAGCTCTGGGGGCAGCCAGCCCAGACACAGCAGCCAGGCGGATGGGGAAGCCCTGGCCCGGGCATGGCCCAGCCCCAGCAGCAGTCTCCGTTCTCGCCGTGGGGCGCCCAGGGCCCGGCTCAGCAGCCAGGCGGATGGGGTGGCGCAGGAGCCGCAGGAGCCCAGCCCCAGGCCGCGCCCTGGTCCGCACAGCCCCAGGCTCAGCAGCCAGCTCAGCCGATGTCTCCCTGGGGCGCCCAAGCGCAAGCGCAAAGCGCTCCCTGGGGCATGCCCCCCGGGCAGGGGCAGGCTCAGCCCCAGGGCACACCTTCCCCTTCGGGTGCCAGTTGGGATAATGTCCCAGCCGGCGGCCCAGTCTCGCCTTGGGAGAGCCAGCAGCCAGCAGGGGCTCAGAACCCCTGGGGTCAGACCGCCCCTCAGAGCGGCAACACCGCACCTTGGGGTCTGTCACAGCAGCCACAGCCGCCTTCTGGCCCAACAGCGATCCCGGCCTGGGGCCAGAGCGGGCAAACAGGACAACCCGCTGCCGCTGATCCCTGGGCCCAGGCTCAGGCCCAGGGCGCGTCTCCCGCGCAGCCCTGGGGCCAGGGGCTGCAGTCTCCGCAAGGCGCTGGCATGATGGGGCAGGTCCCCGCCACACCAGCCCCAGCTTCGCCTGCAAGTAACCCCTGGCAGCAGCCTCAGCAGCCCCAGCAGCCCGTCTCTCTGCCCGGCTTCGCGCCCACTGGCCCCACTGGCCAGCCCGGCCAGTTTGGTCAACCCCAGGAGGTCGCACCCGCCGCCTTCGCCGAAGCCGATAAGACGATGCTGCGTACGACGGGACCGCAGGCTCGGATCGGCATTCTGCGCGTTGAAGAAGGGAAAGAGGCCGGTCGCGTCTACGAGATCCGTAAGGACTCGCTCAGCATCGGGCGCAGTCGCGAAAGCGATATCTTCCTGGAGGATCTGGCCGTCTCTCGCTTGCACGCCTCGATCATCAATATGGGCAATGGCAATTATGCCCTTAAGGATGAGGGGAGCGCCAACGGGACCCGGCTTAACGGCCAGATGATCACCAAGTACCAGCCCTATCCACTCCAGGAGGGGGATAAGATCCAGCTTGGGCAAACCGTGCTTGTCTTCGCCAAGCGTTGATGAGAGACCTGTGGCTTAGCGTACTGTCAGCCTGGCCTGGCTGGCTTCGTTCAGCCTGGCCCGGTATTCTTGGGTTTGGCTGGTTGGTTCGATTCTTCGGCCCCGGGTTTGCCTCCCTCTCGCCAGGTCAGGCAGGCCCGGAATGTGTGTCACATCGGTCGGGCACCCGCCGCGTCGCATCACTTCGGATGCCGCGGCTCGTTGCTGGCCTCTCGGCCCGGCAGCCGCAGCCAGGGTGCCCTCTTCAATGGGGTGAGTTGTGCAGCCACAACACGATGAGCTGATCGGAGCAACACTCGGAAACTATCGGATTCTGGCCCCGCTGGGCCAGGGCGGCATGGCCCGCGTCTACCGCGCCCGACAGGAAAATCTAGATCGCGAGGTCGCCATTAAGGTGCTCCCGCCCTGGTACGCTTCAGATCGCAGCTTCGTCGAGCGCTTTAACCTCGAAGCCCGTCTGGTCGCTCGTCTCTCTCATCCCAATATCGTGACAGTCCACGACGCCAGCGAGTATAACGGGCTGCTCTACATTGTCATGCAATTGGTCGACGGGGGAACGTTGAAACAGCGGCTCGACCAGCTCCGCGCTCAGGGGAAGACGATGGACCTGGCTGAGGCAGCGCACATCTTTCGCCAGCTCGCCGATGCCCTCAGCTATGCCCACGACCAGGGGATCATTCACCGCGATGTAAAACCTGTCAATGTGCTGATGGACCGCTCAGGCCGCCCTATCCTCTCAGACTTCGGCATCGCCAAGGTCCTGGCAAGCAGTCATGAGCAGCTGACACGCCCGGGCGCCGGCGTCGGCACCCCTGAATACATGTCCCCCGAACAATGTATGGGCGGGCAGATCGATGGACGAGCCGATATCTATGCGCTGGGTGTGATGCTCTATGAGGCCCTGACCGGACGCACGCCTTTCATCGGCGACAACTATCCAGCTCTGGCCCACAGCCACCTCTACGAGCCACCACCTCCACCAAGCCGCTTTAATCCCACTCTCCCCCCTCCGGTGGAACGAGTGATCTTGACGGCCCTTATGAAGGACCCTGCCCAGCGCTACCAACGAGCCAGCGAGCTGGCCGATGCTCTCGACCTGGCCATCCACGCTACCGGTCGGCTGCCAGCTTATCAACCAGCCTATCCAAGAGAGCGCTTCGCCTCAGCGGCTCCTCAGCCTGCCCAGGCAGTCCCAGCCGCTTCACCGGGCCTGTCTGTCGCGCCCGGAACCGCCCAACCACGTGCAACTGGCTATCTCTGCCCAAATTGCCAGCATCTCAATAAACCCCACATGCGCTACTGTACTCGCTGCGGCTGCCCGATCAATCAGTGCCCCGGCTGCGGGCGTATCCACCTGGCCAGTACCCGCTTCTGCACCGCCTGTGGACACGCTCTTTCAACCGTCCCTGTTTAATACGCCTTGATAGAAACATTCATCTTTTCATCTTTGCCAGGCTGAACAAGCTGCTCCAGAATACGACGCTGCTGCAGCAGACGCTTCTGGAGCAGCGAAAGCAGCGCTTCGTCGCTCATGGCCAGGATACTGCGAATGCGCTCAACCAGAACACTCGGCTGCGTCGGCTTGGTCAAATAATCGACAGCCCCCTCCTCCAGACCGCGTATCTGCTCGCTCAGGCGAGTCGAGGCGGTCAATACTAGGACCCTAATGGGAGGACTAAACTTGTTGGCTCGCAGCCAATGCAGCACCTCCCAGCCAGAGATAGGCCGCATGTTCAGATCGAGAACGATGAGCTGAGGGCCAAAGCTGGGCACCAGCTCCATTGCCTCCTTCCCACTACGCGCCCCACGTACCTCAAAGTGAGCATAGGACAGAAAAAGACTGAGGACATGAAGAATAGCTTCGTCATCCTCAACAATAAGAATTTTCGGCTTTCGCTCTTGAAGAGACATGTCATCACCTTCTCCCAACCGCGGAGCAGCCAGAAAAGGCCCACGAGGAGCCACGGCCAGCATCCTTTGATGGAAAGGCCAGCCTGGTACAAAACAAGACAGTATGCCAGCTCACCTGCGCGGCTTACGCAACTTACGGGGCGAGAGCATGCGTGTGTGTCAAGGGGAAGCGCACCTCCGCCACCGTATAGCCCCCACAGATCGGCTTGAGGCCAGGCGTGTTAGCCGGCGGATCAAGCTCGGTCACACGCCGTAAACTGAAACGCCCACGCAGATCAGCGAGCAAATTGCGAATCAGCGAGAGGCCCAGCCCCTCACCGCTTTCTTCTTCCTCCAGAGGCTTCTTCGGCCCTCTCCCCGTGTCAATGACCTCGACCACAACCATGCCTTCCTCCTCACGTCCCCGCACCAACACCGTTCCCTCGGTCAGATCAGCCATGCCATGCTTAATGGCATTTGAGACCATCTCATTGAGCACCAGGGCCAGAATCGTGACCGCCCGCGAGGGGATCACGATCGGACACGGCTCAACCTTAAAGGTAATATGAGCATCCGGTGGACTGAGATTCGCGCTGGCAACACCGACTATCTTGCGCGCAATATCATCAACTCGCGCCTCACTAAGATCTTCATGCGCCAGCAGATCATGGGTGGCCGCTAACCCCTGGACCCGATTGACGCTCTCGGCCAGGGTATTGCCGACCTCGGGCGAGCGCGTCCGCCGGCGCTGCAGCGAGAGAATGCCAGCTACCGTGGCCAGGTTATTCTTGACCCGGTGGTGCAGCTCGCGCAAGAGCATCGACTTCAGCTCCAGGCCGCGCCGCGTCTCCTCATAGAGACGCGCATTCTCAATGGCAATGGCGGCCTCATTGGCAAAGGTCACCACCAGCTGCATCTGCTCAGGACTCAGTAGATGCCTGTGGCTACTGTAGATGCAGATACATCCCAAAACTTTTCTTTTGACTTCTAGCGGTACACAGAGAACGGAATGGATCTCGGACGAAATGAAAGGGTCAGCGCGCAGAAAACATTTTTCATCCTGCTGGAAGCAGTCGACGAGCATAATCGGACGTCCCGTCTGCACAGCACGCCCAGCGCAGCACTCGCCTACTTTGACACGCGCCTGCTGGATCTGGCTGCCGCCAAAGCCATAGTGGGCCAGGATGTGCAGCGTCTGCGTCTCAGCATCCAGTTCAAAGATACATGAGCGCTCGGCGCCGCTGAGATGCACCGCCTGAGTGGTGATCATCTGCAGCACTTCGTCGAGATTCAAGGTGCGCGCAATGACAGTGGTGACACGGTGAATGGTCGCCAGCTCGTGAACCTTGCGCCGCAGCTGTTCATCGGTTTGCTCATAGAGGCGCCCGTTTTCGATATTGATGGCAATGATCCCTGCTACCACCTCTAGGAAATTGATCTCGTCGGGCGTGAAGTCGCGCGGCTCCTCCGACTGCACGCTGATGACCCCGATCAGGCGCTCGACTGAACCGAAGAAGATAATCGGGAGCGCCATCAAGCCGTGATACTCCGTATCGTAGGTGGTGGCCTCAGCAGCAAAGTTCGGGTCGCTCATGACGTCGCGAACCAACAGGGGATGGCCTTTATCAGCCACCCAGCCACTGTATCCCTCACCCAGACGTAAGGTGAAATGCATGCCCCCAAGCGGACGCGGGCCATTGGTCGCCCGCAGCGTTAGCAAGCGCTGCAATTCGTCGTAAAAAAAGATCGCGCACAGCGAGACCTGCAGCTCCTCCGCGACAATGCGCGCCGTCATTTCCAGCGTCTGATCAAGATCCATGCTGGAGTTGTTAATGCCGTTGATGCGCTGCAGAGCCAGGAGACGCCGGCTATGGCGCTCCAACGAGCGCCGCTGGTCATCAGTGATCTGGCTCACCGCCTCCTGATAGCCGTGAGTCAGCGCCAGCGAGCAGGCCGATTGGAGCCGGTAAAGGCGTGCAAGCGCTGCGGCCAGTAACTGGGGCTGGTCAGTAAAAATAGCCTGCAGCTCCTCACTGAGGGCATCGATATAGACCTGCATGGCTTCCAGGCGGGCGTCTAATCTCCCCCCCTGCTCTGCCAGCCAGCGCCCCGAGCGCTCAAAGCGACTCTGCAGCCCGGCTTCATCTTCTCCAACCAGCGCCTGCAAGAACAGCCAGGCATCGCTCCCTTCTTCGGGACCAGAGCTTGCGCCGGAGGCACGTTGTAAGCATATCTGTAACCGTGAGAGGTGTTGACCAAGCACCTGCTCCACTTCACACTGTTGCGACACGTCCTGTCACCCTGTTCTGGTTACTGCCTCTCTTGCAAGCCACGGATGGAAGACGCGCCCTTTCCTCTGAGGGCGAGGACCAGATATTCTCAGGTCGACCAGGCCAGATGTCTTATCCGACCTTTCTGCTTCAGAGAGATGTGCTATCCTCTGCCCGTGGTACTTCAGCAGCGACCGCTACGAACTTGAACCACAT
>NZ_JADGIA010000239.1 GCF_019683635.1 Thermogemmatispora sp. | reverse complement strand
AGCATCACGCCTTTCCATGAGAGAAGAGGAGGAGGCGACGAGCGGATTCGAACCGCTGATCGGGCTTTTGCAGAGCCCTGCCTTACCACTTGGCCACGTCGCCGCACCTGGAGCGGGAGACGGGATTCGAACCCGCGACATCTTCCTTGGCAAGGAAGCGCTCTACCACTGAGCCACTCCCGCATAGCAGGTTAGAGGAAGTTCTCTAACCTTGTGCCATTAAGATAGCACATCTCTGGCGATTTGTCAACGGGTTTTGGCCCGGATTCCAGAAATTTCTCAGCCGTCGCAGGGGAGAGAGGCCGATCTGTCCCTGGAGCCAGGCCAGAGCCGTTCGTGAGGCGGCTCCAACGAACGGGTCAGGTCAGAAGGGAGGGCGGATAGTCTGGCTGGTCCGTCATGCCTGGGGCAGATAGCGAGGACAAGGTAGCGATCGGTTCGCTACCGCCAGCGTTGCCAGTGGCAGAGACTGCGCCAGCCTACAAGCTCTGGAGAGGAGTTCTCAGGAAGAAATAGCAGCGGAGGGGAATACGTCTGCCCAGCGGCGTGAGCCAGTTTTAGCCAGTCTCGCCGGCCTGCTCATCCTCATCCTCGTACTCGTACAGTATACTGGCAGCGGCCACTAGAGCCGCTGTTTCCGCACGAAGAATGCGGGGACCAAGCGAGACAACGAGGGCGCCACACTCACGAGCCAGCGCCACTTCCTCAGGAGCCAGTCCGCCTTCGGGTCCGATAAAGAGGGCCACAGTTAATGGCCTGCTCATCAATACAGCCTCGTGTACCTGTCGTCGATGAGCACGCAGGGCTGTGCGCAGACTGAGCTTTTTCTCCTGCTCCCACGGCATTACAATCAAGGCGTCAGAGGGAAGCTCGGCCAAAGCCTGGGAAAGACTGCGTACGGGGAGCAATGCGGGAATACGGGCCCTGCCACATTGTTCTGCCGCCTCCTGTAGAATACGTTGCCAGCGCTGGACCTTCGTCGCTCCTAGCTCCTCCTGCCCAATCTGCGATCGCTGGCAGCGCAACGGTACAAAAGCGCTGATACCCAGCTCTGTCCCTTTCTCCAGAATCCACTCGAAGCGGGCTGACTTCAGCAGTCCCTGATAGAGCACCAACCGGAGGCAGCCCTCGCTGCGGCCCTTACGCCGCTCGACGATTTCTACTTCGACGCCGGAGCGCCCAGTATGAACAATCCTCGCTTCGATTTCGTCGCCGCTGTTATCGAGCAAGACCACATGCTCACCGGGGGTGAGCCGTAAGACATCACGAACCTGATGCGCTACTGCTGCGGGCAGCATCACCCTGTGCAACGAGGACCGACTGGTCTGGGCTAATAACTCAGGCGAGATAAAGAAACGGTGCATGGTCGCCCATCAGGCTAGGCAGGCTTGCGCATGACAAAGAGCAGCCAGTCATCGGTTTGCACGGTAGCCATTGGGCAAAGCCCGGCTGCTTGGAGAGCCTGCTCGACCTTATCTCGGTGTTCCTGCAGCACACCGCTGGCGAGCAGCAGTCCGCCAGGAGCCAGGACGGTAGCCATAAAGGGGGCCAGAGAGCAAATCACGCCCGCCAGAATGTTCACTACGAGCAAATGATAGCGACCGGTCAGAGCCAGGCTGCGCTCTTCATCGAGGGTTCCGTGAATCACTCGAATGCGCTCGCTGAGGTGATTGCGCTCCGCATTTTCGCGGGCACTAGCCACAGCAACATCGCTAATATCATAGGCATCGACCTCGTCCGCCCCCAAGAGGGCGGCGGCCAGGGCCAGGATACCCGAGCCAGTCCCCAGGTCGAGGACACGCATACCGGGCTGGACGCGCCTCTCCAGCTCCTCCAGACACATTCTTGTGGTCGGATGCAGACCCGTACCAAAGGCCATGCCCGGATCGAGCGTCATCACCACCTCACCCTCAGCTGGCGTGTACTCGCGCCACGAAGGGCAGATGACCAGACGGCGGCCAATGTGCGTCACATGATAGGATTCCTTCCAGGCCGAGGCCCAGTCCTCTTCACGAATCAGGCGCGTCTCTAGCTCTCCAACAAGGCCAGCTCCGATACTGGCAAGATGCCACAGTCCCTCAGCAATGCGCTGTTGGGCCTCCTCCTCTTTGCCATCGACCGCCAGATAGGCATGAATCTTGACAGGATGGCCAGGGAGAATGCGATACTCCTGCCCGTCATCGAGCAATTCGATCGGCTCTTCGATGGCCACACCACCATGCGTATAGCGCATGAGGAGTTCACTGACGGATTCAACCGCCTCGGGGTGCGCCTGCACCGTTAATTCTATCCACTGCATCGCATCTCGATCCTCACCTTAAATCAGGTAATGCCCTTTCACTCTTATCCCAAGGGTCGCGCGATATTCTATTATGCCATCAGGAGAGCGCGCACGCAACGCGCTTCCCCACCCGGGGCAGATCAGAGGGTCTGTGAGGGCCGCTGCTGCCTGGCCTGATCCACCTATCCCTGGGGCCTGGCCTCCAGAGGATCAACCGGCACACAGAGAGCCTCCCTCACCCTTGTCCTGCTGACAGGTTCTTTCAGCCAGCAGGCGGCGCCGGGCGCGTTGTCAACGCGCTCTCCTGGCTAAAAGACCGCTGGCTCTGTATACTCACCAAAGACCGCCCGGAAGACATCCATGATCTCGCCCAGGGTAGCATAGGCTCTCACAGCTTCAATAATGGCGGGCATGGTATTCTCTGTTCCCTCGGCCACGCGACGCAGATTGTCGAGAGCTTTCCTTACTGCTGCCTGATCTCGCTCTCTGCGCACACGGTTCAGGCGCTCCAGGTGCACACGCTCCCCCTCACGATCGATGTAAAGCGTGGGCACCTTCATGTCTTCTTCCATCACGTATTCATTCACACCAACAATGATGCGTTTGCGTTGCTCGATCTCTTGCTGGTAGCGGTAGGCCGATTCAGCAATCTCTCGCTGGAAGAAGCCATTCTGGATACACGCCAGTACTCCTCCTAGCTCCTCGATCCGCCTGATATAGTCCCACGCCGCCTGCTCAGTCTCATCAGTCAGCTTCTCTACGAAGTAGGAGCCTCCCAGCGGGTCAACAGTGTTAGCGACCCCGCTCTCGTAGGCAATAATCTGTTGAGTGCGCAGGGCAATCAGAGCAGCCTTTTCGGTAGGAAGCGCCAGCGCCTCGTCGAGGGCGTTGGTGTGGAGCGATTGCGTGCCGCCAAGGACTGCGGCTAGCGCCTGGATGGTGGTACGTACGATATTATTCTCAGGCTGCTGAGCGGTGAGGGAAACGCCCGCCGTCTGAGCGTGACAGCGCAGCAGCCAGGAACGCGGATTTTTGGCCCCGTAGCGCTCGCGCATGAGTTTTGCCCAGATGCGACGTGCCGCGCGGAATTTGGCGATCTCCTCGAAGAAGTCATTATGGACATCGAAGAAGAACGAGAGTCGCGGCGCGAATTCATCGATCTGGAGGCCACGCTGGAGCGCTGCTTCTACATAGGTCATGCCGTTGGCAATGGTGAAAGCCAGCTCTTGGACAGCAGTTGCGCCCGCCTCGCGGATATGGTAGCCACTGATGCTGACCGTGTTCCAGCGCGGCATGTGGCGCGCGCCAAACTCGATGGTGTCGACAACGAGGCGAAGGGAAGGCTCGGGAGGAAAGAGGAACTCTTTCTGAGCTATGTATTCTTTGAGGATATCGTTCTGTAGGGTGCCTCCCAGCTTCTCACGCGGGTAGCCCTGCTTCTCGGCGTTAACGATATACATGGCCCAGATGACCGCCGCCGGGCTGTTGATGGTCATGGAGGTGGTGATGCGATCAAGCGGCAGATCCTTAAAGAGGATTTCCATGTCGGCCAGCGAGGAGACCGCTACGCCACATTTGCCGAACTCTCCGGCGGCCATCGGATGATCGGTATCGTAACCGTAGAGCGTGGGCATGTCAAAGGCTGTCGATAGGCCTGTCTGCCCTTGCTGCAGGAGGTATTTGAAGCGCGCGTTCGTATCTTCAGCCGTGCCGAAGCCGGCAAACATGCGCATGGTCCAGGGCTTGGCGCGATACATCGTCGGCTGGACGCCACGAGTAAAAGGATACTCGCCCGGCAGACCGATATCACGCATGTAATCCAGGTGGGAAACATCCAGCGGGGTATAGACGCGTTTGACAGGCACGCTGGAGGTGGTCATAAGGTGCTCTCGCTCGGGCATGCGCTCAAGCGACTGTTTGAGCGTGGTCTCTTCCCAGCGCCGTTGCTCGGCTGCCAGCCGGTCCAGCTCAGCCTTATCAAAGAGAGTCCCCTGCACTAGACGGGGTTCCTTGCCAATATCCACAGATTCCTGGTCTAGCATGCCGCTCACTCCTCTTCGTCGAGAACCCTGCGGGACGGCCTGAGCCATTGACATTGCCGTCCCCTGGGACGATTTCCACAGTTGTATTGTACCATAGGTGTGGCCTCTCAACGCCCCTCTCCTCCCCGACCAGCGCCCTTCTCTTCCTTATCTCTCTCTTCATCCCGTGCTACACTTAGTTTGGAGGGATGTTATGAAACAAGCAGAGCAGAAAGCAACTGCTGGTCCAAGCCAGGCAGCTATGTTACCGGAAGAGCAGATTGCTGCTTTGCCTGCAGCAGGCCGTGACCTCTTCCTGGTCAGCACAGCTCACGCTTTTATTCACGCCATTACAGTATTGATGCCTCTTATTTATCCCCTTATCCAGGAGGAGTACCATCTCAGCTATACCCAAATCGGCCTGGTAGTCGCTCTTCCCAATGCCCTTGGGGGCCTTCTTCAGGTGGTCTTCGGCCTGGTGAGTCGCTATATCCTGCGCAAGGTGTTGCTTGGGATCGGCGCTATTCTTGGTGGCTTGAGCACCTTTCTGACAGGCACAATCAACGGTTTCTGGCCTTTGATGGCCTGGAGCACAGCTTTTCGCCTGGCTACCGCTCCTCAGCATCCCGTCGGTAGCTCCTATCTGACCGATCGCTATGGCCAGCGCCGGCATGGCTATGCTTTGGCCTGGCATATCGCCGGCGGCAATATAGGCACGCTGGCTGTCCCCTTTATCGCCGGTCCTCTCCTGGGACTTTGGGGTTGGCGCCCTTTGCTCTATGTGGCCGCTTTGCCGGGCATCCTGATTGGCATCGCCATTCTGATTCTGCTTGAAGAGGGCGGGCCACTCGACCGGCGTAGTCGTCTCCGGCAGCAGCCAGCGGAGGCTGCGCCGCAGCCAGCTCGCAGTCTTGCCCTGCGCGGGCGCGCTCTGATCCAGACGGGCAGAAGCCTGCTGCTTCCGCTGCGCGATCGTACGCTGCTCATCATCATGGCCGTTTCCATTATCGCCGCTGGCGGTCGTGGCCTGGGCAACGTTACAACCTATGTCCCCCTTTATTTGCAGAATGTTCGCCATATCGACAGTCGTCTTCAGGGTGTTCTCTTGACCTTGCTGCTCCTCGGCAGTGTGATCGGGCCACTGCTAGGTGGACGGCTCTCGGATCGCCTGGGGCGTCGTCCTATGCTCTATCTATTCTACGGTGCCTCGGCTGTAACGACGTTCCTCTTTATCGAGCTTGCTCGCCCAGGTATGCCTTTCTGGCTTATCCCACCGGCATTGCTGCTGATGGGTCTGGCTGTCTATGCCGAGGCTCCTTTGCTCCAGGCATACCTGGCCGATTCGGCCAGCCGCGATCTGCGCGACAATGCCTTCAGCCTGTACTTCGCACTTGCCTTTGGCGTTGGCTCTGCCTGGGGAGGCATCATCGGCTGGCTTATCGATCAGTTTGGCTTTCAGCTAGCCTTTATTGTGATGGCAATTTCCTACCTCCTGGCCGGGAGCCTGCTGACCTTGATCCGTCAGCAGCCAACAACCAGCGAGCGCTGAACAGTTCCGCTGCTTGCCTTCCTTTGTATCCGAAACGGAGCTGGGAGGCTCCCTGTTAGGGGAAGAGCAGAGTTGTTATGCAGGTTGGATTACCGCTAGCAGGGCATTCAGCGCACATCCCATCGCCTCCGAGGTGAAATAGTCTTCTTTGCCGATGCCGGCTCCAGGTTTGCTCACGTAGATCTGAAAATCGCCTTTCAGACGATAGAAGTAGCCATGATAGGTGTGCTCGTAAAACGGCCCTAGCAGCAAGGCAATAAGAGCATGCTCCTCACCGAGGAATGGGAGCGCGGTCTGGGCATTATAGAGCTGAAGGCCGCTCAGCGTTAGACACTGAGCACGTGTTTCTTTATAATCGCGGATAACGCTCCCATCTCTCAAGCGGAGGGCGAAGTAAAAGCCGCCGTGTTGTCTGTCCCAGAGACCGCTGGTGACGAAGAGGCTCTGGAGCAATGTGCCTGCGAGTGAAAGGTACTGGTGTTGACCGGTGAGACGATAGGCCAGGGCCAGCGCTGAGACTGCCTCTCCGGCGGAAGCTGCTCTGACTTCATCGCCTTGGGGTCGATCAGAGCCTGCGGGTCCGGCCACCATGTTCTCATAGAGCAAGTGCCTCTGGGGATCAAAGGCCACGCTGATGACGTGTTCCAGTGTCCGCTCTCCGGCTTCTCTCCAGGCTGGCACTTGCCAGCGTTGTCCTGCATCAATGAGAGCGGCGCCGCACTCTAGCGCATGAACAGTGTTATAGTCAGACGGTTGATGGCGTCGATCATAGATGGTCCCGACAAGCGGATCATACCAGAAGCGATAGAAACGCTCAACCAAGGCCCGCGCTTCTCCCAACAGAGAGGCGTCAGGCAAGGAGAGCGCCGCCGAGAGGAGAGAGAAGTAGATCCAGCCCTTGGGCAGATTATAATCCTGAAAATCGAGTCTGACCACGGCTAGTATTCGCTGCAGGTCGGCCTGATAGCTCACTCTGCCAGGGTTGAGGTGCTGATAGGCGCTCAAAGCGTTCAGATAGAGCAGATCGACCTGGGGATCATGCCTTTCCAGCGTCTCCCCTCGTGGACCGGGGCGAATGGCATTGACACGCTTTGGATCGGTCATCTTCCAGTTAATAAAAAGGCCGCCAGTGCGCTGGCCATGCGTCTTGGCCAGTGGATTCCAGGCATGTTCATGCATACTTTCCAGCACCTGTTCGATCACTGCCTTAGCCTGCTCGCGCCACCCAGGCAACAAGGCCAGGGAGGTCGCAGCTGCGACAAGGCCCTGTCCCGAACTGGGGGTGGGGC
>NZ_JADGIA010000048.1 GCF_019683635.1 Thermogemmatispora sp. | reverse complement strand
TTCGTAGCCTTCCTGTTTCAAGGCAAACTGCACCAGCGCAGTTGTAAACTGGCTATCATCAACCACAAGGATATACACAGTTCTTCCCCTCTTCAGCACGTAGTGCTCAGCCGCCGGGAATGGGGAAGGTCCGCAGTCCATCCAGCTTGGGGCTGCGTTCTGCCTCTCGGCCCGGCAGGATGAGCATGCTGTTCGGACACATCGCTATAGAAGCAAAGGAGCGTAGTAGCCTAAGCGGTAGCCGCATGCCATGCCTCCTTGCATCCCTCTCCAGGCCAGGACAACCGACGGTCGTCTCTACTTACCACGGCCCATCAACAACGCGCCAGAGGTTGATCACCGTTCTCCTCCCTCTGTGCTTTGCCTCTGCCCCTTGCTTGGCTGACCGGGGGCAAAATACTACGAGACGGCCTTCGCCGCCGCGCGTAGCTTCTCCACATAGACCATCAGAATAGCGATATCCGCCGGCGTGACTCCCTCAATGCGTGAGGCCTGTCCAACCGTACGTGGGCGCAAGCGGGCCAGCTTCTGCCGCGCTTCCGTCCGTAAATGGGGAATGCTCTGATAATCAAGGCCCTCGGGAATCAGTAGTCCCTCAAGACGCTGGGCCTGCCGAACTAATTGTTGCTGTTTTTGAACATAATATTCATATTTGACCTGTAATTCAACCTCCTGCGCGACCTCGGGGGAGAGTGCGGGTAATGGCGGCTCAGCGTCCGCACCTTCCTCGTTCTGGTAGACGCGGCGGGCCAGCTCTGCAATCTGCATATAGTGCGTCTCGGGACGACGCAACAAATCGCGAGCCGAGGTCATTTGTCCCAGCGGAGCTATCCCAACCTCGCGCGCGGCAGATTCCACACTGCGAGAGGAAGTAAAGATCAGCTTGCTCAGGCGCCCCAGGGTTTGCTCAACCTGTTCGCGCTTGCGTAGCACCCGTGCATAGCGCTGCTCATCGATGAGGCCGAAGCGATAGGCGTAGTCGCTTAGACGCAAATCGGCGCTATCGGCGCGCAGGAGGAGGCGATACTCGGCCTGAGAAGTATGCAGGCGATAAGGCTCGCTGAGGGGGCGAGTAACCAGGTCGTCGATCAGTACGCCGATATAGGCTTCGTGCCGACCCAGCACAAAGCCCGGCTCACCGCGGGCGTAGAGGGCAGCATTGATGCCGGCCATTATCCCTTGAGCTGCCGCCTCCTCATAGCCGGAGGTGCCGTTAATCTGACCGGCCAGAAAGAGGCCGGCTACGGCCCGTGTTTGTAGGGTCGGCATGAGTTGATAGGGGGGGACATAATCATATTCGACAGCATACCCAAAGCGGACAATCTCCACATGCTCCAGAGCTGGAATAGAGCGCAGCATTGCCAGCTGCACATCTTCGGGGAGACTGGTGTTCATTCCTTGTACATAGACCTCGCCTGTGCGCCAGCCCTCCGGCTCCAAAAAGACTTGATGGGAGGCCTTTTCAGCGAAACGCACCACCTTATCCTCGATCGAAGGGCAATAGCGGGGACCGATGCCTTCGATGAGACCATTGAAGAGGGGAGAGCGATGGAGATTAGAGCGAATCACCTCATGGGTGCGCTCATTGGTGCGCACCAGGTAGCAGGGCAACTGCGGGCGCCAGCCGTGCAGGTCCTCATCGGTAACCGGGTAGACCGGGTTGGGACGCCCACCTGGCAGCTGCACATCGGCCCGCGCCGTTTCGTCCCAGGAGAAATAGAGGGGCACACGGCTGCCTGGCTGCGGCTCTGTCTTACTGAAATCGATGGTGCGTGCATCGATGCGTGGCGGGGTTCCGGTTTTGAAGCGGCGCACCTCCAGGCCAAAGGCGCGTAGCGAGTCGGCGACGCCCAGCGAGGGGCCTTCACCAGCGCGCCCGCCTGGCTGCGTCTTCTCGCCTACCACGAGGCGCCCGTTGAGGAAGGTGCCCGTTGTCAGTACCACCGCCTTCGCCTCATACTGCCAGCCAGTACTGGTCACGACACCACGAATAGCCGGACATCCATCCTGGCCCTGCTCGTAGAGAAAGTGCGTGATCGTCGCCTGCTTCAGATCAAGATGAGGCTGAGCTTCCAGGGCAAATTTCATCGCCAGGCGATAGGCCTGCTTGTCACACTGAGCACGCAGGGCCTGGACCGCTGGCCCCTTGCCGGTGTTGAGCAAACGGATTTGAATGAAGGTGCGATCAGTATTGCGCCCGACTTCGCCGCCCAGGGCATCGATTTCCTTGATCAGGTGCCCTTTCGCTGGTCCACCCATCGAGGGATTGCAGGGCATGAGCGCTATACTATCCAGGTTCATGGTCAGTAGGAGCGTCTTACGGCCCATGCGCGCGCTGGCCAGCGCGGCCTCGCAGCCAGCATGGCCTGCCCCGACCACGATCACCTCATAGGTGCCTCGCCGCTGCCCTTCGCCAGAAAGACTGTGAGTGCCTGCTTCGTTTGTCATTTGTTGCGTTCCGCCTACTTACATGTCATGTACATGTATAACGATCACTCTGGTATTATGCCGCAGATAAAAAGGCACGTCAATACAGCCACCGCCGCCTTTGACAAATTGCCCTTCAAGCTGCTCGCTAGAAGCGCAGCAGCACAGCCTCCACACTCTAGAGGACTGGTCTAGGGGCACATGCCCCTCCCTACCTATTGACCGAACCGTACCAGCACAGTATGCTTGAGTGCTGGCCTGACTGACCAGACCCGAGGAGGCGCTGAAGCAATGCCAGGCGGGTGGCACGCTGGCTGGGTGGACGGGTCAGGGCATCAGCGACCTGCTTACGCGGTACCATTGGCCACCAGCCCTAAGCTCAGGGTGCAGCAGCTGCAGAGAAATCGCATGCCCCAGTAGGTAGGAGTTGACTTGTCCTCTCCTCTCAGATCTGCTAGAATTGCACTGGGGTTTATACCATTGCAGAGTTAACCCTGACAAGGGGGAGGAGCGGCCCGGTCTGCTGTTAGGGCACAACGGCAGGCCGAAGCTGAGAGCGTCCCCAGGAGCACAGGTGCAACCTGGTAAACCAGAAGACAACGGGGCGATGGCGAAATGGTAGACGCAGGGGACTTAAAATCCCCTGGGGTGAAACCCCCGTGTGGGTTCGAGTCCCACTCGCCCCACCTTTTCCCTCTTGCCGCTCCACAGGCCCCATCAGCCTCTTTTCCCATCAGCTCGCCCCAGGCCAGTCCACCCCCTTTTTCGGGCTTTTTTGACCCTAATCCCCTGAGCTACACGGCCCTTCCAAAACCCAAAGTTAACACAGTCCCCTGAGCCAGCTACCAACCTCATCCCTCGCCCCTCCTTCTCCCTCCCTTTCTCGCTCGACGAAGCGATGGCAGCCACTTCCGTATCCGCTCCACAGGAGAACACTTCTCATGCTCCCTCCGAGCCTGAGCAAGGTAGGAAAGGCCCTGTCCTGCCTCATGCCGGACCAGTCGAGAGCAGTTGTTGCTCCCTCGCCGCTCTGCCTTTACACGCCCGGTCCCCTTTGCTTAAAAAAAAGCCAGCAAATCAAGCAATAAAATTTGCATTTTCCGTCCTAATGGATGCATATTTTCATGTTCAATAAGGCCTCCAGCCGCACACTGAGCCATTTTGTCCAGAAGATCTGAGCGATAAAAATCATGGCAGCTAACGTTGAGCAATTGGGAAGATGGTTCCCAGGATCTACTAGCCCATCTAGAAGAATGGAGGTTGATTGAAAGATGAAGCGTGTGTTGAGTCTGGTGATAGGAGTGGGTCTCATCATCATGGCCCTGCTGGCTTGCGGTGAAAGCACAGGCAACAACACAGGCACCGCAGTTACTCCAACTGCCTCCACCAGCGCCAGCAAGTCGAATGCGGCCACAGCCCCAGCAACGCAGCATTTCAAAGTCGGCCAGGTGGTCAAGGTAGGTGACACCTGGCAGGTGACAGTGCTGGGTGTCAAAACCAGCAACGGAGATGAGTTTGACCAGCCCAAAACTGGCAATACGTTCCTCCTCATCGACGTCTCGCTGAAGAACCTCAGCAGCAGCGAGCAGACTGTCTCCTCCGCCATGAACTTCACTCTGAGGGACAGCAGCGGCCAGCAGATGGATTTCGCCATTGTCACCTCGGCTCCCAAGACGCCCGATGGCAAGGTTGAGGCCGGGGGACAGATCCGCGGTACGTTGGCCTACGAGGTACCCCGCTCAGAGCATCACTACACACTAGCCTTCGTCAGCGACCTCTTGGAGAGCGGTCAAACCATCTGGGATATCAACATCTAGCGCTCTCCCTCGCTCTTCCCCTTGCTTCGCTTGCCTAGGTGGCAAATATCAAGGGAAAGTAATGGACGTCCTGTAGCCTTTTTGTCCTCTCTACAGGACGTCCGTCTTACTCTACTCTTCAATAGTATGCAGCCGCCCTTGATCACTTCTTGATGGAGTTTACTCTCGTCTTCCAGACGGCTTTTCCAGCGTCGGCGTAGACGTTGCAGCCCCCTTGAAGCCTGTCTTGCAAGCCGAATCTCCCAGGGCAGAGCCGCCCCTTGCCAGAGCTTCTCCCCTCATGCTACACTTGCTAAAAGATTACAACTTTTTTAGTCACCGCTCGTATCTCGCTATAGAAGGGTCTTCCAATCCATTTCTATATATAGATAAAGCGGTCGAAAAGGAAACGAGCGGACAGCTAAAGATGGATTCGACACTACGCGCATCAGGAACGCTTGGTCTGGGGCCAGTGGCCCAACCAGCGCGCCATATACGTCGCAAGAGAGGTAGCCGGCCCGAGGAAAGCGCAGAGGCTATTTCCAGCCGGAGTCGTAGCCAGAGTGGACAAGGGACTATCACAGGAGAGCAGCTCCTGCGCGGGCAGGTGCAAGGGGCAGCTGTGGAGGCGATCAGTGATACAGCGCTAGTCGAGCTTGTGCTGGCGGGCGAGCAAGATGCCTACAGCGTGCTCGTCGAGCGCTACAAAGATGCAGTCTACAACCTGGCCTATCGCATGCTGGGCAATGTAACCGAGGCAGAGGATGTCACTCAGGAAGCCTTTGTCCGCGCCTACATGCAACTGGCCAGCTACAAGCCTGCTCATAAATTCAGTACCTGGCTCCTCTCGATCGCCTCGCATCTGGCCATCGACCAGTTCAGGCGGCGGCGCTTCCTGGCCAGATCCCTGGAGGAAGTGCCATTTCTTGAATGGATCATCGACCACGGCACTAGCCCCGAGCAGTCTGCTCTTGAGGGCGAGCAGCACGACGAAATCCAGCGCTATCTGCAGCGTCTCCCCGCTAAGTACCGCGCGGTGATTGTTCTGCGCTACTGGTACGATCTGTCTTACGAGGAGATTGCCAGCGCGCTTAAGCTGACGCCCGCCCTGGTGAAAGCGCGTCTGCACCGAGCACGTGAGCTGCTCGCACGCTATATGCAGCAGGAAGATGCAAAGGAGGGAGAGGTCGATGCGCTGCCGCGACGCTAGAGCATGGCTGGCAGAGGAGCACAGCAACAACGAGGCTGAGACAGCCCGCCAGCGCTCCGAGGTGCTTGCTCATCTGGCTCATTGCCCTGCCTGTCGGCGCTATGAGCAGCAGCAGCAGCGTCTGAAACGGCTTCTGTACGGGAATTTCTCGCCCGTTTCTTGCCGCCTCTCTACCGAACAGATCATGCAGGCAATCTACCTGCGCCAGCGTACAACTCGCCAGCTTGAGGAGCTGCATCAACAGCAACGCACTCGCCTGGCACGCCTCCAGACCTTAAGCTCTTTGTTTATGGTCTCATTGTTTATTCTGACCGCTAGTATTCCTGTATTGTTATTCCTGCTCTTTTTCAATCAGCCCGAGCTACTGGTCAGAACACTGCTGCTGCTGAGCGATGTTGTTGACGCCTTCCTGGTGGCGCTCACCTATCTGCGCCTTGGTCTGAGCTTTGTCTCGCAAGACAATCTGCTATTGGCCGCTCTGGCCTTCCTCCTTCTGCTGCTCGCTGCGGTATGGCTGCGCCTCATGCGTGCCCCGCAAGAGGCCTGACCAACCACCAGTGACCGAAGGAAGGGAGGAAGGAAGGAGAGAAAAGGCCCTGGGGCAAAGCGGACAGCGCCGGCCAGACTTGCTGTCGCAGGCCTGGCTGGTTTATTGGCTGGCTGGAGCATGAGCAGGATGCAGCCAGCCCCTTGAGCCTGGCCGGTTGCCCACATCGAGAGCGAGGGGATCGGGAGCCGATGCTTAAGCCTACGCGGAAACGACAGCGATGGCTCTTGCTCGCGGGAGCTAGCTGCATGGGGTGGGTGATGTTCTGCCTCCTATTGCTCCTTCCCACAGGAGCGCTCTTCCCGAGGGAGACTTTCGCCGCATCCCCTGTGACTCCCCAGCAAGAGTTCCCAGGAGGGGGTGATCAGTGCACCAGACATGGGCCGTTCATCGGTGGTAATCTCGTGGTTGCCAGCAATCAGGTGCTCTGCAGTGATCTTATCTCTTTTGGTGGCACGGTCGCCATTAATGGCACAGTGAATGGCAATGTAGTGGCGTTCGGTGGCAACGTTATTATCGAGGGTACAGTGAATGGGGATGTGAACCTCTACGGCGGCGTAGTCAGCCTGCAGAGCGGCTCCCACGTTCACGGCGATATCCACCTCTACAATGCCCGCTGGGCCCGCGAGCGCAATGCCCAGCTCGATGGCACCCTCACTGACCGCTCGCAGCGTTTGATCTGGCCCTTCCCTAACTCTTTGAGCTTCAGTTTCCCTTCTCTTTCCTTGTTCATCTGGGTTGGGCTTGGACTGCTGCTTACCTGGCTGTTTCCTGAGCACGTGATGCTGGTACGCACTACCATCCAGACCAGCGCCGGGCGCAGCCTGCTCGTTGGTCTGCTCAGCTCAATTCTGGCCCCGGTCCTCATCCTACTGCTGAGTACGCTGATCATTACTATTCCGCTGGCTATTATAGTGGCTGTAGGATTGATTGCGGGGTGGGCGCTGGGCATGGTCGCCCTCGGCCTGTTGATCGGTGAACGACTCTTACAGACGTCCGCTCCACAGCGGCATGCCCGCTTTATCCAGGTGGCGATGGGACTCATCATCCTGACTCTGGCTAGCTCTCTCCCTCTTCTCGGCTGGCTGGTAAGCCTGGGCGCAGGCCTGTTGGGCCTGGGCGCTGCCCTTCTGAGCCGCTTTGGCACGCGGCTCTATGGCCTGCCTAGGTACCCGCTCATGCTTTAAAAAAACCTGGCCTGGCTCCTTCGCACGGTTAGCCAGTTATTTACCCGCCTGACCGCCGCTCACAGTAGGGAGAGTTCTGGGCTGGTCACAACTAACCATCGCCTGACTGTGCGACATCCTGTATAATAGGGGCGTATTACTGATTGGGCCCGTCGCTTGCGGGCCCCCCCTTCCCAAGCTCAGAAGAGGGGGTACGTACGGCCCCTCCTTCTTCACCCCTGCTGTTGCACAACAGTGTAGGTTTGTTACAATGTTGGAAAGATGGGACGGCACAATCGATGCGCTCGTAGGGCCTGCCCCCGCAGTCATGCGCGCAACCGATCAGGACGTTTGCAGGGACGCAAGCCTCTAGAGTGCAGGTGGCCGCCGAGGTGATTATGAGCATCGACGTTGAATTGACAGACCTTGCCTATGGAGGCGACGCCGTCGGAAGATACGAGGGACGGGTCCTTTTTGTACCCGGTGGCATTCCCGGCGAACGTGTTCGTGTGGAAATCGTTGAAGAACGCCGCGGACATGCGCGAGCGGCGCTGTTGGAAGTCCTACGCCCAGCGCCAGAGCGAGTAGAGCCGCGCTATCCTCAGCTGACTGACTGCGGCTGCCAGTGGCAGCATATTGCTTACCCGGCACAGCTGACCTGGAAGGCCCACATCGTCCGCCAGCTGCTGGTACGCATCGGCAAGCAGCCCGATGCGGTAGTCCATCCAACTATCGGCATGCCCGCTGGCGTTTCGCCCTGGCACTATCGCAATATCGCTCAGTTCTCAACCGGCCCCAACTGTGAGATCGGTTTCCAGCTGACCGACAGCCACGATGTCCAGGACCTGGAGGACTGCCCGCTGTTGCACCCCGCCCTGGATATGGTCTATCAGCGCGTGCGTGCGAAGCTGCTGAAGTACTTCGGGGATGCCCTGGGCCAGATGATCCAGAAGTTCACCATCCGCGGCGCCGTCGGGACTGTCAGCCCCGCCGGCGGCTCCGGCGAGACAGCCAGGGCTGTGCCCACACTGCTGACAATCCAGGCCCGCCCCGGCTCGGTCATCGAGGCACCTCAACAGCTGGCCCACGAGCTGATTACGATCGCCCCCGGCATCGTCGGGGTCATTATCGAACGCGTCGGCGGACGCTTCGGTCGTGTGGTGGTGGGACAGGAGTTCCTCACCGATATGGTCCTCGGCAAGCGCTTCCGCGTCTCCGCCGATTCGTTCTTCCAGGTGAATATTACTCAGGCCGCGACTTTGATCGAGCGCACGCTCGCAATGCTGGAACCGCGTCGTAGCGACGTGGTTCTGGATGGCTACAGCGGCGTCGGCCTCTTCTCGGCTTTCCTGGCTAATCACGCCGCCCGCGTGATCGCTATCGAGTCGCAACCCAGCGCCGTCACCGATGCGCGCGCCAACGCTTTGCTCAATAATCAGAGCAATATTACAACAATTGAAGGCACTCTGGAACGCTTGCTTGGACAGCTTCACTATCGCCGCGAGCGCATTGATCTGGCTGTGATCGACCCACCACGCGCCGGCTGCCACCCGAAGGCGCTGCAGGGCTTGCTGGCTCTGGCTCCACGAGCTATCTGCTATGTGTCGTGTGATCCAAGTACACTGGCGCGCGATATCGCTACGCTCTGCGCCGGCGATCGCTATCGCTTGATTGCCGCTCAACCTATCGATATGTTCCCCCAAACCTACCATATCGAGTGCGTGGCTCTGCTCGTACGTGGGAACATGCGCTGAGTTCGAGTCGCTCGCCTAAGCCACAGGACACTTTTCCTGAGTGAGCGAATAAGCCTTGAGCCTTGCTCTCTGCTCTTGTATAACAAGAGTGCCGTGCCAGCAGCGGACTCCTCTCTCGCACGGGGAGGAAGCCGCTGCGCTGGTACGGCGCTTTCCGTTTCTGGCAGGTGTTCTGCCCAGACAGATGGACAGGGTTTGCCCGTGACTATCCGAACAACAGAGACTGCCTGTCGTACTTAGAGTCGCTTGCTCAGATAGACCTGAATCTCGCCCCCCTGGCTGATGACGGTGCCAGGCGGAGGATTCTGGCGCACCACCAGCCCCGGTGGCAGATCGGGATACGAAGCGTCCTCGCCCATAGCCACGACGCGCAGGCCAAACTCACTGGCGCGCTCGACTGCCGACCAATAATCAAGGCGCTGCAGATTGGGCGTCCCGTAGTTGAGCCATTTCCCTTCCAGGGTTGCCAGGACCGTTGCAAACCAGGTCTGCAGCTCCTTCTTGCTGGAGTTCTCTTTAGAGATTGCGTCTACCCGATCCTTGTACCCCTTAATCGAGTAGATCTTGTCCTGAATCAGAAAAGGATGATCGACGGTAGAAAGGATGATGTCAGCGCTGGAGCCAGGGGTCTCGATGTAGACATTGCCTATATCGAGCAGCCGCTCTATGACGCTGGAGACCGTCACTTTGATATCACGGATGTTCTTGTACTCGGTCTCCACCCGCGCCTCGTAGAGAAAAATAAGGCGGCGCTGGATGTCGATGATGCGGCGGTTCGTCAGAATGTAGACGTCGTCGACGTAGTTGATGTAGATCAGGCCCATGACCAGCAGGAGCACGACCTCGATCAGGGCGACCAGATACCAGGTTGCGGGGATAAGCTGCGAGACGCGAATCGCTAGTAGCGGAATGCAGATGAAGAAGAAGAGCGGTAGAGCCAGGTTGCGGTAGAGTACGTAGCGCGAGCGCTGAATGTATTCAACGGTGAACTCGCCCGAGGCATAATGCACATCGCAGGGGATATGCAGCGGGCCGCCAAAGGTACGCCTGGGACCACGCACGCGGTCGGGATGGCGCAGCGGATAGCGCTCATCAGCATCCTGGAGTTTGGGTACTTCCTTGCCTTTGGCCAGTTGCTCCAGCACACGGGTCAGATCCTGATCGTGGGGAGCAAGAGGTTTCTCCTCTGGCTTCTTACTCCCTTTTTTAACCTCAGCGCTCAGCCCCTCGATGGCATCCTTGACCTTCCGCGGCGCAGGCACATCCTTCATAATGAAGTCGCCCCCGGTGAGGTAAAGATGCACGTTGCCGTAGGAGAACAAAAGGCTGATCAGGCTATCCTGATCAATACCAACCTGGTTCACCTTGCTGATCTCGATCTGCTGGCGCACTGGCTGGAGCACTCCCCGCGAACTGATGATGCGCTTGTTGGTAATGATGTAGGTTTCTAACCACCAGGCAAGGAAGTCTTTCCACAGAAACCAGCCCAGGGCCGCCAGCATCAGCAGGGAGATGATCACCTCCAGGGCCAGCCACACTCCTCCAAGGACCGGTTGACGGGTGCTGGCCCAGATTACCAGCAACAAGGCCAGGGCTAGCCCAATGGTAGGCATGGCCGGCCTCAACAGAAAGATCTTGTGCTTGCGGACAACCAGCCGAACAACCTCATCGGGCTGCTGACCGGGGAAGTGCCAACGTCTGTCACGTCCCCGTCGGAATTGACGAATGTTCCAGCGCGCTCGCCCCGAGCGCCAGGGATCGTCTTTCTCCTGTTCCTCGGCAGCAATGGTTTTGGCGTCTTTCTTGCTCATCGCACACACCTCGGCTGCGTGGCAGACGACTCGTCAGGCCATCCTCGCTGGGTCTCTTCCACCTGGCCGCTCTCAGTCGTCCCTTCTTCACTCGCTGGCCTTCCCTCTCCTCTTATCCTATCCGGCTCACGCCCCTCATATCCGCCGCTACTTCTTCTTGCCAGCACTGGCCGAGACCAGTCGGATGACGACGACGACAGCGATGATAATAAAGAGCGCTAGCGCATAATAGCCTAGATGATACTGATCCAGCAGAATGAAGCCCTGGCCTAGCATCACCGCCTGGGTCTGAGGGAAAACGAGGGTCGTCAGATAGAAGACAGCAACACAGCCGGTGATAAGGGCCGGGCCAAGGCCAAGGACGCGATCCTGGGGCGTGCTCGGCTTGGGAAAGAGGCGATTGCCCAGGAGATAGCCCGCCGCAATAATGCCCGCCAGACAGAGCACGGTGACAATAGTCACCGCCCGCGGTGAGGGGTTGATACCAGGCTGATCAACAAAGAGCTGTGTCAGAAACTGCGTCAGCCCCCGCCCCACATTCAGGATCAGAAAGAGCACTGCTCCCAGCACAAATGGCAATAGGAACAGTTCACGACGCCATCCCCGACGGTAGCCGAGCCAGAGAAAGATCGGCACCAGCAGGATGAACAAGGCCGTCTGAAGAGTGAGATGCCATTCCATTGTTTTGCTTACCCTTCTCCCTCTAATGGCATCAGCCGTAGCACAGTCGCTAGCAGCACTGCAGTCCCCTGAGCAGAGTCCAGGGCGCCTACCTTACAGCGCTATACAAGCCTCTTTTAATCCCGCTCTAGCATCTATCATACCACATGTCAGCTATGAAATATAGCGCTGGATGGGTGAAAAGCTGCGGGTGTTCAACTCCCACCGGGAAGTTCTGGCCCCCATTCGCAATTTTCCCTCAGATGTGCTATACTATAAGAAATAAGAAAATGCGAGCTTGAGAAGGAGGCCCGGCCCCGTCTGGCAGGATCGAGGTAGTATCTCCGTCCATCTCGTCTCGTCCCCATCCGATGCAGCTAGCAGCGCTTGAGCATTGGCACTGACCTTTCTTTTTACTTGAGGATTTTTGCATGATGGAAGAAGTAGGCAATGTCAAAACTGTTGATATAGTTGACCAAATGACTGTGGCCTATCTGAACTACTCCATGAGCGTCATCGTCAGCCGTGCGCTGCCGGATGTGCGCGATGGCCTCAAGCCGGTGCATCGTCGCATCCTCTACGCTATGGAGCAGATGGGCCTGCAAGCCAATAAACCCTTCCGCAAATGTGCCGGTACCGTCGGCGAGGTGCTCAAACTCTACCACCCGCATGGCGACGTTGCCGTTTACGATACTCTCGTGCGCATGGCCCAGCCCTGGTCAATGCGCTATCCGCTGATCTTAGGGCAAGGTAACTTTGGTTCTCAGGACGATGATCCACCGGCGGCGATGCGCTACACAGAGGCCAAAATGGCTCCCATCGCCGACGAGATGCTACGCGACATCGACAAGGACACGGTCGACTTCGTGCCCAACTACGACAATCAGGCGAAAGAGCCAACCGTCCTGCCCGCGCGTCTACCCAATCTCCTGGTCAATGGCTCCGCTGGTATTGCCGTTGGCATGGCCACGAACATCCCCCCTCACAACCTCGTTGAGGTCTGTAACGGCATCATCTATCTGATCGACCATCCCGAAGCCACCACAGAAGACCTTTCACGCATCATTCTTGGTCCCGATTTCCCCACAGGTGGCATTATCCAGGGCCGTGAAGGCATCCGCAATATGTATGCCAACGGGCGCGGGCGCATCGTTGTCCGTGCTCGTACTCATATCGAAGAAAACGAGCGCGGGCGCGCCAGTATTGTGGTGACCGAGCTGCCCTATCAGGTCAACAAGGCCGAGCTTGTTAAAAAGATCGCCGAGCTGGCCCGTGACAAGAAGATCGAAGGGATCGCTGAGGTGCGTGACGAATCCGATCGTCGCGGCATGCGTATGGTCATCGAGCTTAAGCGCGATGCTAATCCGACCAGCGTCCTCAATTCGCTCTACAAGTACACAGCCATGCAGAGCGCCTTTAATGCCAACATGCTGGCGCTGGTCGATCGCCAGCCGCGGATTCTGACGCTCAAAGGCTTCCTGCAGCACTATATCAACCATCGTGAACAGGTGATCACGCGGCGAACCCGCTATGAGCTGGCGCGCGCGGAGGCCCGCAAGCATATCCTCGAAGGCTTCCGCAAGGCTTTCGAGCACCTCGATGCCATTCTCCAGACCATCCGCCAGTCGCAGGGCACGGAGGCCGAGCTGAATCGCACGCTGCAGGAGCAGTTCGGTTTCTCGGAGGCTCAGGCCAGCGCCATCCTCGATATGCGTCTCGCTCGCCTGGCCGCCCTCGAACGCCAGCAGGTCGAGGAGGAGCTGCGCACCGTTCAGCAGCATATCGATTACTATAACCTGGTGCTGAGCGATATCAATGAAGTGCGCAAGCTGATTAAAGCCGATCTGGAGGAGCTGAAAGAGAAGTACGGCGATCCGCGTCGCACCGATATCAGCGAAGGCGAGGCCGGCGACTTCACGGAAGAGGACCTCATTCCGAATGAAGAAGTGGTGGTGACGCTGACAGAGAAGGGTTATATCAAGCGTCTTCCCTCCAGCACATACCGCGCCCAACGCCGCGGCGGCAAGGGCGTTACCGGCATGGTCACGCGCGAGGATGATGCCGTTCGCCACTTGCTGGTGGCTCATGCTCATGACCATCTGCTCTTCTTTACTGACCGGGGCCGCGTCTATCAGCTCCGCGTCTATGAGCTGCCCGATGTCAGCCGCACGGCCCGTGGTGAGCACCTGATTAATCTGATTGCCCTCGATCAGCAAGAGCGCGTGACGGCTATCGTGGCCGTACCCAAGGGGGTCAGTCGCGACTACATGATCGTGGCGACCCGCAAGGGCGAGGTTAAGAAAACGGTCATGAGCGAGTTTGAGAGTGTGCGCCGCCAGGGCTTGATCGCCATGAATCTAGAGGAGGACGATCGCTTGATTGGCGCCAAGCTGGCACGCGCCGATGACCATGTGCTCTTGATCACTGCCCACGGCAAAGCTATCCGCTTCACTGTGGAGGAGCTGCGCGCGGCCTCGCGCATGAGCGGCGGAGTGCGCGGTATTCGGCTGGAAGAGGGCGACAGCGTGGTCTCGCTCAACCTGACTCCACGCGACAGCGAGCTGTTGGTGGTGACGGAGCGCGGCTACGGCAAGCGCACTCCCATCGAGGAGTATCCAGTGCAGAGCCGCGGCGGCAGTGGGGTGCTGACCGCCAAGGTGACAGAGAAGACCGGTCCAGTGGCGACAGCTCGTATCATTACTGATCTCGATAATGATTTGATGATTATTACTGCCGGCGGGGTGGTAATCCGTACGGAGATCAGCAATGTCTCACGCCTGGGCCGCGCGACTCAGGGCACACGCCTGATGACCATTGCAGAAGGCGATAGCGTGGTGGCGGTGGCGACGACGAACGGAAAACGCAACGGCGAGCGCGAGGAGGGCCTCACGTCGCAGGATGATCAGACACCGGGCGCCGAGAGAGAGGAGCTGCAGGCCAACGGAGAGCTGGCTTCTTCTGATGCAAACTCGGAGTCTGAGCAGGAGCAGGAGTAGACAGCCTTAGTACATGAGAGGGGAGGGCCGGCCAGATCTGGCCGGCCTCGCCCTTTTGCGGTCTCCGGGCGCTAGCGCCTTTGCGTTCGCCCTGACCCCTTCTCTGCTCTTCTATAGCTCCGCCTGCTCGTTGAAGAGCCGTGCCAGTTCGTGAGGCGATGGCAGCGGTTGGCCGGAGCGGATGCGTTGAGCTGCTAGCCGATCTTGACGGGCGCTCTGACGCACGAGTGGAAAGGGACGGCGGAACTGCCGTGCGAAGCTGGCAGCCTTCTGCTCAGAGAGCACAGCTCGCCGCTCATAGGCATAGGCCAATAGCTCCCGCTTGAGATCATCTTCGGCTTCCACCAGGAGCAGGAAAGCAAGGACAAAATCAGGTTTGCCCCGCTCGGCGTAGGAGCGCGCATACTCCAGACCATCCACGCCCTCCGCTAAGCGTTGCCGGGCCTGGACGGTAAAGACCTCTTTCAGAACGGGAGCATATAGCTCGGCAAAGGTCGCGCTCATTCCTTCTCTACCTCATTCGTGTAGCATAGCCCGATAGGCTCGCCTCTGATGGCGCTCCTCAGCTCGCCACTTCCAGGCATAGTAGATCAGCTCACGGAAAGCCCGTGCAATGACCTCCGGTCTGGCACCTGTGGCTCGCCCCCCTCTGCGGGGCAGGTGATGAACGCCAACCTCAGTATAGGTATAGCCCGCGCGCGTGAACTTGTAGAGAATCTCCGTGTTGATCATGGCGCCGCGCGTCTCTAGTTTGTGCTCGCGGAAAAACTGCGACCGGTACAGCTTAAAGGCACAGTCAATGTCGCGCACGCGCAGGCCAAAGACTAGACGCACGAGCCATTTCCAGCCCCAGGCATTGAGCTTGCGCATCCAGGTGTCCTGGCGCTTGATCCGATAGCCCAGGACCGCGTCGAAGCGCTCAATGAGCGGGAAAAACTGCTCGATGTCGCGGATATCAAACTGGCCATCAGAGTCCATGAAAAAGGCAAGGTCTTTACTCGCTGCCTCAAAGCCACTGACCAGGGCCGCCCCATAGCCGCGATTGACCGGATGGTTGATAAGCCGAATGCGTGGATCAGTGGCAGCCAGGCTTTCCACGATGGCTTTGGTGTTGTCTTTGCTGCCGTCGTTGACTACTACAACCTCAAAGTCTCGCACCCAGGGGGTCAGGGTCTCCAGCACATTTTGGAGTGTACCGGCAATGGCCGCCTCTTCGTTATGGGCAGGCAGAATGACCGAAAGGCTGTACTTCGTCTTGACTCCTGTCTCAATGGTTTCTGATTGTAATTCGCTCATAGCTCCCTGTTACTTGCCGTACGGCGGTTGAGATGAAGAAGAAGAACCGGGCATTTCTTCTGGCTCGCACGGCCCAACGGAGATGTCAGTCGCATCCTTGCTCACGTGCAGACCTTGACCATTCTGGCCCATGCATAGCCGGATGCCTGATGCCAACTGCCGGCGGAGGCGCGTGCAGGATCTACCATCCGATCGCGTGCGAACAGGCCCTATGGCATTCCAGCAAGCCTGATGGCAACTACAGAACGAGCCAGTTCCTCAGTTGTGTAATACCATTTCCCCGCCAGAATGTCCAGAGGACAGGCTCTTCGACCACAGGCTGCACCTCTACCTGCCACGCCGCGGATCTTATACGTAGCTCTTTCAGGCTCCCCACCGCTCACCTCCTGTGAGCACCCAACAGGCCAGCTGGTCCTCCCCTCAACTAACTATGAGTGTAACGCCTGCTTTAGCTCAAGAGTAACAGACCGCCGCTTACGGCTTCGCCGCGGAAGCTGATGATAACCCTCTCTTCCCAGTCCTTTGCCTCACTTCCCTCGGCCCTCCTCCTCTGGACATCATCTGCTATAATAGGCTGTGCATTTCCGATCTGGAGGCGCGAAAGAACTGGACTATGTCAGCACAACAGTACCGAGCCCTGCAGGGTTTCCGCGATATTTTGCCCGAGGAGCAGCCCTATTGGCGCTTCGTGGAGCAGACCGCCGCGGCTGTGGCCGAGTTGTATGGTTACCGCCGTATCGAGACGCCCATTCTGGAAGAGACAGGGGTCTTTCTCAAGACCTCTGGCGAAACTTCAGACGTGGTTGAGCACCAGATGTATACGTTCGAGGATCGCCCAGGAAAGGAGGGTCACGGCCAGAGTCTGACCCTGCGCCCCGAGGGAACGGCGGGTGTGGTCCGGGCATATCTGGAGCATGGGATGTTCAAGCTGCCTCAGCCCGTCAAGCTCTACTACCTCAGCGAGCCAATGTTTCGCCACGAACGCCCCCAGGCCGGGCGCTACCGCCAGCACCACCAGTTCGGCTGCGAGGCCATCGGCGAGAGTGATCCTGCGATCGATGCCGAGCTGATCGCCTTGCTCTATCAGGTCTACAGCCAGCTCGGGCTGCGAGGCATCCGCGTTCAGCTCAATAGCATCGGTGATTCAAATTGCCGCCCGCGCTACGTGGAAGCTCTGCGCGCTTACTATCACCCTTTGCTTGATCAGTGCTGCTACAACTGCCAGTCTCGCTTCCAGAAGAACCCGCTTCGTCTGCTGGATTGCAAAGAGCCTGAAGATCAGGCCAAGATCGCCGCTGCCCCCCACAGTGTTGATTACCTCTGTGACGAGTGTCGCGAGCATTTCGAGCGTGTACAGCGCTTCTTGCAGCTCTACGAGGTGCCTTTCGAGCTGAATCCTCTACTTGTGCGTGGTCTGGATTATTATACGCGTACGGTCTTCGAGTTCACTTCAGAGATGGACAATACGGCTCTCAACGGTGGGGGACGCTACGACGGACTGGCCGAACTCTTGGGCGGCCCTCCTACGCCCGGCATCGGTTTTGGCATGGGTATCGAGCGCGTCATTCTGGAGCTGAAGCGCCAGGGAATCACCCCACCTCTTCCTGAGAGGCCGCGGGCTTTTGTGGTCTACATGGGCAAGGAGCCGGCCCTCAAAGAGGCGGCAATTCGCCTGATTGCTGAGTTGCGACATGCCGGCATCAAAGCAGAGATGAGCTATGGCGATCGCAGTCCCAAAGCTCAGATGAAGCAGGCCAATACCTCGGGCGCTGTCTATGCCCTGATCATGGGAGAGGAGGAGCTGGCCAAGGGGCTGGTGACTGTCCGCTCTCTGCGCGCCGAGGGTGCTGAGGAGGCACGACAGATAGCCGTTCCTCGCTCAGAAGTCCTGCGCTATCTCCAGGTCTGAGACGAGCGAGGAGCAGAGAAGCGCCGCAGCATTCCTTACGAGCGGCCTTCTCTCCCCGCTCACTGCTGCTATTCCCTTCCTGGCGGTGAGCAGCCTCCCTTGTCGGTTCTTATCGAGAGGTGCTCCCAGTGTTATTGCTCACCCAGATCCGCGCCCGGGAGAGCCATTCTGGCTGGCAACCTGGCCGGGCGAGGTAGGCGGGATCAACTCAGCAACTGGCTCCAGTCAGCAACTGGCTCCAGGCGCTGCCTTTAGCTTGCCAGCACGCTCCGATAGTTCGCCGGCAGCTGGCAACCGCGATAGAGTGCCCCGAGCAAGGCTGGCTGTGTCTGGACCTGAATCGCTCCCCGTGGACAGCTGAGCGTCAGCGAACGCGCACCCATCCCCAGATCTTGCCTCAAGGGCTTGGGATGTCCCCCAACATCTACCACGCCGATCGGCCAGAGCTGCCCATCGATGATGAAGTCCTGCCCACTGAAGTAGAAGAAGGGCACACGGTAGCTCATCGCCGTACGCACATCGCTAATCAGTGACAGAATATGAGCGATGGCGATCTCAGCCGGATTGTAGACGTTGAGGCCGCAGCCCTGAAAACAGCCAGTGCCCTCGACGATCCAGATGTGCTCTCCCAACTTGCCACTGTTGAGATCAATGCCGAACTGTTGCGCCCAGAAGGCCAGCAGTCCGTAGAGGTTATTGACGTAATCGCCCGGATAACCATTGTGCCAGCTATCGATGAGACCCAGGGTCTGCGTGCGCCAGCTCCAGTGGCCTCCCGGATGGACGAGGGTATTCATGGCAGTCTGCATCTCGTTCAGATAGGCGACACGGACCATGAGCTTGCTGTAGTCGTCCGGCACGACCAGCGGATCGACCGAGCCGAGAATGATCTTGGCGCCAGGGTCATAGGTCTGCACAGCCTGGGCACAGAGATCATAGAAGCGCGCAAAGCGCTCAGGGGTGACATAGGTCGTCCAGGCGTCAAGCTTCATCTGCTCGTTGCCGCATTGCACGGCATCCGCTCCTGCCGAAGCAGCATCCTGGATGATGTTGGGATCGTAGAGACGTGGGGGGCCCGCGCTTGGCTGGCAAAGCGTCAGCAAGACATGGAAACCAGCAGCATGCATGCTGGCAATGGCATTTTTGAGAGCGCTGCCCTGCAAACCAGCAGCGCCACAACTGCGGTCCCCCAGACGAACCCAGGCAATGCCCCCAGCAGCGGCAGCGGTACGTCCCTCAACGCCGAGGACGGTAGCCGGATCACGGGTCGGCGAGGGGGTCGGCGAAGGGGTCGGCGTCGGCGTAAAAACCGGCGTTGGCGAGGGAGTTGGTGTCGGTCGCTGGGCAAGCGGCACCGGCGTCGGCGTGGCCTCATCGCCTACGATACCCGTGAGCGCCACCCGGTAAGCCAGGGCGGTCAGGACGACGCTGCTCAGGACAAGAACCACAGCGATAAGCAGCGTCGATCGCTTCATACTGCTCCTGAATATCATTTTCCTTCTTCAGAGACTATTACAAATAAATCAATTCACAAAGAACAAAGCGTATTTTACTTACCGATGCAGAATTCACTGAAGATGCGCTCAAGCAGGTCGGCGCTGGCAGTCTCGCCAGTGATCTCGCCGAGGGCGTGGCAGGCAGCCTGTAGATCGATCGAGACAAAATCGAGGGGCAGGCCCTGCTCCAGTGTAGCCAGGGCGGCCTGCAGATGCTGAGAGGCCAGGCGCAGGGCTTCCTGGTGGCGCAGGTTCGTCACCAGCACGCTATCGCCTTGCAGCGCTCTGCCGGCCAGCACCAGATTGGCGATCGTCTCCTCCAGCTGGCTCAATCCCTCGCCCGTCAGCGTTGAAGTCATGACCAGCGGAGCCTCGGGCCAGAAGCGACGCACCTGCTCAAGCGGCAGTGAGCGCGGGCGGTCGATCTTATTCAGCACCAGAATCACCGGGCGTCCGGCACGGCCATTGGTCGTCATGCTGCCCTCCTGACCAAAACCTAGACGCTGGAGCTCCTCACAGACCTGACGGTCCTGAGCAGTAAAGTCTTCAGCGCAGTCGAAGACCAGCAGCACCAGGTCAGCGCTCTCGGCGGCGGCACGGCTGCGCTGAATGCCAATTTGTTCGACTGGGTCGTCCGTAGGCGTGATACCAGCAGTATCGATCAGGTGGAGAGGGATACCTCGGAGATTGGCCACTTCCTCCACCGTATCGCGGGTTGTACCGGCGATCGGTGTAACGATGGCGCGCTCGCTGCGCAGCAGGGCATTCAGGAGGCTTGACTTGCCGACGTTGGGGCGACCGATGATGACGGTGCGCAGGCCATGACGATAGAGGCGCCCCTGCTCTGCCCCGGCCAGCAATTCGTCTATCATGCGCAGGGCCGTCAGCATGTGGGGACGCAGCTCGTCGGCGCGAGGAGTCGGAATATCGTCTTCGGGGAAATCAATGCTCGCCTCGATGCGCGCTAAGACGCCCAGAACAGTCTGCCGGGCCTCACGCAAACGGGCCGACACGCGCCCCTGCAGCTGCTGCATGGCCAGCTGCAACCCCGCCTCGGTGCGGGCGCTGATGACATCCATGACAGCCTCGGCCTGCGCCAGATCGAGGCGTCCGTTGAGAAAGGCACGCAGGGTAAACTCGCCCGGCTGCGCAAGCCGTGCCCCCTGTTCCAGCACGAGGCGCAGAATACGCTGCAAGACGAGCGGCCCGCCGTGTCCCTGAATCTCAACCACATCTTCGCGGGTATAGGTGTGGGGCCGACGCATGAAAGCCACCAGCACCTCATCGAGCACCTCACCACTCCGCGGGTCAACAATCCGCCCATAGGTGAGCTGATGCGAGGGTGGGAGCGCCTGCTCCCCACCGGGACGGCGAAAGAGCGGGAGCACAATGGAGAAAGCTGCCTCCCCACTCACGCGCACAATGCCAATGCCACCCACACCAGGAGGGGTAGCGATCGCTGCTATGGTGTCACTTTGCATGGCTCCTCGCATAGTCCGCATTATAGTCCCGTCCTCTCTGACACGCAAGAGGACTCTAGCCAGCGGCTAGCAGACGCTCAGGGTGCGTGTAGACGTTCATTGAACGTCCCCGCAGGAAGCCCACAAGCGTGATGCCCGCTTGCTCCGCCAGCTCCACAGCCAGACTCGATGGTGCCGAGATAGCGGCCACGCAAGGGATACGGGCAGAGAGAGCTTTCTGTATAATTTCGAACGAGGTCCGCCCGCTGACCATGAGCATGTGCTCGCGGTAGGGGAAGGTGCCCTGGAGCAGGCCATAGCCCACGAGCTTGTCCACCGCATTGTGTCGCCCGACGTCTTCGCGCAGGAGCAGCAGGTCCCCCTGGAGGGAGAAGAGAGCCGCTGCATGCAGGCCACCAGTATGGGAGAAAACAGCCTGGGCCGCCCGTAGCCGCTCAGGCAGCATGTAGAGCGTCTCAGCTCGCAAACGCAGCCTATCTGGCTCTAGCGGAGTAAGCGAGCTGAGCAGATCCGCAATACTGTTCTTGCCACACAATCCACAGCTAGAGGAGACCGCGAAATGACGCTCAAAGGTAGCCTGGCAAGCGGCTCCACTACTGGCCTGCTCGGCCTGGGCTTCGCTGCTGCGCAGGGTGACCTCTATGACGTTGGGCAGTGGAAGGCCATCGGCGTCGAGGGCCTCCTCAACACGCAGCACCTCCTGCGCCGAGCGAATGAGGCCCTCATTGAAAAGGAAGCCCAGGGCCAGCTCGCGATCGTGGCCAGGGGTGCGCATAATGATCGCGAGACTGCGCTGGTTAAGCCGGACCTCCAGCGGCTCTTCGACGGCCAGCGCCTCTTCGCGTGGCTGAGAACGTTCTTCCTCCCAGTGCAGCACGCGCGCACTCATGACGCGCAGCGGATCAACGATAGAGCGCCAAAAATGGGTAGCAGTCATGGTGCCATTCTCCTTCATCGTACCGCGCCCTCACCAGGCACTCGCCAGATGAGCTGGCCCACCTACAACGGCAGGTAGGGCCTCACACTCTCTCCTACTCCGCCATCGGCCTTCACCAGTCCTCATTGACGCCCCGCATCTGGCCATGCTAGGATTCAGGCAAGGTCGCGCACCCGATCCGTCAAGGTATTTCTCACGCAGCGAAGAGAGCTGTCAGGCTGTCCTAGTGAGCAGAGGACAGCCCAGCTCAGGTCGATCCCAGGTCGAGGTTTGAGCAATGCACCACTATGTCAAGTCGTCGAGCGAGCTTCTGCGCAAGCGCGGCTACCGTCTCACGCCGCAGCGCTCGATGATCTTGAACGTTATTCACGAAGCAGACGCCCATCTAAGCATTGAACAGATCAGCGAGCGCGTTCAGCAGCAAAATCCCGCGGTCAGCCTCTCAACCATCTATCGCACGCTCGAACTCCTCAAGGAGCTAGGGCTCGTGCGAGAGAACCGTCTTCCGGGGGAGCCACCACGCTACGAGCGCGCGCCGGGCAAGGCCCATCACCATTTGATCTGCCGTGGCTGCCACGTCATTATCCATCTCGACGAGAATCTGCTTGGCAATCTGCATGAAGACCTGCAGCAGCAGTACGGCTTTCACGGCCTAACGCTGGACCTGGTGGCCAGCGGTTACTGTCAGGCTTGCTGGCAGAAAAGACAATCTTTCCCTTCAGCAGACGAGCCGACCGCAGGGATGAAGAGCACCAGCACCCCAGACGAGAGCTGAACGCCACAGCGCCTGCCAGATTGGAGCGAGCAAGCAGCATAGCTGTGGGCGCCGAGCGACGAGGTTCCCCTCCGGCCCATTTCCTCGCTCACGCTGGCGGCGGGCGCTTGCGGCGCCTTCTCTTCAGCCCAGCCCAGCCTGGTCCGGTCCTGCTCTAAGCCGACTGGCTGGCCTGGAAATGGCGCAGCATTTCCTCCAGACTATCGCCTCCGTACTTCTCTAGGAGGGCTTCGGTCAAGACGATGGCCATCATCGCCTCACCGACTACGCCACCGGCGGGCACTACGCAGACATCGCTGCGCTCATAGCGGGTCTGATCAATATTCTCGCCACTGGCCAGATCGACGGCGGGTAGCGGATGAGCCAGAGAAGGGATGGGTTTGAGCGCCACACGTACCACCAGTGGCTCGCCGTTAGTGATCCCTCCTTCGATGCCCCCAGCGTTGTTCGTCACATGGTACCAGCTTCCGTCAGCCCCATGTCGCAGCACATCATGCACTTGAGAGCCAGTGCGCCGCGCCGCCTCCAGTCCCGCACCAATCTCGACAGCCTTGGCCGACGGAATGCTGAGCATGGCCAGACCCAGGCGCGCGCTCAAACGTCGATCCCACTGACTATAGCTGCCCAGCCCGATCGGGACCCCCAGGGCGACGACCTCGAAGACCCCACCGCAGGTGTCGCCAGCCCGCTTTGCTTCTAGAATACGAGCAATCATACGCTCGGTCAAGGCGGGATCAGCGCAGCGCATCGGTGAGGCTTCTACCTGTTCCCACAGGCTCGGGGGATAGGCGTCGCGGGTTAGGGGACGCGGCTCCTCATAGCCTACGTCGGCAATGGCCAGAACATGACTGTGAATGGAGATCCCAAAGGGCTGAAGCAGCTGGCGGCAGAGAGACCCTACAGCCACACGCGCCGCGGTTTCGCGCGAGCTGGCCCGTTCAATCACATTGCGCACATCGCGATGACCATATTTCATGGCTCCTGTAAAATCGGCGTGACCGGGGCGCACGCGCGTCACCGGTTCGGGCCGCTCCTCCACCGGTTCAGGACTCATCGCCTGCTGCCAGTTGACCCAGTCACGGTTTTCAATCTGCATGGTCACCGGAGAACCAAGGGTCCGCCCATGCCGGATGCCAGAGAGAAAACGCACGCTGTCTTTCTCGATCTTCATGCGTCCTCCACGCCCATAGCCACCCTGGCGACGACGGAGATCACGGTCAATAGCCTCGCGATCGATCTCTAGTCCGGCAGGCAGCCCTTCAACGATGATAGTCAAGCAGGGACCATGCGATTCACCCGCGGTGAGAAAGCGAAACATGATAGACTCACCCTCCCAAAAGTCCAGGTTGCCTTGATTATACAGGGAAAGAGGGCAGGCCGTCAGTAGGAGACGCTGACCCTCTGGTTTTCATTGAGAGCAGACCGTCAGGCAGGGGCAAAGGGGCACGGGAAGATAGTACCAGCGGTGGAGAGCTTCTGCGCTATCTTCTCATAGAGAGAGATTGATACACAGTTCAGGCAGATCGGCTACCAGACAGCACTCTTAAAGCGGAGGGAAGCCCCTGCTTGAATTTCGATTGAACTGTGCATAGCATTGCGATGACTGCTGCAATACGCTGTTCATTCATGAGACCATGAGCGTGAGACAGCTTTAGTTGTAACACAAGAAAGGGACTTTTTTGCATGCTGATTTTTCCTTGCTATTGACACAACAATAAAAAGAATTTACAATCTCTTTTATGAGGAAGTTATCTATTTATTGACTCCCCATTCATATTCACGAGTGTGCTGTACGTAGGAGGGTTCTATGTCACCAAAGACGCCCAACCACCTCGGGTCTTCAGTAGGGGCAAGAGTGCGAGCGATCAGGCAAGCCAGGAAACTGACTCAGAGCCAACTGGCAGGTCAAGATTTCTCCGTCAGCTACATCTCAGCCATTGAACGCGGACAGATTCAACCTTCCATTCGGGCGCTGGAGATCCTGGCGAGCCGGCTGAACGTTTCCCCCGCTCAGCTTCTGGCCGAGACTGGAGGTGGACCCCTTGCTCAGCCAGCTGTAGCCGCCCGTGATGGACGGCATGCCCCCGCAGGCGAGGATGAACTGCACCTGCGGCTACTGGAGAGCGAGATCTGGATTCATGAGGGCGAGCTGGCCCGGGCCACCGCCGCCTTGTATGATTTGATCAGTACCATGCTCCCGCGCCAGGATAAGGCGCGGGTCTATTATCTTCTTGCCCTTGCCGCCTTCTCCGTCGGACGCCTTTCCGAGGCTGAGCGCTCCCTCGAAGAGTCTCGCCAGCTTCTAAGTGATTATGAACCTTCTCCTTTAAAAGCTCGTATTCTTTATTTTTCTGGTCTTGTACATTTCTCTATGCAAAATTATTATTTAGCAGAATTCTTCTATAATGAAAGTATCAATATCTCCGACAAAATCACGCCGAAAGATTACTTTCTATTAATTCGATGCCATCTTGACCTTGGACAGTATTATCTCAAACGGGGCGACAACGAACGCGCGATCGCCGCTCTGAAACAGGCAGCAGCGCTGAGCGAGAAGGCGGCAGTGATGCCTGCTCAACGTCCCGAACAGGCCTACACCGAGCTAAGCGCAGGCTATGCTCGTCAGGGTAACTATTCACTGGCTCTGCTCAGCGCTCACAAAGCCCTGGCGGTTCAGGCACAGCGATGGCTCAGCCGTTTACAAGGCGAGATGACCCATCTGCTCTATCACGCCCGTTTGCAGAGCGGGGATGAGGCCAGCCGACGCCAAGCGCTTGCGACCTTAGAAGATCTGCAGCAACGGGCAAGAGAGCCCCTGCAGGCTGCTAGCATTGCTTTTCACCTGGCACGCTGGCATTTTCATCATGAGCACCAGCTGGCAGAAGCCAGACGTTACAGCGAGCAGGCCCTGGCTCTGGCGCGCACCTTTGGCGACAACCTCATTCAGGCCGAGGCCCTTTTTCTTCTCGGCCAGCTCGCTTACCAGGAGGGCCAATACGAGCACGGCGATCAACTCTGTCGCGAGGCGCTTGTTCTGTTGGAGCGCCTCCATATTGACCGCGATCAGCTCGCTGAATACTACAGCACTTATGCTCACCTGCTTGAGGGACGAGGGAACGCACGTGAAGCCTTTCTCTACTTCCGTCGTGCTTACGAGATCGCCCAGCACCGCACTCGTCCCTGAACGGAGATCCGTTTTCTCCCCACCTCTGTCTTTGCTCAAGGTTAGTGTTTGCTCCTCATCAGGACGGGCAGGGGCGCAATTCAAGGCGCATGAAAGCGACTTCAAGCATGTTGCGCTCCTCTGGCTTGCTCAGCTGGAGTGAAGTGCGCCCTAATGGGAAGCGCAGTCGGCCCTGGGAATCCACCGTCTCTGGAGAACGAATTGCTTGCGGGCTGCCGCCGAACCACTCCACAGCCTCAACAAGGGTACCGAGAGGAAGTGCTGCTTCCAGGTATTGGCCATGCAGCTCCGGGGGTAATCCCTCAAGGAAGAGAACAAGGAGGTCGTCCTCCTGCTCTATTCTGCCTTCATAGGGACCAGCCTGCAAGAGGATCACCGCCGGGGTCGCCTGCTGGCCAGATAGGCCCGCACTCGCCAAAGGGGCCATGCTCCTGCGCACAGAGCGCGCCACAGGACCGGGCTGGCGCAGCTCGTAGGCATAAAGCGGCGGTTCACGAGGTGGTCCCTCGCGCCCGGCTACCAGACTGGCCACGCGTACCAAATCGTGCAAGGCTCGCTCGCGCTGTTGCGTCAGGCCAACGCTCAGGCGGATCGCTCGCTGCAAAAGCTGCCGGGCCGCGACGAGGGCATCTTCGCGCTCCGGCTCGCGTTCAGCCTGACGCAACAGCAGCTCTGCCTGGCGAATGAGGGCCTGACAGAGATGCACCAGAGACCGCGCTGGCGCTGGCGAAACGGTCGCCGGAGGGCGCAAAAGGGCCTCCTGCTCAGGCGAGAGAGGCTGATCCACCAGGGTTTTCCCCAGCGCAGCGTAGGTTTCCACATAGGCGCCTCGGCAAAGCGAACAACCAATCAAATGATAGATAAGTCCAGCATAACGAAGGTAAACCTGACTATCATGTCGAAGCAGTGATTCACAAAAATCAGGTATCTGCTGATAGAGGAGCAGGTGGTCGTCGTTGCTCTGGAGCAAAGTGAGCTGCTCGCCTGGAGATGAGGGGGAAGGAGCCGGCGCATTGGGGGGTAGCATCAACTCCTGCAACCAACGTGCCAGTCCCCCAGAAGAACCCGGATGTGGCTGGTTCATTTCGCTCTCATAGTTGTTGTGGTTGCTCATTCACAACCTCCTTCCTTCCTCTTGATCTGGGGGGAAATCACGATTTGCTGCTATTCGACCCGATAGTAACGGGCCAACCGGCGGAGGCGAGCAGCATCAAGATGCACGACCTCATCCCCCTCATGCCAGTTCAGCAAGCCCTCGAAAGTCAGTTGCCTCAGCCCTTGCTTGACCTCGGCCAGCGTCAGCCCCTGGCTCACCAGATCCTGTATCGATATCGCTATCTCGCCGCTAGCCTCGTTGCTACGAGATGAGAGCAAAGCCTCATACTCTGTTAGACGCAGAGCAACAACAACCGCCAAATTGGAACTCAGTGACTGCAGGCAAGCGCGGAGCTTCTTATAAGCGTGGTCGCGATGCTGACTCAGGTGAGCCAGGGGAGTCTCAGCAGGAAGGAGAGTGATAGAGATCGCCTGCAGTTCCTCTACCACCTCGCGAGCCAGATCCACAGCCCCTACCGTTTCCAGTTCCTGTAACACTGCTCGCAGCTGGCGTGGAGCACTGGCGAGCGCTTTAATACAGTGCTTCAACAAGATGCGCAGCTCCTGCTGAGTCACGGCAGCCAGGGCCGCTTCTTCAGGATGAGCAAAGGGAGCCACGCCCCATAGCGGTGTAGTGACCTCGCCCAAAGGATCGGCCTCGCCCTGGTACTCCTCGCTCTCTTGCAGGGCCGAAAAGGGGAGCATCTGTCGGTGTTGACGGCGCAAGCGATCGATCGCCTTATGACGCACACAATTATTGAGGAAAGCATAGAATTGGGGTTCGCTCAGGCGATCCAGCACTGTCTCAGGCTGCCGGTCTCCCCCCCCCAGCAGGCCCAAGGTTACCAGACGCTCGACCACGTGATTGACCACCAGGTCGACCTCTTCAGCATCGTACTGCAGCGGCCCCAGGTAGCGCTGAGCCCGCTGCCGGAGGAAAGCTTCCAGCGCTGGAAAGCTTTTTTCCGGCTCATATCTTAGGTCACGGGCCGTGAATGACATGCTCAAGATTCCCCTTTAAAGACTTTAGGATCAGGCGGAGCCTCTCTCCCGAAGGCAGTGTGAGCGTGGGCAGGATCTCACAGCAGTATATCTGCTTTTGAGCCATCAAGCAAGGAGACAGAGCACAGAGAAGCGTTCCACAACGCAATGGAGGATGATGCCCCTTATCTTCTCTAATGTCAGGTGGGGAGTGCATCAGGAACGACGATAAAAGAAGGGGGAGAGAGAGGACCACCGTGGCGCGCAGGAGCAGCGCCGCGGTGGGAGCGCCTTGGACGAGAAGGCCAGGGGTCCGAACGGGCAGCAACCGAACAACTCTTCAGGCGGCTGGCAGCGCTGCCAGCCGACGACAACTTTGGGCAGGTCAGCCGGGTCAACAGCCAGCGTCTCCGCCAGGGCTATAAGATCTGCCAAGGCGGCAGAAGAGTAGCCCCGGTCCTACTGCCCGCCTCATGTGGGCGGTAGTGGGCCAGGCAGGCTACTCTAGATCACCCAACTTCCCCTGGCGCTGGTGCTCATAGGCCTTCTTAATGGCATTGAGACTACGCTGCACCTCACCCCGCTGCTCTAAAAGATTCGCATAGCGGAAGTAGGCACTGGCAGCCAGCTCGTGGGCATTGGCCCGATCAAGGAGGTCCAGGGCCTGATGGAACAACTCATCAGCGCCAGAGAAATCACTCTCCTGGTGACGGATCTGAGCCAGAGCAATCAGGGCCTGCCCCTGCGTGCGCGGGTCCTGACTGGCACGAGCCAGATTGAGAGCCTCCTGGGCTTCACGCTCGGCCTCGACCAGCTTCCCTTCCTTCAGCAGCAGCTCCGCCAAACTGGTATGACAGAGTGAGGCAGCCACCTCATCACTCAATTCGCGCTCGATCTCAATAGCGTGACGATATTCCTGCTCAGCCCCGGCCAGATCGTTTTGCTTCTCCAGGGCCTTGCCAAGCTGCTGATGGGTCAGACCCATCAGACGCTGCTCATCGCGCATCTCGTAGATGGCCAGGCTGCGCATCGCATAGTCGCGAGCCATTGCCAGTTTGCCAGCGCTACGATACTGCTGACTGATCTCCATATAGCGACGGGCGAAGGCCCGACTATCGCGATAGACTTCATCAAGGGTTTCCAAAGCACGATGATAGAAAGTCACCGCCTTCTCCAGCTCGCCGAGGCGGAAGTAGTCATTCGCTAGATTGCTAAAGACCTCTAGAGCAAAGATCGGGTCCTTAATCTGACCAGCCTCGATGACTTCCAGGCAACGCTGATGGTTCTCCAAGGCGAGCGTGTAGTTATAGAGGAGAAAGTAAGCTTTGCCGAGGTAGTTGCGCGCACGCTCGCTGTATTCGATTTCATTCATGCCCTCGCCCTGGTTGACTGCGGCCCGCAGATCCACGACGGCCTCCTGATATTCCCCAGCCCCAAGATGGATCAGGCCCCGCAACAGATAGAGACGAAAAGCCTGGTCGGTAGTGAGACGCTCGGGCTGGAGGGGCGCCAGCAACTGCGTCGCCTGCTCGTAGGCTTGCTGCTGGATGAGGATGCCAGCATGCAAGAGATCGACCTCGACCCGCTGGTCAGGACCGGAGTCCGCCGGCGAGTAGCCAACAGCTCGCGCCTCAGCCGCGCCCGCGGGCGAGCCTTCTAACAAGAAGGTAAGCGGGACATCGAGCCGCCGGGCGAGAATAGACAGAGCTTTGAGCGAAGGGCGGATCTTACCTCGCTCGATGGCGGAGATATATGAAATTGAGAACTCGGGCGACGCCAGTTGCGCCTGGGTGAGGCCCAACCGCGTGCGCACCTCACGGATATTGGTGCCCACTCGGGCAGCAACCGCTTTACCCACGTTCGCAGTTTCTGTCGACGGCATAAGGACTTTCCTTTCCGAGATTCCGCTTGCTCTCTCGAAAGTATGCTTGCTT
>NZ_JADGIA010000238.1 GCF_019683635.1 Thermogemmatispora sp. | reverse complement strand
TTGAAGAGTTCGTCAACGCCAGCCAGGCTACGAAGGGACAGTAATGCTTAAGGGAGCGATCGCACGCCGCTACGCTGAAGCTATCTTCAATATCGCGCGGCAGCAGCAGACGCTAGATCGCACCCTCAACGAGGTGCGCTCCATTGCTGAGCTGTTGGCCCAGCGCAAGATGGCCTATCTGCTGAGCGAGCCGAAAATTCCACTGGCGCGCAAGGAGCAGGCGCTGCGTCAGGCGCTTGCGTCGCGGGTCCTGCCGACGTCGCTCAATCTCGCATTGCTGGTGGTCCAGCGTAATCTGGTCGAGTTGATGCCGAATATCGCGCGCGAACTCGAACAGCTCGTGCTCCGCTACAAAAACCAGGCAATCGCCGAGGTGATCACGGCGGCGCCTCTCGATGAGGCCGCGCTTCAGCGTGTGAAGCAGGCGTTAGAGCGAAGAACAGGAAAACAGATTATCTTGCAGACAAAGGTCGAGCCGGAGATTCTGGGAGGGATCATCGCTCGCGTCGGCGACGAGGTCATTGATGCCAGCGTCCAGCATCGGCTGGCTACGCTTCAGCAGCGCTTGCTGCAGGAGACCGCTGCCCATAGCTCTGAGCTGCTGGCATCGCTGGAACTGCCTGCCGCCCTGGCGACGGTCAACGATCCACCAGCCAAGGATCGCCCTGAGCCGACACGCACTCAGTAAGGGCCAGAACTGCTTGCTTGCTTGTTTGCTTGTCTGCCTGCTCTTGCCCGACTGACTGGACTGCAGGTAGTGAGGCCCGTTGGCTTACGTGCCGGCTCCCCAACTCTCTGGTTGCTGGCCGTTGCTCTTTTGTTTGCTTGCTCATTCGTTCGCTTCTCGTTCGCCAGTTAGTTAATCTGTACTTTAGCGTTTTGCCCATCGCTCGCTCTCGTCCGTAACGGGCCGGCTGCCCTGTCTACTGGTCTGCCTTGTTGTTGCCTGTCCTGCCGTCCGTCGAGCTTGAGGCCGGCACAGCAGGCTTGCGTCGGGCTGGTCTGTGCACGCAGCTTCGATCTGCGGTTTGGGCTTGGCCCCTGCGTGTGTGTGGTATTGGCTTCTTGTTCCGGCTGGCCTCTATGGCGAGGAGAGACTACCTGAGGAGGAAAGACGATGGCATCGTGGGCAGATGAAATCAGTGCCATCATCGAACGTAATATCGTTGGCTTCGATCAAAGCCAGCCTGCCACGGCCAGCGTCGGGACCGTGATCGCCGTCCAGGACGGCATCGCCCGCGTCTATGGCTTGCAGGATGTGAAATATCTGGAGTTGGTGGATTTCCCCCGCACCGGGCTGAAGGGTATGGCCTTCAACCTGGAGGAGGAGACGGTCGGCATCATCATTCTCGGCGACTATACTGAGCTGCGCGAGGATGATGAGGTGCGCACGACCGGTCAGGTGATTTCGGTCCCGGTCGGCGATGCGCTGATCGGGCGCGTGGTCAATGCGCTCGGTGAGCCAATCGATAATAAGGGACCGATCATTACCAATAAGCGGCGCCCGATCGAGCGCGTGGCCCCCGGCGTGATTACGCGCCGCTCGGTGAATACACCGGTGCAGACCGGTATTAAGGCGATCGACGCGATGATCCCCATCGGACGCGGTCAGCGCGAGCTGATCATCGGCGACCGCCAGACCGGTAAGACGGCCATCGCTATCGATACAATCATTAACCAGAAGGGCAAAGATCTAATCTGCATCTATGTGGCCATCGGCCAGAAGAATTCTTCGGTGGCGCGCACCATTGCGACCCTGGAGAAGTATGGGGCGATGGAGCACACGATCGTCGTGGTAGCCGGCGCCGCCGATCCGGCTCCGATGAAGTATATCGCGCCTTACGCTGGCTGTGCGATTGGCGAGGAGTTTATGGAGTCGGGCCGCGATGCGCTGATCGTCTACGATGATCTGACCAAGCACGCCGAGGCCTACCGCAACATTTCGCTGATTATCCGTCGCCCGCCGGGCCGCGAGGCTTATCCCGGTGATGTCTTCTACCTGCACTCGCGCCTGCTGGAGCGCGCGGCTCGCCTGAACGAGGACTACGGCGGCGGCTCGCTGACAGCTCTGCCGATCATCGAAACGAAAGCCAACGATATCTCGGCCTACATTCCGACCAACGTCATTTCGATTACCGACGGCCAGATCTTCCTGGAGACGGACCTGTTCAACGCCGGTATTCGCCCGGCGATTAACGTCGGTATCTCGGTCTCCCGCGTGGGAAGCAGCGCCCAGACGCGCGCTATGCGTCAGGTGGCTGGCTCGCTGCGCCTGGATCTGGCTCAGTTCCGCGAGCTGGCAGCATTCGCACAGTTTGCTTCCGACCTCGATAAGGCGACGCGGGCCCGCATCGAGCGCGGCCAGCGCCTGACAGAGATCCTCAAGCAGAAGCAGTACCAGCCGCTTGAGGTAGAGAAGCAGGTGATGATCATCTACGCTGCGACACAGGGCTACCTGGATGATGTGCCGCTGGCACTGATCCAGGAGTGGGAGGCGGCTTTCCATCGCTATATGGAGGCGAACCATCCCGAGATCGGCCAGGAGATCATTGAGAAGTCGGTGAAGCAGCGCAACAATATGTCCGACGATCTGCTGGCACGTCTGCGAGCCGCTATTGAGGAGTTCAAGAAGACCGCCGCACCGCAGCCGCAGAAGGCTCAAGCAGCAGCTAGCTAGCTAGGAGGCGGAGAGAGCTATGCCATCAACCCGCGAGATTCGGCGGCGCATCAGGACGGTGAAGAATATTGCGCAGATTACGCGCACCTTCCAGATGATCGCCAGCAGCCGCATGCGACGCGCTCAGGAGCGTGTGCAGCGGGCGCGCCCTTATGCGGAGCAGATTCGGGAGCTGGTGTCACGCCTGGCAACGGTGGCCGGCGAGGATCTGGGCAATGAGGTGGCGTTGCTGCGCAGCCGCCCGGTGAAGCGCGTCGGCCTCATTGTGATCTCGCCTAATCGCGGCTTCTGCGGCGCGCTGCCGAGCAATATTAATCGTAAGGCGGCCTCAACGGCGCTGGAGGTTCAGGAAGAGGTGCAGCGAGCCGAGGGGCAGCGTCCCGCCGTCTCGTTTGTGGCCATTGGTCGCAAGGGACGCGATTTCATTGTGCGGACGCAGCAGCACCTGCTGGCCGAGTTTACGCAGCTTAGCGATAATCCTTCGATGAACGACGCGTCGGCAGTGGCTCAGGTGGCAATGGATGCTTTCCTGAGCGGCGAGGTGGATGTAGTCTATCTGGTCTACGCTCGCTTTGTGAGCACCACCTCGCAGCAACCGGTGGCGATCCAGTTGCTGCCGGTGCAGCCGCCGCAGAGCGAAGGCAGCAGCGAGCGTCAGCGCATTGACTATATCTACGAGCCGGACCCGCGGGCCATCTTCGAGGCTTTGCTGCCGCGCTATGTGGATGTCCAGGTTTATCTGGCGCTGCTTGAGGCGCGGGCCAGCGAGGAGTCGGCGCGTATGGTAGCGATGAAGAACGCTACCGATAATGCAAACGAGCTGGTCGATGATCTGACGCTGGCCTATAACAAGGCCCGTCAGGCCAGCATTACGACACAGATTCTTGAGGTGGTGGCCGGCGCCGGCGATCTGTAGCCGCCGCCTTCACCAGCTGGTGCGAGTCCGTTGCCGTGGGCGACAGGTCATTGCTTCTTCCTGTCAGTCCCACGCAACAGTCTGTAACGAAACGAACGCTGAACGGAAGCGGGATGGATGCAGACAGGCTCGCTTGCTTTGCTGGCAGTGAGCGGCTGCGCTGTCGAGGCTTCCGCAGGAGGCGAAGAGATACATGACGACAAAGACACTTGCCAAGGGGAGGGTGGTCCAGGTGCTCGGGGCCGTGGTCGACGTGGAGTTTCCCCCCGAGCAGCTGCCTCCTATCTATAATGAGCTGGTAGTCCGCCCCGAGGGTTCCGATCAGGAGCTGTCGCTGGAGGTGGAGCAGCACCTGGGCAATAACTGGGTGCGCTGCGTGGCAATGGGACCGACCGATGGTCTGCAGCGTGGCCTGGAGGTCATCGATCGTGGCCAGCCCATCTCGGTCCCGGTTGGCCCCAAGACGTTGGGGCGCATCTTCAATGTGCTTGGTCAGCCGATTGACAATAAGCCGCCGGTGGTCGATGCGCCGCGTCTGCCGATCCATCGTCCCCCTCCGAGTCTGGAGGAGCAGGCCAAAGAGGTGCAGGTCTTCGAGACCGGCCTGAAGGTGATCGATCTGATCTGTCCTTTCATGCGCGGCGGTAAGGTTGGCGCCTTCGGTGGCGCCGGCGTGGGCAAGACGGTAATCATTCAGGAGCTGATCAATAACGTGGCCAAGGCCCACGGCGGTTATAGCGTCTTCGCCGGCGTCGGCGAGCGCACGCGCGAGGGGAACGATCTCTACCATGAGATGCAGGAAGCCGGCGTGATCGACCGCCTGGCGATGGTCTTCGGCCAGATGAACGAGCCGCCTGGGGCGCGCTTGCGTGTGGCGCTGACTGGCCTGACGATCGCGGAGTATTTCCGCGATGAGGAAGGCAAAGACGTGCTGCTCTTCATCGATAATATCTTCCGCTTCACACAGGCTGGTTCTGAGGTGTCGGCTCTGCTTGGGCGTATGCCTTCGGCGGTGGGCTACCAGCCGAACCTGGCGGAGGAGATGGGTGAGCTGCAGGAGCGCATCACTTCGACGACGCGCGGCTCGATTACGTCGATGCAGGCGGTCTACGTTCCGGCGGACGACTATACCGATCCGGCGCCCGCGACGACCTTCGCTCACCTGGATTCGACGATCGTGCTCGATCGCGCGATTTTCGAGCAGGCGATTTTCCCGGCGGTTGATCCTCTAGCTTCGACCAGCCGCGTGCTTGATCCGCAGTTCGTGGGTCAGGAGCACTACGATACGGCTCGTGGCGTGCAGCGCGTGCTGCAGCGCTATAAGGATCTGCAGGATATCATCGCGATCATGGGCGTTGACGAGCTGTCTGAGGAGGACAAGCTGATCGTCTCGCGCGCCCGCAAGATCCAGCGCTTCTGCTCGCAGCCGATGTTTGTGGCCGAGGTCTTCACGGGCCGCCCCGGGAAGTATGTGCCGCTCAAGGAGACGGTGCGCGGCTTCAAGGGCATCCTTGAGGGGAAGTACGATCATATCCGCGAGGAGCATTTCTACATGGCGGGTACGATCGATGAGGTGATCGAGCGTCACGAGCGCGAGCAGAGGTCACTCTAAGATGGCTGGAAAACTGCATGTCGAGGTGGTGACCGCCGAGCGGGCGCTCTACAGCGGCGAGGCGGACCAGGTGAACGCTCCAGGAACGGAGGGCCGCCTGGGCATTCTGCCGCGCCATGCGCCGCTGTTGGCAGTGCTGGCACCGGGCGAGCTGCTGATCCGCCTGGGAGATGCTGAGGAGCCGATCTTCGTCTCCGGCGGCTTCCTGGAGGTCTTCGAGGATCAGGTAACGGTACTGGCTGATGCCGCTGAGCACGCCGAGGAGATCGATGAGGCCCGCGCTCAGGAGGCGCGCCGCCGTGCTCTGGAGCGTCTGGAGCAGGCGCAGACGGATGCTGAGCGCGCTGAGCTACAGGCGACTTTGGAGCGGGCGGTGAGCCGTCTGCGCGTGGCCGAATTGGCACGTCGCCGCCATACACGCCGTATTCGCCAGAGTACGGAGGAAGAGTAGCCCCACGTTCGCTTCGCGGGCTTCGCTGGCTGTGGCAAGCCAGACCGGGCGCTGCACGCTCCTCGCTCACTTGATTGAGGAGCGCCGGCGCTTTCTTGCAAGGCATATTGCCCAGCGGGAAGCTGGTAACGAGCGATGGTGTTCCAACTTTATCCAGAAGAGGAGGAAAGGGAGAGCACAATTGATCGATGCTCTCCCTTTCCTGCTTGCGTTGGTTGATGAAGGCTTCTTTTGCAGAGGAAGCCATTCGCCGATCTAGAAGCTCCCTCCATCGCCTCCGCCGAAGTCGCCTCCACCGCCGAAATCACCACCGCCACCGAAGTCGCCTCCAGCTCCGCCACCGAAGTCACCTCCGCCACCGAAGTCACCGCCTCCCCCCATGCCGGGATCACCGGCGAAGCCAGCTTCTTGATGGTGGGCCTCTTCTTCACCAGCCATCTTGCCAAGCTCGTAACCAATCAGGCCGCCACCAAGGGCACCAAGGCCGCCAGCAGCCCAGGGATTCATGCCTCCACCCTGGTTAGGCGGGTAGTAGTTAGGAGGATAGCCTCCCTGATACGGACCCTGGTATGGATAGCCAGCCGGAGGCGTCGGCTCATAGGGTACATTGCTGCGACCCCAGCCCCAACCCCAGCCCTGGCCAGAGCGTCGGCGCACAACTGCGAAGAAGATTCCTCCAATGATCAGTACCAGCAGACCGATGCAGCAGAGTGTACCCAGACCACTCGACAGGAGGCCGCCAGCCCCAGAATTGGCCGGGGAGCCACCTTCGCCACTCCTGGCAGCCGCCAGCGAATCCTCCAGCGAGCGAATGGCCGCCAGCGTCGCCCCAGTATAGTCGCCGTTATTGTAATTGTCCTTGAAGGCGTTGTAGGCGTCTTCTGCGGCGCTGTTGGAAAGCGGCACCTGCGATCCAGACTTGATGTACATCCAGTGATGAACGGTATCAATAGCGATGACAATGAGACGCGAGTTGGTGACATGGCTTTGTGTGCGCGCCTCAAAGTCGGACTGGCTGCCTGTGAAGGAGTTAGTCGTATAGATCGCGATGGGGTAGGGCAGTTTTGCCGCCTCGCTTTGGATGCGAGCTTTATCGAGGACACCAGCCCCGTCACTGATGGTGACGCTATCGGCCAGCGTAGCCACACTGGTCAGCATCAGCAGCAAACCGCTAAGCAAAAGGGCTAGAGCTGGCTTCAATAGCATTGATCTGATAATATGAGCGTGTCGGGCAGGAAACTCAGCACTTTCCTGAGCCTTCTGCCTGGCAGAACGCGCTCGTATGAGACTCATGAACGTGTTCCCCTCCTCTTTTTGCCCTATCATGCCGCACTCTGTCGTTCCATGCCACGCTATTTATACGGATGATCTAGGGCCGGGGTTGACAGAGTCGACAGCCAGACTCGGCCCTATCTGCAACGCGCCGCTAAAAGCTCCCGCCAGCTCCTCCTCCGCTGTCGCTGAAGCTCCCGCCGGCACTCCCTCCACTGTCGCT
>NZ_JADGIA010000237.1 GCF_019683635.1 Thermogemmatispora sp. | reverse complement strand
GCCTGTGAGCTGGCCCTGGAGCGCAAGGCTCAGGGCTATCCGGGACGGGTGACGCTCGGCGCCAAGTATTCGATTCAGCCGCGCACCGATGGGCGCTTTCGCGAGATCGTGCGTGAGACGGTGCGTCGCTATGGGGAGCTGGAGTATCAGGAGTTCCTGATTGATGATCTGGCGCGGCGTATGGTAGCGGTGCCTGAGAGCCTCGATGTGGTCGTGCTCTCGAATGAGCACGGCGACATTCTGGCTGATATGGCCGCTGGCTGTATTGGAGGGCTTGGTCTGGCGCCGAGTGGCTGCTATGGTCCCACCTATGCCTATTTTGAGCCGGTACATGGCTCGGCACCGGACCTGGCTGGCAAGGGAGTGATTAATCCGACAGCCATGCTGCTTTCTGGGGCCATGTTGCTGGACTATCTTGGCTATGGAGAGCAGGCCCATCGCTTGAGGGAGGCCGTTGCTGAGGTCTATCGGCGTGGGCAGGTGCTGCCTCCTGATCAGGGTGGCAGGGCGACCACGGCGGAATTTGTGGAGGCGGTAAGGCAGTTCCTCTAAGGCGGTTCAGGAGGGCGACCGAAGGGCGCGCCCTGGCTACATCTGGCAGCAGGTGCTCCTGTCTGCCGGCAGCCAGGTGGCGCGCTCTTTTTATGGCTGGCGGTAGGTGGTCAGGTCAGGAAGCGCAGGGGGGCTAGCAGCCACTCGCTAAGGCGCACGTACCAGGGACGCTGCTCCCAGTCTTCCAGGCTCAGCTCGAAGGCGTTAGTCTTGTCGTATTTAAAAAGGACCTCCATCTGACGGGCCAGGTCGCCGTTGTAGATCTCCACGTTGATCTCGTAGTTGCCGATCGAACTGAGGCGATCGAGGTTGGCGGTGCCGATGGTCGACCATTCGCCATCGATGGTGCAGGTTTTGGCATGCAGCATGTGGCGGTAGCCGAAGATGCGAATGCCGGCCTTGAGGCACTCGCTAAAGTGGCTGCGCGAGAGCCAGTCGGCGATGATGTGATTGGACATCCAGGGGACGAGGATCTCGACGTCGACGCCGCGCCGGGCGGCGGCTTTGAGGGCATCGAGCAGGATCGAATCCGGCACAAAGTAGGCATTGGTCAGATAAATAAACTTCTGGGCGCGGTCGATGGCCTCGATGTACATGTCGCGGATGGGGAACATGAGGCGCATGGCGCTGGTGCCGCGCACGTTGATGAGTGGGTTGAAGCAGCGCGGGTGGCGCCTGGTGATGCGTTCATGGGCGGGTACATGCTGGTTCCAGAAGTCGACGAAGGATTGAGCCAGGTCGGCGGCAGCGGGCCCGCGGATGCGCAGGTGGGTGTCGCGCCAGCTGGTGGCGTAGGTTTCGCCGATGTTGTAGCCGCCGATAAAGCCGATCTTGCCGTCGACGACGAGCAGTTTGCGATGGTCGAGGGCGTAGCGCCGGGGGTCGAAAAGGTGCCAGGGATAGCGGAGCGCCTGGTACTGGAGCACATGAATGCTCGGAGGGAAGATTTTGAATTTGCGCGGAACGACCAGGTTGGCGAACCAGTCAAAGATGACGTAGACGGCGACTCCTTCTTCGGCTTTGCGAATCAGGTGTTCTTTGAAAGCGCGGCCAACGCTGTCGTCTTTCCAGATATATGATTCCAGGTAAATGGTTTCCTGTGCGGAGTCGATGGCGGCGAGCATGTCATCGTAGAGGTCGCGCCCGTAGTCGTAGAGCTGCAGGTGGTCCTGTCCGATGGTGATCTCTGCAAAGCGGGTGTGAGGAAAGCCGCCCTGGGGAAGGTAGCGCTTGCGCTGGCGCGAGATAACTTGGAGAATGATCAGGGTAATGGCCTGGGCGCTGAGGATGGCCCCCAGGGTGCGCAGAAGGAGACGCTTGAGGGAGAAGTGGCGTGCAAGGGAGATGAGTAAGGCCATCGCTATGCTGGTTGGGCTACTGCGCTCTCGGTGCTCTCTATGCCTCATGTGGTTTCTCCGTTTGTGCTGTCGTGAGGATGGCTGTTGTGTGTTGTCAAGCTCTTCAGTTTGCGCCCGGCTGGTCCTGCTAGGTCCGATGTTGGCTGGCTGAGGCGCCCCCGTTGTCCTCCGCTGTTCCTGGCTGCCTTGATATGATAGCGTACTTTGCCCCCTCGGGGAAGGTGACAGTAGCTCATGAAAATTGCTGGCTGATTGCCGCCATTTTGATGAGTTGACCCTTTTCCTGCCTGGCTATGACTCGCTCATGCTTCTGGATAGGTATTGCTGGTCACTTGTATAACACTAGATTGCCAGATTGTTATATGTAAGATATATTTATATCTTGTAGAGTTCAAAAACTGGGCGGAATTTTTTAGTAAAAAATATTGTCTCATCTAGTAACGGATCATGCTACCAGGCGAATCGATGAAATTCATAAAACTTTGTGAAGAAAATCATATACCACTTTAAGGTGGGAGAGCTATAACTATGCTATGCTCTCATTGCCTGCCGAGTAGGGCAGCTAGAGCGTGCTGTCGGCATCAGAAGGAGGTAGCGCAGCTGTGGCCTATGCGCTCGTAGCGCTCGACACCAACCGCATCAAGAGCTACGTCTTCGGCACCGATCGGCTCAGGGAGATCCGCGGCGCCAGCTCCATTCTCGACCGGCTCAATCGCCAGGCCATGGAGGAGATCGCCAAGAGGCTTGACCCTGGTGCAGAGGTTATCTATGCCAATGGCGGCTCCGGCCTCTTCCTGGTGGCCGAGGAGAAAGCCGAAGAGTTCGTTCGAAGCGTCCAGGCAAAATACCGTGAAGAGACACGCGGGGGAGCCTCGGTCACTGGCGCGGTTCAGCGGCTGCCAGCGGAGCTGACAGTGGATGATCTCTGGACGGCTGATCTGCGCGAACAGCTTGATCTCCTGAGCTACAAGCTGCTCCGCGCCAAAGAATGCCCACCGGTCGCTGTGACTCTGCCCTCCCATCCACTGCTTCAGCCCTGTGACTCCTGTGGTCTAGAGTATGCGGAGGGACCCGAGACCGATGACAATAGACGAGGTCGACGTTGTTGTTCTGTCTGCCGCCAGAAGGGAGAAGAGGACTCCCGGATCAAAGAGAGTATTGAGCCAATCATCAAGAGCCATGTGTACAGCAATGGGGCCGAGGCTCCCGCCGCGAAGCAAGCAGGGTTGTGGAAAAAGCTGATCACATTGCTGCCCCGTGATTACTTCCAGCAAGAGAACAGATTCATCACGCCAAAGCGCCCGCGCAATTTTGATACCTTGCGCTCTGCCACAAGCAGCCGCGAAGGCGTCAAAGATTATCTGGGGCTGGTCTACGCCGATGGCAACAGCATGGGCAGCCGGATTGAAAAGCTCTCAACCCTCTGCCATATCTGGATATTCGCTCGCACTATCGACGAGGCCATCTATAGCGCGTTGGCCTATGCGGTCAAAAAGCATCTGCCTCTCGCCTCCGTTCGCGGCGGGCTCGACGAGGAGGAAGAAAACGGCGAGCATCAGGCAGACCAGAACAATCAGCGGCAGGACAGCTATCTCTTCCCCTTCGATGTGCTGCTGCTGGGGGGCGACGACCTCATGCTCCTGACCACCGGCGACCGCGCCCTCGATGTGGCACTAGAAGTAGCTCGTGTCTTCTCTCAAGAAGTGCCTCATATCTTCCCTGAGAAAGTGCGAGAGCTGCAAGAAAAGTTTGCAGATCAGGAAAAGGTCCAGAAGCTGCTAGAAAAGCTCGTGGCCGAGGAGAAGCTGGAGGCCACGCTCTCAGTCGGTGTGGTTTTTGCCCCCCTGAAATATCCTTTTGGCCTCATGCATGACCTGGTCGAGAGTGCTCTCCGCTTTGCAAAGAAGCAGGCACACGCAGACAAGTGGCGTGGCGCTCAGGGGGATAATGACACGCGCATCAATTTCCTGGTCGTAGCGGGCGCCGGTACCCACGAGTTCGACTATCTCTACAAGACCGTCTACACCAGACGCAGCGGCAACCTTGAATTCCGTGCCACGCTACGCCCCTACCGGCTCAATGAGCTAGAGCGCCTGCTGCAGATCATTCGCGAGGCGAAGCGCTGCAGTTTCCCGCGCTCCAAATTACATCAGCTGCGCGAGGCCGTGCTCAAAATGAACCGGACCAGCTCCGTGCTCGACGCTCTGGCAGCCTTGCATGGCTGTCGCGACAAAGATCGCGAGTTTCTAGTGCGCCAGCTCTATGAATTCAGCCGGGACTATCTGCTCGAAGGCAGCCCGTCAGGCGAAAACACGGGTCGCTTCCCGGATTTTCCTCATGTGGTGTTTCCCTGGTCGCGGCTTCAGGACCAGAGCCAGCCGGAGCACAAGATCTATCTGACACCGCTGCTGGATCTGGTCGAACTCTACGATTTTGTGACAGCGCAGGAGGGCGAGCGTGAGAGCAAGGACTGATCGCCTGTCCATTGATTACAGTCTGACCTTCCTTACCCCTTTCCATATGGGGACCGGCTTTCGTCATGGACTGGTCGATCGCACGGTAGCGCGCGATCGGCAGGGCCGCCTCTACATACCTGGTGCCACCTTCAAAGGAGTTCTGCGCGAGTGCTGCGAGCAACTGGCCCGCACCTATGAAGAGCTGGCCGAGATGCGCGATCTGTTGACCTCCCCCCACGATGAGAGACTGGCTCTGCGCGGTCTCGGGCTGCGTATCAGCATGATCACGCGCATCTTCGGCTCGCAGATGTTGCCTGGAACGCTCTTCTTCGACAATGCTCACCCCGTGACTGCCACCGCAACAGGGCTGTCCAAGTCGGGAGAGAGAAGACAGGCAGCGACAGTGCCGGAAGAGGAGGTCGAAACGCAAGTAACGCTCTATACCCAGGTGCGCCTGCACCGCCTGACGCGCACAGCTGTCCCTGGAGCGCTCTACACCAGTGAGCTCGGCCTGCGTCATCTGACTTTCCACGGCACTATTCGCGGCTGGCTGACCTGCCTGCCCCTCGACGAGCAGCCGCGCAGCCCAACCTATTCTCTGCTACTCTTGCTCGCAGGCTTGCACCTGGTCGAGCAGGTCGGAGCCAATAAGTCAACGGGGAAAGGGCGATGTCGCTGTGAGGTGCTGCGTCTGGAAATCAACGGTGAGGAGTATCCGCCCGCGGAATGGCGCGGCTGGTTAGAGGAGCGCCTCGATGACCTGGTCTATTATTCGACGGCGCAAGAGGAGGCTTTGCAATGAAGACTTTTGCGCTGTTGCTAGAAGCTCGCTCGCCCCTGGCCATTCGGGCTGACCATGCTCCTTCTGGCTTTGGTTGCCTGGACTACCTGCCCGGAACGAGCCTTGCTGGTGGCCTGGCCAGCCTATTTCGCTTGCTCTATCCTAACGAACGAGATGAGTTCAAACGCCTCTTCCTGAGCGGGCGTGTACAATTCCCCGATCTGCTGCTCACTCCTCTGATAACGAGTGGAGATGAGCAAAATGAGATGCAGCAAGAAATACCGCTCAGTCCTGTCTATCCACTGCCACGCACAGCCCAAAGTTGCAAGCGGCACCCAGGCTTTCAAGGCGATAACGGTCGGAAGCAAGGCGAGAGTGGGCACGGCGTGCGCGATGCGCTCTTTGCCTGGGCTATCTTTGCTCTGCAGCCCGATGATGAACCGCAAGCGATCAAGGCGCTCAAAAGCCAGCGCTCCTGTGAGGTGTGTAAAGCCCCAATGCAGAGTATTACCGGTTGCTATGCGCGTCATGGTACGGCCTTTCAGCTGGCCGATTATCGGGGAAGACGGCGCTTGCAGACGCACACGGGCATCGACCGCCTGCGGGGGACCGTGCAGGAAGAGATTCTCTACAATCGCGAGGTCCTGGACGAGGGAACCTGCTTCTGGGGACTGCTGAAGGCCTCCGACGAAGAGGCTCCTTTGCTCCAGCGTTTTATCGAGGAGGCGGGTCATTCGGGCCTGGTGCGCGTTGGCACCGGACGCACGCGTGGTCTCGGCGCGGTCGAGCTGACGTTGACTCCCCTGCAGGAGGCGTCGGCGTCCTGGGAGCATTTCCGCGAACGCCTGCTGACCTTCGATCGCAAACTGAAAGACTATCTGGCCACCTATAAGGCTCCGGAGCCTCGTAAGAGCCAGGGGCAGCGTGGAGAACCGTTCTACTTCGCGCTTACGCTCTGCTCGCCAACCATCCTCTGCGACGAGTTCCTGCGCTACCGCGGTCGCATCGATGAGGCAGCTCTGGCGGAGCTGCTGGGCCCTCCCTTTACCAGGGAGGATCTGCGTGCTCTCCACATGGCCGCGACGCTGCATCGTGTAACAGGCTGGAACGATCTCTGGGGACTGCCGCGTCCGGTGGAGTATGCAATTGAGCGCGGCTCGGTCTTCCTCTTTGCTTACTGGATGCGCGGCGACGCCGACCGTGACGAGCTGATCAAAGCCCTCTTCCGCCTGGAGGAGGAAGGCATCGGGCGCCGTCGCAACGAAGGCTTCGGTTCTGTGCGCATCTCCGATCCTTTCCATTTCGAGGTGTTGTGACATGAGTACAAAGGCCAAAGCGCTCTCTGAAATGCAGATTGTGCTCGCTGTGAGCAAAGAGGTCGACAAAGAGGACTTCTACGAGCTGGCTGAGCGCCTTGGGTACCACGCCGCGGTTGTTCTGAAAAAAGTGCACCGCTCACAGATGACCGGGCTGGAGGCGATCGTCAACGGAACGCTCAAGCGCAGCGACGTGCTGGACTACGTTAAGAAACAAATCGGGCGTTTGGAAGAGTGGCGTAAACCATGCAGTGGTGATCAGCTTGATCCTCAAACAGGCTTCGGCGAGCGCCTGCTGCAGGCCCTGGAGCAGAATCTGGGCGATCGCGCCGACAGGCTTTGTAGGGAGCTGGGCATTGGCGAGAAAACCGAGGAGAGCCGTCAGCTGCGCCGGCGTCTTCATCTTCTCTTGATGCGTCAGTTTATCCACTCGATGGTTGCCCATTATGAATTTATGGAGAAGGAGACCCGGGATCTGGATGCCTTCGTTGAGAGGAGGAGGTCATAGTCTGTGCTCTCCGAGGAACAGATCGATGCCATTGCCCTCCTGAGCGACGAGGTGCTCTATCCCGAAGCTGTACGTTTCATGCGCCAGCTACTCGAAGAGGAAGATGGCAAGCCACTGCCCATGAGCCAGATCCAGGGTTTGCATGCTATCTCGCTGGCTCTGAGCTACGAGGCACTGCGCAACTTTGTAGCCCATCAGAACGAGCGTAACTGGCCTAGAGATAAAGAGAATATAAAAATATTCTATAAAAATCTGAAGGAGTACATGGAGTCTATGCAGAAAAAACGTCTGAAGAACGAGTTCCATCTCCTCAGCGATCAAGGGGGGGTGCAAAC
>NZ_JADGIA010000236.1 GCF_019683635.1 Thermogemmatispora sp. | reverse complement strand
CGCCGCCACGAGATCGGAGCGCGTCGCAGCCGCCGTGGCTCGATCAGGCAGCCATCGCCGATCTTCGTCCCCTCCCCAGCAACTGGAGGGGATTACTTCACCCTCCAAGGGCAGCGCTATGCTCCTGAGCGACTACGAGGCCCTGCTTGTTTCAACGCTGCCACCTTCGTCGGCAGCCACCCCGGAGCCGCTGCATATCCGTAGCGAGCCGCCTTTCCCTATCAAGGCGGCCCTGCACTCGGTGCTCGCCTTGACGTTACTGCACGCCGGCTCGCTACGTCCTCCACGGCTGCCAATCAGCATTCACTACAGCGATGAGCTGGGCGGGCTGGCGCTGGTTGGCATTCGTCCGCCGAGTGCCGAGGGCACGTTGCCTTTCTGGCTTTGAACCTGAGCCGGGCTGGTGCGTCCGCCAACGTTTACGGTTTACGAGCACAAAGACAGGGAGGCAGGCCCCTTAGCAGGGAAGGGACCCCCTCCCAGGCTGGGACGCCGTGGATCGGTCAGCGCCCCGGGGCCTGCCAGATCTGTACGGTGCCATCTTCCCCCGCTGAGGCGATCCACTGGCCATTTGGGGCCCAGGCCACCGCCTGGACGAGATCGCGGTGTCCCCGATAGCTCAGGGCCAGTCGCTGGCGCCCCACCTCCCAGACCTGCACCTCTGCCCCCTGGCCAACTGTCACCAGATAGCGACCATCCGGCGACCACGCCAGGCTATGCGGATAGACCACTTCCCCTAGCTGCCCAAATTCGATGTGAAAGCTACCGTTCAAGACCAGCACTTGTCTTCCCGTTCTGACCTCACGCACCACGACCTGCCCCGGCGACGTGCTGTCGCTCTTCTGGCTCGGTTTCACCACCACATAGGCCAGGAAGCGCCCATCCGGCGACCAGGCTGCCGCAATAGCTTGCTCCTGCTCTGGGAAGTAGTGCAGGGGCCGGCCCGTGGCCGCCTCCCAGAACTGCACCGCGTGCGTGCGCCCCGCCGAAGCAATCGTCTGACCGTCCGGTGACCAGGCCACGATGTAGGAAGGCTGACCTCCTGGCGGCGGCTGCGGTGGGTAGGCCGCCAGCACCCGACCGCTATTCCCATCAAGGACGCTCACCTGATCATCGTCGGCCATCGCCAGCCGGCGGCCATCGGGCGACCAGGCAAAGGCATGCAGACCAGAATAATCGCTGATGTCCATCAGCGTGTTCCCGCTAGCCACTTCCAGCATCTGTAGCTGGTCACGTGGCTTTCCTAGAAACGTCAGCCCTGACCCCGAGGGAGACCAGGCCACCATCGCAATGAGATCAGCTATCTCGCTCTCATAGAGCCAGAGGGCCTGCTGCCGGCTTACATCATAGAGCCGTAGAATCGGTGGCATACCCACATATGGGTCAAACATTTCGTAGCTGTAAGCCAGCAGTCTACTATTGGGCGACCAGGCGACATCTCTGATGCGCGCCCCCGCTGGCCCGCGAATGATCATCAGCCTCGTCCCGGCAGCCACTGGAGTCCGCAGAGACGTGGCCAGGCTATTCATTGTCGTATTGAGGCCAGGCGGTAGCGGCTCCGGCTGACAGCCCACCAGGCTCGCTCCTACCCCCAGTGCCCCCAGTGCCCCTATCATCCCGCGCCGTGAGATGCGCATGCTGTCAGAGTCGCTGTTTTGCCTGTTCTGTCTGTCCATTGTCGCGATCCCTTCTCATGCATTGCTCAGATGGAACCCTTACCCGCGGGTGGTAGCTCTCCTTCTCAGACCTTTCTTCCTCTTTTGTTCCTCCCCCAGGTCCAGAACTCTCTAGGGCGCCTGCCAGACCCGTACCTCTCCGTCGCTGCTGGCCGAGGCCAGCCAGCGCCCATTCGGTGCCCAGGCCACCGCTACCACCGGCGCCCGATGGCCACGATAAGTCAGCAGCAGCCGTTGGCTCCCTACCTCCCAGACCTGCACGGTTGGCCCCTGCCCGGCAATCGCCAGCCTGCGGTTATCTGGCGACCAGGTCAGGCCCTCCTGCAGCAAGGGAATGCCTTCCCTGCCGTCACTGATAGGCACCGCTGGATAGGTCGCTGGCACTGATAGCAGCAGTCGCCCGCTCTCCACCTCCCGTACCACTACCGTGAGTGGCACCTGCTGACCGCTCGTCGGCGGCGGGACCGCCCCGGTCAGATAGGCCAGGGTCCGGCCATCTGGCGACCAGGCTGCGGCGATGGCCTTAGTCTGCTCTGGGAAGTAGTGCAGGGGCCGGCCCGTGGCCGCCTCCCAGAACTGCACCGCGTGCGTGTGCCCCGCCGAAGCAATCGTCTGGCCGTCCGGCGACCAGGCCACGATGTAGGAAGGCTGACCACCCGGCGGCAGCTGCGGAGGGTAGGTGACGCTTGTGACAAGCCTTCCGTCAGATGTCGGGCTACAGACGATGACCCTGTCCTGGATCGCCACAGCCACCTTGTTCCCACGCGGCGCCCAGGCCAGCGCATAGACCACATCCTCGGGGCCAAGCCTGAACTCCTGCACTGTCTCGGGGGCAGCAACATCCCAGAGAGCCAGGTACACGTTACCGGTCTGGCCGTCCGCGTTCAGAAAGCTGAGAGTGCGCCCGTCGGGCGTCCAGGCTAGCACCGCTCCCTGTGTTGGGGGTCCAAGCGGCTCGTAGACGGCCCGCAGATCGCCTGCCGCGGCCCAGACGTAGAACTGGTAACCGCCGAAGGCTGCCAGTAAGCTGCTGTCAGGCTTCCAGACCAGCCCACGGGGTAACAGTGGCTTTTTGGCGTAGCGCATCACATGGCTCGCCAGCAGCATTCCGGCTGGGGGTCTGCCTGTCTTCAGCGTATTCAGGGCCAGCCGCTGCTCCCTGACTGGCGCCACTCTCCCCGTCAGCAGCCGGCGACGCGATAGCCGCATCGCATCTAACGTAACTGTTGGCTTCTTGCTCATGACTCGATGCCTCTCTTCGCTGCTTCGCTTCTACAGATCTTGCGCCGCCACCGTTTCCACTACTCGGCAGCGCGCAGAGCCAGATTCTCCTTCTTCCTCCTCTGTTCCTGGTCAGCATCCCGGCGCTCTCCAGACTCGCACTGTGCCATCTCTCCCCCCCGAGGCGATCCATCTGCCATCGGGAGACCAGGCCACCGCCAGTACGGTAGCCTGATGCTTTCGATAGCTCAGGGCCAGCCGCTGGCTCCCCACCTCCCAGACCTGCACCTCCGCCCCCTGGCCGGCTGTCGCCAGATAGCGGCTATCCGGCGACCAGGCCAGACTATGCGGATAGACCACCGGCCCCAACCTGCCCAGGTCCACCAAAAAGCGTCCCTGCAGCACCAGAAGCTGTCTCCCCGTCTCAACCTCGCGCACGATGATCCGCACCGGCAGGGGCAGGGCCGAGCCTGCGCACCTGACCATGTCCCACCCCACCATATAGGCAAGAGCGCGGCCATCCGGCGACCAGGCAGCCGCAATGGCCTGCCCCTGCTCTGGGAAATACTGCCAAGATCGACCCGTGGCCGCCTCCCACAACTGCACCGCGTGCCTGCGCCCCGCCGAGGCAAGCGTCTGACCGTCTGGCGACCAGGCCACGATGTAGGAGGGCTGGCCACCCGGCGGCGGCTGCTGTGGGTAGACCGCCAGAATCTGGCCGCAGCTCCCCTCAATCACGACCACCTGGGTCTTGCCTGCCACTGCCAGGCGGCGGCCATCTGGCGACCAGGCAAAGGAGTAATGGGGAAGAGAGATCCCTGATCCTGGGCCAACACCATAGTGGGCCAGTCCGCGACCATTGGCCGGCGTCAACACTGGCAGGAGGCCACGGGACAGCCCGAGGAAACTCACAAGAGAGGTGCCAGAGACAAACCAGCCGAAAACGCTGAGGGCATCAACAGCCTCGTTCTGGTAGAGGACAAGTGTCTTCTGACTGCCTGTATCACAGACCCGCAGGTCCGGAATCTCTCCCGCCGTGCAGTAAGCCAGCAGACGACTATCCGGCGACCAGGCCAGATCTGCGACGGCCACTCCCGCCGGGGTCCGAAAGGTCGCCAGCGTCACCCCTGCTGCGAACGGAAGCCGAGCCTGCGAAGAAGGGGCCATGATCGCTGTCGCCCCACCTACTCCAGCAGGGACCGACGCGGGCAGGCGCGGGCAGCCTCGTACGCCAGCACCCACCTGCCTCTGCGTCAAGCCGGCCAGAGTACCCTCCATCCCCCGATCATGGCAGGCAAGGCAAAGGCTGTTACTATTCATAGGGGGAGCCTCCACAGGAAAGCGCTGCAATCGCTGTCAGGTCGCTGCGCTGGCAATCGCTCCTTCGCTCAGGCTGATCTCAGGAGACCACCAGCCAGACCTATCCCTTTGCTCTGCTATCACAAGTGGCAGCGGTACGTAGCGGCTGACCTGGCTGGCCCAGTCCAGCGTCGGAGCAGCAAGGCACAGCCCTTTGAGGAAGAGCCAGCGCCAGCGATGCCCTACAACCAGCGGCTTCTCGGAGCGCCCAGGGCGGAACGCTAGCCACATCGCCGGCCAGGCCGTTGATCGCAGCAGGTGGAATGAGAGAACGGCGGCAGCCTGCGCGGCCCTCCGGGAAGCTGGCAGAGGCAGCGCCGTTCCCCCTGCATAAGCGAGACAGAGGGGGAAGAGTAGCCATCTTCATCGACCTCGACTCTCCGAGCGATCTTTCACTGGTTTCTTAAAAAAGTCATTTAACTGGCTAAGCAATGAGTTATTAAGAGGCAATATCGGAGTTAGATCTTTTTTCTGTACGAAAGATAGCTGCCGAGAAGCGATCTCGCCAGGTCGCCGTTCACACGAGAAATGTGACGAAGCTCACAAAGCCTCTGGTGGGGACCACCCTCGCGCTACTCCGGGGGGAAGGCTCAGTCAGCCAGCGCAGAGCAAGAGCACGCGCAGCCAGAGCTGTTCTGTGCTATAATGTCTCTCAAAATGCCTGTCCCTCTGGGATACTGCAGACAGCCAACAGCTACTGCTCTTTGCAAGGACATGTACATGTATTTAGATCAATCCTTACGGGAGTATCTCAATGATCTCTCTTCCTCACAACCAACACCCGGGGGCGGCTCCGCTGCGGCGTTGAGTGGAGCGATGGGTGCGGCTCTTGCCAGCATGGTCACTCGGCTCACCATCGGCAAGAGCGGCTACGCTGACGTACAGGATGAGATTGAAGAGATTCTACAAAAGACAGAGGAATTGCGCGAGCGATTCCAACAACTTATACAAGAGGATATTGACGCCTACGAGCGGCTTGCCATGAGTTTCCGGCTTCCCAAGGGAAGCACCGAAGAGAACGAGGCTCGCAGCCGTGCCATTCAGGTGCGGCTCCACGAGGCGGCCCTGGTACCGCTGGAGGTAGCCGAGCGAGCGGCGGAGCTGATGCACTTCTGCGTGCGCCTGGCCCAGATCGGCAACAAGAATGTCCGCAGCGACATCGCCGCAGGGGCCGCCCTGGTAGTGAGTGCAGCCCAGGGGGCAGCGTGGATGGTGCGCGTCAACCTGCGCTCTCTCAAAAACCAGCAGCTGGTCGAGCAGCTGCAAGGGCGCCTGGAGGCGGCCCTGCAGCAAGTGGAGGCAGGCCATACCGACGTGGTGCGCCTGGTAGGAGGGTCTTTGTGAGCGCGACGATTCTCGACGGGCGCGCCCTCAGCGCCGAGATTCGGGGCGAGCTGCGAACAGAGGTCGCTCGCTTCCGTGAGCGACAGGGCTACCCGCCCGGTCTGGTGATTGTGCGCGTGGGCGGCGACGCTGCTTCTGGAGTCTATACCAAGGCCATTCTGCGCCTGGCCGGAGAGATCGGCGTGCAGGCCAGGCTAGAGGAGCTACCTGCCCTGACCAGCGGCGACGAGCTGCGCGCCCTGCTGCTTCAGCTCAACGGGGACCAGCGTACCCACGGTATCATCGTGCAGATGCCTTTACCCGCCCATCTCTCGCAGCAGATGGTCGCCGATACGGTGGCACCGGCGAAGGATATCGATGGCATCAGCCCCGGGAGCGCCGGCAATCTCTTCCTGGGCCTGCCCAGTTTCCTGCCTTCGACCGCCGCCGCTGTCGTGGAGATTCTCGATCGCCAGCGGATACCACTGGCAGGCAAACGCGTGGTGATCCTGGGACGTAGCAATGTGGTGGGCAAGCCGCTGGCGCTTATGCTCTTGCAGCGCAATGCCACGGTGAGCGTCTGCCATTCGCGCACACGCGACCTGACAGCCCTGACGCGCCAGGCTGATGTGCTGATCGCCGCTGTCGGACGCCCGCGCCTGGTGACCGCCGAGATGGTGCGTCCAGGAGCGGTGGTCATCGATGTAGGGATCAATGCCTTGCCGGAAGGGGGCATTGTGGGCGATGTGGACTTTGAGGCGGTACGCGAGGTTGCTGCGGCCATCACGCCAACGCCGGGTGGCGTTGGCCCGCTGACCAATGTGATGCTGCTCAAGCAGTGCGTCCGCGCCGCCTGGTTGGCCAGCGGGCTGGAGGAGGAGGCGCCAGACCTCTCCATTCCCCAGTTCTAGCTGGGACGATTGCTTCGCCTGCCGACCCTCTAAGACCCAGGCCCGGCAAGGGGGAGGAGGGGCAGCCGCACCCAGGAGGGCAAATAAGCAGTGCGGTGCCCCTCACGCAACGTGCTATGGTTCACCAGCAGCAATCATCTGGGAGCTGATGACCTCAAAAGCCTGGGCCCAGGCATCTTGCATAGCTGGGGTGAAACGCGGCCCGAGAAAGTCACCAAAAGTGGCGAGCAGGGCCTGGCCAACTAGGGGATAGTGCTCAGGCTGCACACCATAGCGATAATGGCGCTCGCCCAGCTTGCGCAGCACCGGCACCAGATTCTCCCCACGCTCAACGCCGGCGACCACCGCGGCCAGGGTGGCCATAAGAGCGCTCTCCTGACGCCGCATGTCGGTGCTGGCAAAGAGCGGGCGCGTTTGGGGATAGGTTGCAAAAAGGCGCTCATAGAACTGACGCGCAAAAGCCTCTTTCTGAGGAGCAACTAGCTCAAAGCTTTCCTTGAGCAAGGGCGCATTCATAAGGCGTCACTTCTCTCCTTTCCTTTCTTCCTTCAGACCGCGTACGGCACTCGCTCGTACCCCGCCCTGGCTAACCCCGCCAATCTGTGGCTCTCCCCAGCCAGTTTGAACCGTTCTCTGGACCCGAGGCACCCTTGCTTGCTGATCCCGCTCGCCGCGCTGCAACAGCCAGGAATGTGGGCGCTCTTGTGAAGTATGCACAATTTTTGTCTCTGGTTATACAGTATCATCTTCTTCTTTCCCTGTAAATGAGTAGAATATCTAATTCTATCTTCAAATATTTATGCACTATGCACAGCCCCTCTTCTCTGCAGCGCAGCCCGCGTCCTGGAACTATATAGA
>NZ_JADGIA010000047.1 GCF_019683635.1 Thermogemmatispora sp. | reverse complement strand
TAAATCTATATATGCCTATGTTACTATTTTGAAAAAGATTTTCGTCACTTGCCCAGCTCTTCAGAAAGGAGGAATCTGTGAATCTCAATCGCTATTGGCAGCGCGCGCTGCTTTTCCTCCTGGTCAGCCTGTCCCTCCTCCTCTCTTTCACCATTACCAGCCCTGCCCGTGCCGCTTCCCTCGGGTCAACTCCTGATCGCCTGCCTCCCGGCGAGTGTCTCACTCTCTCGATGTGGCTCCGTAACCCTCAATTGGATGTGATCGAGGTCCACACCTCTGTTCTGAACCTCTGCGGCTCTCTCGTTCAAGGAATCTCTATCGACTGGACTACTGATGTCACCTGTAACGGCAGACAATACCCCGGCCCTGCGGGAAGTTTCTACGCGGGCACCCTGGCGCCTAACCGCAGCTGGCGAGCAATGCGAGATTTCTCTGCTATCTGCTGGGGAGATTTTCCTCCTTACTTGCCCGTCCCCTACACCATTCGCGGCTCAGCCGATGCCTTTGGCTATATGCCCAGGCACCATATCTTAGTACTCGGACACTATGATACTCCCAGCTATCGCTTCCTCTAGCCATTCAGGCTGCCAGGAACGTCAGAGCAGCCGTTACTAGTTGCTTGCGGTCAACAATTTGACTAGGCAGATCTGTCGTGCTATGATCACAGTGTTACTCTTTCTGCCTTGATTGCTCGTATACACCCAATACAGGAGGTGCTGACCATGCCGGATCAGCCAGATCGGCCAGAGCAACCCGACCAGCCCATGTTTCCAGCTTCCCTGAAGCCTGTCCCCGGCACCTTCCAATGGAAGCTCATCGGCTTCAGCGGCGACCCCGCTGAGGCGATTCCTCTTCTGGCCGAGCCGTGGGAGCTTGAGCTGAGACAGAACTTTTCCCGCTATGCCCGCTTTTGTATGACAAGTGCACGCTTAGTCGCCCACCGGCGGGGCCACCCTGTGCTTACCCCCTTCCACCTCCTGCTTGGCCTCTGCGAGTCGAAGCTTTGGGATCTCCACCTGCTGCCCGCTGGCCCCTCCAGCTCCCTGATCGCTCCCGCCCTCGAAAGCCTCCTAGAGCAGGAAAGTCCTGCCCTGCAGCAGCAGTGGTTGCAGGACCCAACCCTGCAGCAGGCTCTTGCCCATGCCAGAGAAGAGGCCCACGAGCGGGGCTATCCTATCGTGGGCATCGAGACCTTCCTCGTCCCCGATGCTTCCCTCCAACGCATCTTCGCTCTCGCTAAAGACGAGGCCCGCCAACACGGTGCACAGCGCGTCAGCCTCGGCCCCCTGCTGCTCGGACTGCTGCGCGCCGTCGAGGAGGACCTCCTGCCACCTTCCCTGCAGCAGCTCCTGGCCCGCTTTGGCCTCTCTTATGCCGCCGTGCGCTCCTCCCTCTCTGATGAGACTTTCTCCCTCTAGAGCTACCAAACACGTGCTTTGCTCCACAAGACCAGTCAAATAGAGATAGACCCGCTCTGCCGTTCTCTCTGGGCCTAGATAGAGAGAACGGCAGCCCGGGTCTCACCTGGCATCCGCTGGATCGATCCCGAATATCCGCCCAGGGACAAGCCACTTACCGCAGAGTCTCTGGCAAACAGCCTTGCAACTGGTCTATACTGCCTAACTGACAGTATCCGCCGCAGTCTTAGCCGAGAGGGCTTCTCAAGCGGCGGATCAGTTGCGATCTTCTATTTCTAATCTCAAGCGTATTGAGGCTGCCGGTATGGAACAAGAGGAAAGAAGAAGGCTGATCGCCTTTGGCTGGTACGGGGGAAAATTCAATCATCTCAACTGGCTCTTACCGCTGTTGCCCAAGGCCACACACTACTGTGAACCCTTCGGTGGCTCTGCCGCCGTGCTGCTCAACCGCGAGCCATCACCGGTAGAAACCTACAACGATCTCGACAGCGAGGTCGTTAACTTCTTCCGCGTCCTGCGCGAGCAGAAAGAGGCCCTGATCGAAGCCATCGGCCTTACGCCCTTCTCACGCGAGGAATTCGAGCGTGCCTGCAGCGAATCGCCGGAAGGTCTCTCGGATCTGGAACGGGCGCGGCGCTTCTTTATCCTTGCCAGGCAGGTCCGTACCGGTCTGGCTCAGTCTGCCAGCGTCGGACGCTGGGCGCATTGTATTTTAACCAGCCGCGCAGGGATGGCAGGTGCCGTTTCGCGCTGGCTGGGCAGCGTTGAAGGGCTTGCTGAGATCGCTCAGCGTTTACTGCGAGTGCAAATCGAACATGCTCCGGCCATTGAGGTAATCCAGCGCTACGACAGCCAGGAAACTCTGTTCTATTGTGATCCGCCCTACCCACATGATGCCCGCGGAGACGCCAATGCCTACGCACATGAAATGAGTGACGATGATCATCGCCGTCTGGCAGAGGTACTGCACAGCGTGAAAGGAAAGGTCGCGCTCTCCGGCTATCACTGTAGGCTGCTGGACGACCTCTACCATGACTGGCAATGCATTGAGGCACCAGTCAAGCTCTGTCACTCGAAGAAGACTCCTAGACAAGAAGTATTGTGGGTGAATTACGACATCACGGAAGCAACGTCATGGAAAGCAACGACACAACAGGAGAGCAACGAGATCCGTCAGTCATCCTTGATCGAGCTTTCGAGCGCGCTCACACTCAGCTTCACCAACCCCAGCTGAGTGATGCCCTCAATCTTGAGAGGATTAGTTATATATGCCGCTAGATATCGAATCGTGCCTGCGCTCGTTTTCTACTCGCTTGCTGTCTAGCGAAAGCCTCCCACCCTTCTTGGGATATAAGGGAACCTTATACAGAAATAAAAAGCCCAGATTCTTATCCAGGCCGCAGCTACGATGAGCGCTATATCGCTCCCTTCATCATTCAACATAATCTTCCTTGCAATATGACGACAGCGTTTCTCACACCAGCATTCAGGAATAGAAATGTTCCCCTGACCCCGGGACTTGTGATGGTAGGGCGCCCTGAGCGGCTCTATCAAGCAACTTTAGAGGTACTCTCAGATATTGAAGCAGGCAAACTCAGCGCTGAAGATGTCCTTGCCGAAGTCATAAGACAGCTCTCGCTCCTTCGAGAAGAGCAGCTGCTACGGACAGAAGGAATCTTGAGCCAGCTCAGGGCCAGTGAGAAAGTCCCACTTTCAACTGAGACCATCGTGACGCTCATCGAGCAACACTTGAAATGTCCTAACTCCAGTCGCCTTCCTGTTCTCCTGGTTGCAGCTGCCTTATAGGCAGCTGAAGAGCATCTCAAAGAACATGTCCTTCCTCTGACCCCTCACAATGCAGCAGATAGGAGAACGGGGGCACTCGGCGATCTTCAAATTTGCTTGCTTGACGATAGCCGAATCACCACAGTCTATGAAATGAAAACACGGCGCATTACCCCCAGTGACTTAGACATAGCCCTGCAGAAGGTGGCTAGCCTTGGTTACAGAATCGATAATTATATATTCATCACTACAGAAGAGATCACCCCACAGGTTCGCCAATACGCGGCCAGTCTATATCAGCCGACAGGAGGCATAGAATTTGCAATACTTGACTGCATTACATTTATCAGATATTTCTTGTATTCTCCACCGCATAAGAAATGAATTTCTCGATATCTATCAGCAACTTCTCTTAGCAGAGCCAGAAAGCTCTGTCAGGCAAGAGCTGAAGGAAGCCTTTCTAGCTTTGCGCCTGGCAGCAGTGAATAGCAGCAAAGCCGGTGGTGAAGAGAGGGGAAGAGGCAGAGGTGATCACCATGATTAGGCCGGCATCCCTCCCTTGCTCCTCGGTCAGGGATGCCGGCCAACACTTCTCATGAGCTTGTCCGCCCGGCCTGGAGATAAGCACCAGGGCACACAGGCAACGACGCCGCCCTAGCTCTAATCCTGCTTATTGAAAGCCAGAGCGCCCCAGACGATAAAGATCAACCCCAGTACGGCCACAATCAGTAGCTCCACCGAGGTCGAGAGCGTCGTATTGAAAACCTTTACCCCCAGACCTAACGCATCCAGCACAAACTGGGGCAGATTGAGAGCCCGCAGCACCGCCTGCCGCAGCGGGTCCACTCCATAGGTCACCGGGTTAATCTTCGTCAGGAAGGCCAGCCAGTCGGGCAGGTTGCGCAGCGGGAAAAGCGCCCCGCTCAGGAAGAACATCGGCATCAGGAAGAACTGCATGATCATCTGGAAGCCTTCCATCGACTTCATGCGCGAGGCAATGACAATGCCCAGCGACGTCAGGGAGAAGGCCAACAGCAACATCTCCAGCATCAGCTTGACCACCAGGCCGACGCTCAGGTTGACCCCCACCAGCGGCGCAAAGATCAGCATGATCGTCCCCTGTAACATGGCGATCGTGCTGCCCCCCAAAGCCTTCCCCAAGACCAGCGAGGTGCGCGAGATCGGCGCCACCAGCATCTCACGCAGAAACCCGAACTCGCGATCCCAGACGATCGAAATCGCCGAGAAGATCGAGGTAAAGAGCACGGTCATGCTCAAAACGCCCGGGAAGAGAAAGGTTCGGAAATCCAGGGTCGGCGTCCCCGGCGGTAGATTGGCCTGGCTCCCAACCACATTCAGGCTGCTGGAGAGACCGGAGCCAAAAATGAAGAGGAACATCAACGGCTGGGCCAGCGAGGTGATGATCCGTATCCAGTCACGCACAAAGCGCAAGACCTCGCGGTACCAGATGATCACAATCGTATTGAGGTTACGCCGAAACGGCCCGTTGATCGGCGCCAGGGTCTGCTCCATCCGCACCGGTTGCGGCGTCACGACAGTTGTCGCCATGATCTTTTACCTCCTTCCTCAGCGGCGCGAGCGCCTGAAGCCGCGCATATGCTCTCTGGCATCAGCCTCTTCATCACGGATTTCACGCCCGGTGAGCTTGATAAAGACGTCGTCCAACGTCGGGCGCCGCACGCTGATCGAGGCGATGCGCGCCGTCACCTTTTCAACGATACGCGGGACCAGCTCTTCACCGCCTGCAATCTCAAAGACCAGCTCCCCCTTATTCTCGCGCGGCTCCACGCCAAAATGCTCCTTGATCTGCTGCGCCGCCAGGGCATTATCACTGGTCCTGAGTCGAATGACATCGCCTCCTACCAAGTCCTTGAGCCGACTCGGCGTGTCCAGCGCCACGATCTCGCCATGATCAATAATGGCAATGCGATCACAATATTCGGCTTCATCCATATAGTGCGTGGTCAAAAACATCGTAATCTGCTTTTGCTGACGCAGATTCAGAATATATGACCAGAGATGCAGGCGTGTCTGAGGATCAAGGCCGATAGTCGGCTCATCGAGGAAGAGAACACGCGGATAGTGCAACAGGCCGCGAGCGATCTCCAGACGACGCTTCATGCCCCCTGAGAAGGTGCGTACCAGCTGGTTACGCCGGTCATAGAGATCAACCATCTTGAGAAGCTCCTCACGACGCTGCTTGCTGACCTCCGCCGGCAAGCCATAGACAGTGGCATGAAAGCGCAGATTTTCGTCCGCGGTCAAGCGATCGTCAAGGCTCGGGTCCTGGAAGATGAGGCCGATTGATTCGCGCACTTTGTTGCGCTGCGTCACAAGGTCGTAGCCAGCAATGCGCACCCTCCCAGCGGTGGGACGCAGCAGCGTACAGAGCATATTGATGGTGGTCGATTTACCGGCTCCATTCGGACCGAGGAAGCCGAAGATCTCCCCCGGGTAGACTTCGAATGAGATGCCTTTGACCGCCTCTAACTTGCCATAGTGGCGGGTCAAGCCCTCAACCTCGATGATGGGCGTACCCGTGGGACTCGCTCCCTCGCTCGCCACCGCCATCCGCAAATCCGCCGGCGACTGAATCCGTCCGTTGAGCTGTTCTCCCTGCAGCGTCTGCTCTTCAGCAGCCATGTCTGCCATGTATCTCTCCTTCACTCTCAGCTCTCTCAGCTATCACAGCGGCCAGTTCTTCTAGCCCACGAAGAAGGGCAAACCGTCCCTCTTCGCTCATAAGGCTAAAGACCGCCTTGAGCTGCTCTTTCATCCGCTGCGCCATGTGCTGGCGCAATTCTAGTCCAGTATCGGTGAATTCAACAAAAACCTGGCGACGGTCTTGATGATCTCGCCTCCTCATCACCAGCCCCCGCCGTTCCAGGCTGTCAACAGCCCGCACCACCGTTGCGGGATCAAGGTCAAGACGGCTGGCCAGCAGACCGATGGTATACGGCTCCCCCCCTTCTTGCAGTGCCCTCTGCAGCAAGCCCAAAACCATGAACTGGGTTGTACTCACTATCGTTCCATGCTGATGGGCACGCTTGAAACCCGCTCCCATCGCCCTCTGAACCTGACTGAAGAGGGATGCAAAGCGCTCCGCTTGCTCCTCCAAATCGTGCGCCTGCCTTTCACCATCGGTCTCTCTTTCCATGACCCCTGCTCGCTTCCTTTCTTCCTGCCTTACTGTGCTCCGTTGATTGTTGCTACCAATTACTGATAGTAACAATCATTGATATAATCAAATAATAGCGCGACATCGCCCCCCTGTCAAGTCCCTCTCACCAGTACGATATATCGCGTTGCTGTCAAGACAGGGACGGCTTTTCTAGACTCCAGGCCGCCCCTTACGAGGCCAGAGTCTGATGCTGGTCCGGGGTCCGGGCAACAGGCCAGAACTCGTTTTCGCCTGGTCCGCCGGAATACAGCGCGGGGGAGTGTCCAGGACAAAAAACGGGGTTGAGAAGAGGAAAAAAGAGAGGACCACGACGGCACCGCCGCCGCGGGAGATCAGGACAACAGATGTAAGCAGGTTGAGCCAGGTCAGTCGGGACCGGAACCCAAGGAGCAGAACGATGCCAGCCTGCTCGCGGAGATGAGCGTCTCAGGCGCTGGCTGCGCTATCGCGTACCACTTGCTCACTTGTTTCGCTCGCACGACTTTGAGCCGCCCCTTCATTTGCACGCTTCTCTTTCTGCTCCTTCAACAGGAGGTTGGCAGCTTCCCGTGTGTTGAGCGGCAGACGAGGGATATTCTCAGAGATCTGCGATAGCTCTTCAACCTGCAGCTCTTCTTTGATCTTGTCTTTCACTACGCGGGCTTGGCCAACTCCTCTACCCAGGTTGCGCGCTACCGATTGGAGCGCCCGCGGTCCAAAGAGCGCTAGCCCGAAGAGGAGGATGATCAGCAGGTCAACTGGATGAAAGCCCATAGGGGCCGCCTTTCCTGTTCGCTCTCCAGCTTTTTGGGTGGCGACGAGTGCTCTTCCGACTCTTCGCTATAAGAGTATGATACCACATGGTCGTTGCTCTGACGAGAGCACGCCGGCGCCGGTCCGAGAGGGCCTGCTGCAAGCAGGCTGCCACTTCCAGGCAGAGGCCAGTCAGGCCGTGTGATCGCACTCTAGCCCCTCCCGGCGCCGCCATAGCTGCTTGCTCCGTCATCGCTCGTTGCCTCTCTTGAACCCAGACAGCCCGGCTCACATCGATTCTTTACGACTGGCCGGGACAGGAGAGCGAAAAATTCAGGAACGAAAAAGTGATCGTTAGGAGTTTATTATAATGGAGAGAGTGCCGAGGTTGACCGTCCGGCTCTCCCTCATAGCATAGTTCAGGCTATCTCTCAGTGTCTCTTCGCGCATCTCAGACCTCGCCTCATAAGAGGGGGCAACGCAACCCACTCGGAGGGATGGGAAGACGAGGAAGCTGAAGACCAGGGCTATGGCTGTGAGAACAGAGGCCAACGCGGTCAACGCAGGAGATCCAGGCCCGGGGCTTTCCCCCACACACCCCCACTCCGAGCCTGCCGATTGCTGTTTTTCGGTTCCTGCTACAGCAATCGGTCTCCTTCTTTTTTGGAAGACCAATGAGCCGCTTCGATCCCTTACCACCTTCTCACCTCTCTCCTAAACTACTGGTCTATTCACCCTGTGCTCTCTCACATGGCCAGATCGGGGGAGAAACAGGCTTACCACTACTGCCCATTCCCTAGCCTGTGCTATCATCTAAGCCGAATATAGAAATGCAGCAATAAAAAGGAGAGCAGCGACGCGACCATCGCTGCGTGCGCCAGCGAGCAAGCAAGCGAGTAAGTGAGTGAGGAAATCATGCAGCCCAGAGAGAGCTTTCCGCAGAGTGGAACCCATCTCCGTACGATCGTCGTCAGTGCCCTGGTTCTTTTTGCCCTGGCTGGCATCATGAGCGGCTTCGCCTTCGGGGCCGCTGTGCACCACCGATCCAGCGCCAGCCAGCCGACTCCCTCGCCGACGGTGCCCACTATCGCCCAACACACCATCACACCGACGCCCTCGCCCTCGCCGGTGCCCATTCTGCTCGGTATTCCTCGTTTTGCCGCCGGACCAACCTTTAGCGAAGTTGCTGACGGCCAAACCAGCTACACCGTTACCGTGCAGGCCATCGATAAGCAAGGACAGGCGATCAACCGTAGTGGAGTGACCTGCAAGCTCTGGCTGGTGCACCGTGTCCCTGACGGGGCTCTCTTACAGCTGCCAGACATTGGCAAGCGCATGGATCTGGCCAGTATCCAGCAACCCATTCCGGGTCAGGTCAAAGACAAGCCCTACGATGAGGTTGCAGGATTGCAATTCTCTGCTGGCACGCCGCAAACCCAGCCCTGCGACTCCCAGGGGCGAGCCACCTGGACTTACACCATCTCCCCTGGCGTGCAGCCGGGCAAGTACGATCTCGTCCTGCTCACCGACTGGCAGGGCATCCACTACAACTGGAGCTGGGCCCACATCGTCATCACCAAAACCACAGGGCCAGGGCAGGGACCAGGCAACGACTAGAGCCGCTCCGCTTGCTGCTGACCCCTGTCGTATCTCCATCAGTACAAGAACCAGAGCGCGCGCGACGGAGGCCGTCCAGCTCTCACCTGGATGGCCAGGTCTGGTCTGGCCGGGAAGGGAACGGCCCAGCAAGTGCGCCGTCGGTGGTCTGTTGGCACTTCGCACTCCGAGACCAGCCTCAGCCTGCTTCCCCATCACTCGCCGACTCTGCTCGCCCCTGCAGGATCTGAGCCAGCTTGTGCAGCACTCCCCGAATCAGGAGCACAAAGCGCGAGCTGGCCGCGGCGGCAGTCGCCAGCACTTCGCCATGATCTACTGGCTGCCCCTCTGTCCCAGTGGCGCTATTCGTAATCAGGCTCAGACCAAGGACACGCAGCCCCATATGGCGGGCAACGATCACCTCGGGCACGGTAGACATCCCTACAGCATCACCCCCAATCTGACGCAGAAAGCGCAGCTCGGCTGGCGTTTCGTAGGACGGCCCGCTGACCATCACATAGACCCCCTCATGAAGGTGCAGAGAGGGTATCTCCCCCGCCACTTTCTGCACGAGGGTCCGCAGTTCCTCATCGTAGGCCGCCGTCATGGCCGGGAAACGTACCCCGAACCGCTCGTCGTTAGGACCACGCAGCGGATGCCAGCCTGCCAGCCCGGGTAGATTGATGTGATCGCGAATCAGCATGAAATCACCCGGCTGATAGGCTGGATTCAAAGCGCCTGCTGCATTGGTCACCACGAGCACTTGAGCCCCCAGACGCGCCATCACCCGCACAGGCAGCGTAACCTCCTGGGGCGTATAGCCCTCATAGAGATGCAGCCGGCCCTGCATGGCTACCAGCGCCACCCCCTCCAGCTGCCCCAGTATCAAGCGGCCAGCATGGCCCGCTACCGTCGATGAGGGCCAATGCGGAAGCTGAGCATAAGGAACGGCAGCCGCGGCCTCCACTGTCTCGGCCAACTCGCCCAGGCCCGACCCCAGAATCAGGGCCACCTGAGGTACCAATGGAGAAAGCTGCCGGATCGCCGCCACGGCCTCCTCGACCTGGTCGTACAACATGACGCTATCCTCGCTTCAATAGAGAATCATCACCCTTAGACGCTCCCTAGCGCCTCGACCGTCCCACTCCCCTTGATAGGTGAGCATATTCCAATAACGCCTGGATACCTTGCGGCTCACTGCTACGCTTGATAGCCAGAAGCATCAGCGACTGACGCAACTGGCAGGGCGTCAGCTCAGCAATACCGGCGCGCAGAGCATAGTTTCTTACCACTAACCAGAAGCCCTGGCGAGTTAGCCTTCGGCCATGATGGTTCACAAACAGGCCAGGCTCCTCGGGATGACGGCGGGCCAGATAAGGACGCGAGCGCAGGAGATACTGCTCCAGCGCCATAATGGCCTGCGATGTCAGCGGGCACTCGCGCAAACGACCATCGCTGCGCGGATAAACCAGGGAACCGCAGAGGCGATCGAAACAGCCTACATCGAGAGCCACCAGCTCGGTGAGGTGCATCCCCGTCGCATAGAGCACCTGCACCATCGCTAGATCGCGCATGCCGGTTGGGGTGAACGGCGGAATCTGCTCCAGCAGGCACGCAAGCTGCTCAGCAGAGAGCACCGGCAAGGTGGTCCTGAGAGCGCGGGGAACCTGCACTGTCTCCAGCAGATTCCTCTCCAACAGTCCCACGCTTTTGAGGTGACGCAAAAAGGTCTTGAGCGCGGCCAACTTGCGACTGATCGTCGTGGGCTGATAGGCACGCACCTGACGCATCTCCTCTAGATAAGCCTGCACATCCTCGCTCTCTACCTCCGACCAGTGCCGGCGTTGCCGCTTTTGCTCTAGAAACGAGGAGAACTGAGAGAGATCATTGCGATAGGCCGCCACCGTGTGGTGATTGATTCCGGCGCCTCTCTCAGCCAGCGTGGCGAGATAGGCATCCACAGCTTCTTGCAACATTGCGACATATCCCCTGCCCAGAAATGAGAAAGAAGTGCATCTACCACCATCTTCTCGTCTCGTCCGTGTCTGAGGGAGGAGTGGGTGGCTTGCCTTGGTGCTGGCATTATATGCCAGAGGCTGGACAGAGGCAAGAGTGGCGACAGAAGAGTACCACTGCGCCGCCCCAGAACCGGGTGCTATAATAGGACTATCCGCCCGGCATGCACAGAGACTGAGATGTGGCAGGTCGGAGTGCTCGCTCTCGCCTTCGCTCGCCGTGAGCGAGCGGGTGAGCGAGCGACGATGACCTCGCCCTGTTGCTATGGTACAATCCTATCCACTATCTAGCTAGCGGGAGAGAGAGATGAGCAAGTTTTCTGATATGCTGAGCCAGGCACGGCGCGGCCAGAGCGGCGGTGCTATCGGCTTCTTCGGGAGCAAAAGCCGACCAGCGGTTAAGCCCCGTGCCGCCGCTCTGCTGATTGAGTTTCCCGCCGTGGACGCCGGTGAGGCGGAGGCCGCCATCAAAGCCGGTGCCAATGGCCTGCTTTTCCATTGGTCTGGCTCCCCTTTGGAAAGCGCCAGCCTTGCTACTCTGAAACAGCTCAGTGAGACCATTCAGAGCCAGGACGAGAACGCCGCCCTCGGCCTGCACCTCCTCGGCAATGGGGCCAATATCGAGCGAAAGATGCTGGAGTCTCTCAAAGAGCACGGGGTCCATTTCCTGATTGTGCCGCTCCAGGCTCCAGCCCGCTTATTGAGCACGCACCTGAAGGACTTCGATCTGGCAGTGACGCTACCCTGGCGCGGAAACGACCCCTTCTATCCTCTGGTGGTGCGCAATCTGGGCGCCTTCGAGGGTATCTCGGCCCTGCACTTCGATGGGCGAGAGCTACCGCTTGAGCGCCTCAGCATCGAAGAGGCGCTTGGCTACCGCGCTATGCGCGAGGCGCTGCGCCTGCCGGCCCTTCTGAGCCTGACGTCGCTCAATAGCGAGGCCGCCGCCTATGGCTTGCTGACGCTGGGCGTCCAGGCGGTGATTGTGCCGGCCAGCGAGAGCACCGCCGCGACGACGCAGCGCATTCAGGAGCTGCGCGAGTGGTTGGAGAAGGTCCATCGGCAGGAAGAAAGGGAGCTTCCTCCGCCGACCGTGCCTCAGCCGTCGCTCTCAACCTCCTTTGAGGAGGAAGAAGAACCGTAATGGCCGATCTGGCCTTCGCACCAGGTTGAGCGCGGGCCAGCGGTCGGGCCATTCGAGCGTGATCACGCGGCTCAGTTCATCACCAGATGATGAAAAGCCTCGGCACAGGTGAAGCCGTGCTCGCTGCCGAGCGGGCGGCCACGCTGAAGCACCAGTTCGCGGATGGCCTGGGCATCGCGCCCGCGCATCTGGCTGGCATGGCAGAGGAGGGCCTCGACTTTCTTGTCGATCACAGCGCTGATGTCTACCCAGTGGTTCGGCTGGTCGCTGGCAAAGAAGTAGATCTGGCGTACGCGATGCGGCCCGCCCGTCTCAGCAAATTGCTCAGGATAATACATGAGATTACGCGAGGCGGCCAGGGCGTCCAGGGTGCAGAGACCCACCGCGCGGTGGTCAGGGTGCACCTGATAGCGCTGCCAGGGATCAAAAGTAAAAACCACGTCCGGCTTAAGCAGACGCACTATGCGGGCGATTTCGCGCCGCATCTGCAGCGATGGCTCAACATCTCCATCGACGTAGTCGAGGAAGAGCACCTGGCGTACGCCGAGTACTTCCGCCGCCCGGCGCTGTTCGGCCTCACGGATCACCGCCAGGCGCTCCGGCGTCATGGTCGGGTCATCGCTGCCGCGCTGCCCGCGGGTGGCCAGGAGATAGCTGACTTCCCACCCCTGAGCGGTCAGACGGGCAATGGTTCCGCCGCAGAGAAACTCGGCGTCATCGGGGTGAGCCATTACGACCAGGAGACGCCGACCACCAGGGGGAAGAAGGATGTTGCTGTTCTCTCCCATTGTTCCCTCCTCACTCATCTCCCAGGCGTGGAATCGCAAAGTGCTTGCCGGTCTGCCAGTGCAGCTGGCGCCGGGGGATGCTCCGCAGCAGTTGCCTGGTGAGCTGCCAGACTCCCTCTGGATCACTATTGTTGCGCCAGTAGTAATAGCAGGCAACTTCGTCAGGTTCAGCATGCAAGGCCAGCTGGAAGAGCTGCGGTAGCTCTTGCTGGCCTTCTTCGTCCAGATCGAAGTTCTGCAACCAGAGCAGGCTACGCTTCTGATGCTGACGCACCCGATCGACAATCTCTCGCTCGCCACGATCATAGCTGCTCGCGATCCCCTCAGCAGCTTGAGGCTGCTGGCGGGGTTGACGCCGCAGGTGGAGGCCCAGCATGTCCAGGTCCGGCAAGAGTGCGAGGTCCTCGACCAGGCTGGCATCGTAGGAGGGGAGCACAATAACGGTCCGAACATGCTTGTCCAGACCTTTAATATAGGCACAGAGATCGCTCAAGAAGGTCACCCAGGAGCGGCGACGAAAGCCCGCCAGGTCGGTCACATCGGGACAAAGCGCCCGACAAACCGAGCAGAAACAGGTGATTTCACCGTAGTCTGGCTCATCGAGCAGAATCCCATTAATGGGATAGGTGTTTAAATAGAAAGCGATCTCTTGAAAGAGCCAGCGGCGAAATGGCTCGTGGTTGAAGCAGGTCAGATCGTGATAACGACCGTGGTGGTCCAATACACGTGACTCGGGGTGATGGAAGGTATACCAGCTTGGCGCCGGCGAAGGGGTGGCAAAAAGGTTACCATGCTGGCCCGGACTCAGGTAGACTTTGAGACCCACGTCTTGCGCGAGAAGCAGGCCACGCTCCAGATCGCGAGGCCAGTAGTGGCGCTCTTCATCCAGAATGCTGTAAACGATGCTGCTGGCGCCAGCGGCGCGAATCTGCTCAAAGTCCCGTTTGACGAGGTCGGGATGAAAGAGCGAGTGGAAATAAGCAACAGTAATGTCCATGACGCTCACCAGGCAAGCGGTCCAGGATAGGTGGTGCGGAGACCGATTCTTAACTCGTACTGAGCAAGCAGCTGGGCTATGTTGGGAAATAGCTCGCTGGTAGTATACCACAGGTGGGACAGAATAGTTCTCCCACGAGCGAAAAAGGACTAACTTCCTTCTCCGGGGCTGCATTCTTGACAGCCTGCTCATGAAGCGGCACAATCCTGACGAATGGAATGGCTATGGCTATGCAATGGCAATGGTTACAACCGGGTAGAAGCTGCACAGTACGCGCCTACGCCAAGATCAATCTGACGCTTGATGTGCTTGGCCGTCGCGGCGATGGCTACCATGCGCTGGCGACGGTGATGCAGACGATCGATCTCTACGACACACTCTCATTGATGTTGCGCGAGGATGGGCTGGTGCATCTGGTCTGCACCCAGCCTGAGCTGTGTACGGAGACGAATCTGGCGCTACGCGCGGCGATGCTGCTCAGAGAACATACTGGCGAGCGACGTGGCGTGCTGATTGAACTACAGAAGCGCATCCCGAGCGCTGCCGGCCTGGGTGGAGGAAGTAGCGACGCCGCAGCGGCTCTGCTGGCTCTGACACGCCTGTGGCGGCTGCAACTGACTGCGACAGAATTAGTGGAGCTGGCGGCCTCGCTCGGCTCGGATGTGCCCTTCTTTCTCTATGGAGGGCTGGCCCTCTGTGAGGGCCGGGGCGAGCTGGTGACTCCTTTGCCTCCCCACTGGCCAGACGAGCTGCGCTGGCTGGTGCTGCTGAAGCCAGCGATCAGTGTGGCAACTGCCGGGGTCTTTGGAGCTTTGACGGCGCGCGACTATAGCGATGGCTCGCATACGCAGGCCGTCTGCGCAGCTTTGCATGCCCAGCAGATGCCAGAGCTGGTTCACTTTCACAATGGCCTTGAACGCGGGGTCATGGAGCGCTATGCCGAGGTGGCCGCCGGGCGGGCCGCACTTCTAGAGGCCGGGGCCCCTTTCGTTCGTCTCTCAGGCAGCGGTCCGACGCTCTTTACGGCGCTGGCCGATCTTGAGGAGGCTCACCGCCTCTGGCTCCGCCTCCAGGAGCAGGGCTACGAGGTCTACCTGACCCAGGCGGTCTACCCCTCAGCAGAATCCCTGACTCTTGCATCTGTAGCCGCTCACTAAGCTGCTTTGGGCCGCAGCGAGCTGGCTAGTGCACTCGACTGGCCAAAGCGCCTTTTGCTATAATGGCGTCAAATTCCTGCGCCCTGCCATGCCGCACGGAGAGAGCGGGCATACGCCTTCTATGATGACCACAAGTCGGCAGGGCTACGCCCACTGGCTTGTTGATGTGTTTTTTTTGCCTGCTACTCTGCCGGCCCAACTCCGATCAAGCCGGCAGGCGAGGCTGTGCTGGCTGAGGCGCGCTTTGTTGAGGATGAGGGAGCAGTAGACGATGCCACTGGCAGTCTTGCGCCAGCATGTGGTGAGCCTGCTCTGCTACATGCTGCGCCTTCCTTTCGCCTGCTTCAATATCGTCGAGCGCAGGCTCCGGCGACGGGCCTGGCGGGAGCCGCGCCGGATTGTGCTGATTAAGCCCTGTTGTTTGGGCGACCTGCTGATGACAACGCCGCTGCTTGAGGTGCTGCGCGCGGCCTATCCCCAGGCCCAGATTACGTATGTGGCCAGCAGCTGGTCAAAGGTGGTACCGGAGCATCATCCCGCCGTGAATGCAGTCCTGGATTGCGGGACGGTTGGTATCCCTGGGCGCTACCGCTTGTCAGAGTATCTGCGCTTTGTCCGCCTTTTACGCAGACAGCGTTTTGATCTGGCCTTCGTTCTGGATCGATCTCCGATGCTGACCCTGCTCCCCTGGTTGGCAGGTATCCCTCGCCGCGTGGGACCGGACAGCCTGGGACGTGGCTTCTCGCTGACCGACCGCGTGCCTGCTCCGGCTGCTCTATCCGACCTGCGTCACCAGGCCGAGCTGTATCTGGACCTGGCGCGCGCCCTCGGTTTGCCACCGAGACGGCCCCACATGTGCTTTGTGCCTACCAGCGAGGAGCGCCTGCGCGCCCGGGCCTTGCTCGCACATGACGCCAGTCGGGATGCTGAGCCACGCCTGCAGGTTGCACTCTTGCCCGGTGGCGGCTCGAATCCAGGGATGACTCTAACAGCCAAGCGCTGGCCGGTAGAGGGCTATCGCGAGCTGGCTCGTCGTCTGCTAAGCGAGCTGGAGGCTCGCGTCCTGCTGGTTGGAGGTCCAGAGGATCGCGCCGTCAATGAGGAGGTGCTGACCGGTCTGGCTGCCCCTCCAGGTCGAGTGCTGAACCTGGCCGGACAGACCAGCTTTGGCGAGCTGGCGGCCATCTTTGAACAGTGCGCCCTCTTCATCGGCAATGATAGTAGTCCGATGCACCTGGCGACCGCCGTGGGTATTCCTGTGATCGCGCTTTTTGGTCCAACCAGTCCGCAAGAGTATGGCCCGTATCCGCTGGATGAGCCGCACCACGTGGCTCTCTGGCAGCATCCGCGTGGAGAGCCTTGCTTTTTCCTGGGTCGCATGCGCGCCTGCCAGGAATGCACCTGCATGCAGGCGCTCAGTGTCGATATGGTCTGGCAGGCCGTGCAGCAGTTGCTGCCCAGTCCCGAGCGAGGAGGAATTTGCTGATGCGAGGACGGCTGCGCAAGGAATGGCTGCGCCGAATGCTGTTGCTGCTGATCTATCTGCTTGGCTTGCCCGGGTCCTGGCTGGCACAACGGCGCGCCCGACATCCCCTCTCGTCTGCCCGGGCACCTCGCCTGCTGCTCCTACGCCCGGACCACCTGGGGGATCTGGTACTGACAACGCCGGCGCTGACGGCGCTCAAAGAGCACTGCCCAACGGCGCAGATAACTCTCTTTGTGGGACCCTGGTCCCAGGCGATTGTGATGGGCCATCCAGCGGCGGAGCGGGTACTGACCTGCGCTTTCCCCGGTTTTCGGCGGGCGGCTCAGGGGGCCTTGAGTCCCTACTGGCTGCTGCTGCGCCTGGCCTGGCAACTGCGGCGCGAACGCTACGACTTGGCGATCAATCTTCGTCCCGATTTCTGGTGGGGTGCAGCTTTGCTCTACCTGGCAGGCATTCCGCACCGTGTTGGCTATGCGCTTGCCCCAGGCAGGCGTTTCCTGACTCACGCCTTACCTTTCCCCGAAGGAGAGCATAGCACCTGCTCTAGTCTGCGTCTGGTGAGCGTCGCGCTCCAATTGCTGGGTCAGGCCCCCCTCGCGGAGCCATTTACCCCTGAACGCTACCCGCTCCTTTTTGGGCCAACGGCTCAGGAAGAGGAGCGGGCCACAGCTCTGCTCGCCAAGGCCGGGTTGACTGGAGAGACGCCTTTCGCGGTCATTCATCCTGGCAGCGGGGCTGCCGTCAAGCTCTGGCGTCCAGAGGGCTGGGCCACCTGCGCCGTGACCTTGCTGCGCCGCTATGGCCTGCGTCTCGTTTTAACAGGTACCCCGCAAGAGCAAGCACTTCTGGAGGAGATTGCGACTCTGGTGCATCAGCAGCTCAGGGCCGACGAGGCCCCCCCCGTCTCGCTCTCCACGTTGAGCATTGGAGAGCTGGCCGCCGTTCTGCGCCGCGCGCAGCTGGCGCTCGGTGTCGATAGCGGCCCGCTGCATGTGGCTGTCTCTCAGGGGACTCCAACCGTGGCGCTCTATGGGCCTGCCGATCCGCGCATCTTCGGCCCCTGGGGCGACCCCAGACGTCACGTGGTCATTCTGGCAAGCGAGCGCTGTCCTGCCTGCCCAAAACTCCCCTGCGGGCGTCTCGATATTCCTCCGCAGGCCCTGCCTTCGCATCCCTGCGTACGCCTGATTCCAGAGGAGCGCGTCCTTGCAGCGGTGGAACAACTCTTGCCAGCACGCATGTTGTAGAATAAGGATGGCATGCAAGAGCTATGGCAGCAAGAGAAGAACTCGATGAATACGGCTACCCACTTCGCCCGCCAGCTCAGCGCCGCCTGCGCAAGCTGCTCATCCAGATCAGTAAACGCACGCTGCTGACGACCATCTACCTGGCGCTGAGCAGCTACGGCTTGCTCCTGCGCTGCGCTCGCCTGGCAAGACGCCATGAGCCGCTTGATCCGCAGCGCTTCAGGCCGCGGCACATCCTGGTTATTCGCCTGGACCTGATCGGCGATCTGGTCCTCTCGCTCACGCTGGTGCACGCTCTCAAGCGGACCTATCCCGAGGCGGAGATCGATCTGCTGGCAATGCCTTCGACAGCGCCCATCGCTAGCGCCGATCCCGATCTGGCCCAGATCATCACTTACGATCCGAACATCTGGCGTCGGCCCCAAGCGCTCGTACGAGGCCAGAATTGGCGCGAGGCCGTGGCGTTGCTCCGCCGGCTACGGACCAGGCACTATGACCTGGCCGTGAGCGTCTTTGGCCCCTGGGCGGCGCTGTTGTCCCTGTTGAGCGGCGCCCGACGACGGATAGGCTTCGCTGGCGAGGGTTACGCGGGCTTTATGACCGATCCGGTGCCAGGCCGCCATTGGCAGCCTGGTGATCGCCGTCACGAGGTCGATTATTGCCTGGAGCTGGCGCGCGCAGCAGGCGTCAGCCTCCAACCAGAAGATCGCTTCCCACGCCTCCATGTTGATCCACAGGCCCGCCGTGAGGTTGAGACACTCCTCAAGCGTCTTGATCCTGCGATCGACCTGGACGACGAGCTGGAACACGTTGCCGGGTCACGCACGAGACCACTGGTGGTCTGTCACGTGGCCTCGCATAACGGCTACGCCAAGCGCTGGCCCATCCCCTACTGGGCACGTTTGCTGACAGGACTGGCGCGGGAGGCTCAGGCCCACCTGGTTCTCACCGGTGCCAGGGGCGACTTGCCTCTCATTCTGGCCATCTTACAGCGCCTGGAAGGCTCCACTCCAGTGCTCAACCTGGCCGGTCAGACGAATCTGCCACAGCTGGCCGCGCTGATGCAGATGGCTGACCTGGTGATTAGCGGCGACAGCGGCCCAATGCATATAGCGGCGGCCACTGGGGCTCCCCTGATCGCTATCCACGGTCCGACCGATCCGGCCCTTAGCGGACCAGTCAGCCCGCAGGCCACAATCGTACGCAGCGATATCTGGTGTAGTCCTTGCTACGATGCCCGTAGTCCAGCCGACTGTCGCTTCCATACCGTCCAGTGCATGAAGGACGTCACGCCGGAGCGGGTGCTGGCCCTGGCCTTGCGCCGCCTCCAGGAACGGCAGCCAGCCCCATCCGCGGCGGCCCGTCCTGCTAACCCCGAACAGCCGGGCCAGAGTCACTAGTCCCTTGACCTTTGCAGAGGAGGCAGTTACAGTAGTGCAGCAGCAACGCGCATCCTTGAGAACGCCTTCACCAGAGCCGGAGCAGCAGCAGTCAATTCGCTTGCCAGCGGAGGCGCGTCTCCTTGTAATCAAGCTGGCATCAATCGGCGACCTCTTGCTGGCGACGCCAGCCTTGCGCGCCTTGCGCGAGACCTATCCGCAGGCGCGCATCGACCTGCTCGTGACGCCCGGCTCCGCGGATTTGTTGGCCGACTGGGAAGTCATCGACGAAATCATTGTTCTTGATAAATACCTGTTCGATTCGCCAAAGCAGGTTTTGACCGATCCACTGCGGCTCAGAGGCCTCTTCCCGCTCTGGCAGCGCCTGCGCAGCGCCCATTACGATGCCGTGCTGCTCTTGCACCACCTGACTTTGCCCTTTGGTCGCTTGAAACATCAGCTGCTGGTGCGTGCTACAGGGGCGCGCTGGCGGGTGGGCCTGGATAACGGGCACGGCTGGTTTCTCAATGTACGCGTCAAAGATGAGGGCTTCGGAGCCATGCACGAAGCTGACTACAATCTGGCCGTTGCCGCAGCCGTCGGCGCTCACACCAGCGATCGGCGTCTGATCGTCCCCCTGAGCGAGGCGGAGCGGGAACAGGCCCGCTATCTACTTTATATAGATGAGGCTCCCGACCCTTTCATGCGCCCGATTATTGCCATGCACCCGGGCAGCGGCAGCTACAGCACCGCCCGCCGTTGGGCTCCCGAGCGCTTTGCAGCCCTGGCGGATACCCTTTATCGCGAGGTGGGAGGGCAACTGGTGCTTCTAGGGGGACCAGAAGAACGCGAGCTGCATCAGCATATTCTGAGCCTGCTGCGCTCGGGCCTGCCAGCGCGCAGCTTCGCCGGCAAAGGGAGCGTCAAGGTCACGACCGCTGTCCTGGAACAGGTCGATCTCTTTATCGGTAACGACGCGGGCGTCATGCACCTGGCCGCTGCTGCCGGCACACCCACGGTCGCTATCTTCGGCCTCTCCAACCATCGTGCCTGGGGACCCTATACCGGCGGAGTGCCGGGACGCCAGGCGATCGTTGTACGCCTCGACCTGCCCTGCATGCCCTGCTTCTATCGCGGCCACGAGCTGGGTACACCCGAGGGCTGTGCCACCCGCGACTGCCTGGCCCAACTCGGTGTAGATCCAGTCGCCACCGCAGCGCGCAGCCTCTTGCTCCAGGCTGGCTACCGGCCCTCCTTGCCTTTCCACTCTTCCCAGCCTTCTCAAGCGGGTCCGGGTATGCCCGGAGAGGGCCACTGAAGATGAGCCATCGATCTGAGGAGCGCAGGCAATCAGGGGCTGGTCGCCGCTTCGCCTGCCTAAACTCTGGTTCCAGCCTCAGCCTGCTGGCGATCAGACTGGCCGGCACGACGCTTTACTGGACGGGAGAAATTGCCGATCTCCACCTCGGGCAGCTCTCGACGCAGAATCTCAATCAGGGTGCGCATACCCAGGGCCTTGCCTAGCGAATCGAGAGGGGGAAGACGCGGCAAGAGCACCTCGGGATCGATGTTCAGATTGCGGAGCTGGATCAAACGCAAGCCTGTCTCACGTGCAAAAGCCAGCAGCGCCTCCACTTCGCGCTCGCGATCGATCAGACCAGGGAAGCAAAGCAGATTGATAGAGGCATAGACGCCGGCATCACGGGCGCGTTTGAGCGACTCCTTCACATCGGCAAGCGTATACCCAATCGGGCGATAATAAGCTGTATAGGTCTCCTCACGACCAGAGATGGTACTGGCACGCAGCATATCGAGGCCGGCATCATAGAGGCGCTGCAACCAGCGGGGATTACTCGCATTCGTATTGATGTTAATAACTCCGCGATCTGTACGTCGGCGGATCTCGCGGATGGCCTGCTCGATGCGCCGCCACTGCAGCAACGGCTCGCCTTCGCAACCCTGACCAAAGCTCACAATCGCCTCCTCAGCCTGCTCCAGATGGGGAACGGCCACTTCCACAATCTCCTCTACCGTCGGCACAAAGGTCAGGCGGTCCTGAGGCGAGATCAACTGCTCTTCTTCCTGCTTCGAGATACAACCTACACAGCGAGCATTGCAACCAGGAGAAACGGCAATAGCCATCTCCCAGCGGCCAAAAAATAGATTACTGGCTGTCGGACAATAGTAGTCTAGTGCACAATGGGCATGCTGCTTCACCACGCGATTGTGAGGATAGGCCGCCAGCTTCTCCTGGACAAGACGCTCCAGGGTGCGACGCGGGAAGGCTCGCGGATGCCACTTGTGCGGATCATCGGTTCGCAGTGCCGCCACAAAGAGCCGTCCCTTCAGGCCGGCCACAGCACAGTAGCCAAAAAAAGGGAGCGGACCACTCTCAGGATCTTTGCTATAAGCTGGCAGATGAGTACGTGTATAACCAATCGGCAGCAGCGCCGCCAGGGCCCAGACTTCCCGACGCTGCAAGGTGCGACGCTGACCAGCCGCGTCCAGTCCCACAGGCAGGCGACCAGGGAGCATCGAGAGTGTCGCCCCATCGGGGAGAGGAATCAGTTCCTCAGCCCGGAGTGGACTCCCATCAAAGGCCAGTGCGCGCAGACCTCGCTCTTCACGAACCTCCCCACGCGCCGTTGAATAAACAAGATACGGTTCCTTCATAGCACCTCTTGCGCTCTGCTCATCACTTAGCAAGGACAAGACGAGCGCCTAATCATGGATGCTCTCCACCTGCCGCAGTTGTTGCCCACTGATGCCCACAAGAGAACGAAGTCAGCCAACAAGCGAGCGAAAAAGGTAAAGAACACTCCCAGCAGAAGACAGGCACAGCTCACCTGGATGCCGCACTTGATTTTGCCCACAACGCAGGCGCAGCAAGGCGACAGCGGCGACAGAGAGCGTGCGTTGTCTGAGAGGGGATGAACGCCCCTGGCTGGAAGCTGAGTCGCTCAGTGGACGACCGGCGGTATGGCCGGCAGCTGCGGATTGGTCGGAGGCCCTTCGGAACACTCGTCTTCTAAGAATCTGGAGTGAGTGCTACCGGCCTGGGTCTGAGCCTGGGCAGGCAAACGCTGCTCCAACTCCGACATCTCCTCATAGACAAAGCTTAGCAGAATATGATTGTTCAGCACGCTCTGGCAGACATGACGGATGCGGGGGCGCTCGGCCTCCATCCAGGCATTGATGGCCGCCTCAAGGGCGGAGATGCTATCGCCGCACTGGGCACTATCAAAGCCTTTGTATCGATACACCCCTCTGTCCTTTCCCTGCTAGAACACTCAGGCAGACTCAGGTACACGACGCTTTCTATCATCCATCTGGACAAGAGTTTACCACGAAAGCGCAGGACTGACCACTGCCCCCAGGCGCTGTAGCTCAGAGAAGAAGTGCGGGAAGCTCTTGGCAACATGCTCCACCCCACGCAGCGACAGCCCGCGACGGCTGCGCATCCCCACGATTGTCAGAGCCTGCAGCAAGCGATGATCACTATGGCCATCGACCCAGACCCCACCCTCGACGCCCTCTGGCTGCCCCTCAACCACAATGGCATCCGGCAAAGGAGTCACACGGCAGCCAGCACGCTGCAGCTCGGCGCAGAGATCGTTAATGCGATCCGACTCCTTATAGTGGAGATTCTCGACGTTGTAGAAGACACTACGCCCCTCAGCAAAGCAGGCCAGAGCCACCAACACAGGAATACAGTCGATGATCCTGCTACCATCCAGCTCCAGCCCGCGCAGGGGTCGCCCACCACGCACACACAAGGTCTCGCCTTCGCGCTGGAGATCGCAGCCCATCGCCAGCAGCGCCGCCACCAACGCCTCGCCATCCTCCTCACCCTCCGGCAAGCGTCCAAGCCGTAGCTCACTGGCGGGATCGGGCATCGCCGCACAGGCCGCCAGCAGCGCCGCCGCCGAAGGATAATCACCAGGCACCACATAAGTACCCGCCCGGTAGGCTTGCGGGGCCGGCACCTGGAAGCGCCGGAGAGCAGCATCGTGCTCAATGACAATCCCCGCCTGACGCAGGACTTTGAGCGTCAACTCCACCATCACCTGAGAGGTTAAGCCGTCAACAACCTCGATTGTCAGCGGTTCAGCAAGCAAAGGGGCCAGAAAGAGCAAAGCGCTCACATATTGGGAACTGCGCGCTCCCGAGACCACTACCTGACCGCCATGCGGCTGGCCTCCATAGAGCGTAATCGGCAGATAGCCCTCCGGTCCCTGAGCCTCGACTCGCACGCCCAGAGACTCCAGCGCCTGCAGCAGCTCGCGATTTGGCCTGCGCCCCAACGACTGCGGCTGATCAGTCACAAAGGTCACCTGGGGCAGCCAGGCGGCGACGCCGAGCAAGAGGCGTAGTACTGCTCCTGCATTGCCGACGTTGATCAGAACCGCTCCCGTGGCCCGAGGTCGCCCGACACCTCTCACCTGCAAGCGCTCGCCCGGTTCTCCTAGCCAGTCGAGCTGCGCCCCCAAGGCGCGACAGCCACGGAAAAGCGCCTCGCTGTCCTCACTAAGAGCGGGGAAGAGAATCTGGCTCTCTCCCTCCGCCAGGGTTGCCGCTAACAGGTAACGCAAGGTATAGTACTTGGAAGAGGGAAACGACGGTTCCCCCCGCAGCAACGTTGTCGGCGCAATCGAGAGACTGCGTCCTGGCTTGCCCGCCGCTGTGGTTCTCGCGTCTCGTTGTTCCATCTCTCATTAGCCTGGCTCATGCACGAACATCTCACGTCCCATCAGGCTGCCTTGCCAAGAAGTAGCACACCGCCTTGTAGCACGCAGCAGAGCCATATTCATCTTGCGCAACAGCCCCGCCAGCAGGCCGGAGCTTGTCTTCAAGATAGTATCACGCCGGTGTGCTTTTTCTCAAGAGGCGAAAGAAAGAGATGACATGCAAGCCAGCCGATGCAACTTTGTGGTCAGCAGCCAGGGCGACATATGTCTCTTGCTCGCTTTACAAAAGGATTACACTGCACATACAAGTCGCGCTACACTTTATAGTGCATCATTTTATCTTTTCAACAAGGGAAAAGTCATAGCTATCAATTGACTAAAAATGTATATTCTGCTATACTAGGATTCCATATAGCAGAATTTCTAGGAGGCGCCAGACGATCGTGAAACAAGACCATTTTGTCATCGTGGGAGCGGGGATCGTGGGACTGGCGACGGCCTATGCGCTGCTGGCCCGAGGCATAGAGCGCGTCACCGTACTGGAGCAGGAAGTTGTCGATCATCCGCGCTCTACCTCTCACGGAGCCTCGCGTCTATTACGCTTTGAATACGGAGCTAATGCTCTCTACTCGCAAATGGTTATACTCAGTCTAAGTCGCTGGGTGGCATTGGAGCAGCTCACAAAGCGAACGCTCTATCTGCGCACAGGATTGCTCTTGCTCGGGCGAGAGGACGACGGGTTCACACTGGAAAGCTACCGCACGCTGCGGGCTTTAGGCTTGCCGACAGAGCGGCTAGCCGAGCAACAATGTCGCCGACGGTTTCCTCAATTTGAGACCCATGCCTTTGATCTATTGACCTATAACCTGGAAGCTGGTATTCTCCATGCCTCGACCGCCCTACGCGCTCTCAAAGCACTTGTGAGCGAGATGGGAGGAACAATTTGTGAGAGAACGCGCGTCTGTGCCCTCGATGCCAGCAGCCGGCAGCGGCCTCTTCGTCTGCGGCTAGCCGATGGAGCCACCATCAGCGCCGATCGTGTTGTCCTGGCCACCGGGCCTTGGGTTCACCGTCTGCTTGGCGAGCTGCATCTGCCCGTTCAGACAACCCGCCAGTATCTGCTCTATTTTGGAGGGCTGCCGCTCTCCAGCTTTGGTGTCCACAATTTCCCGGCCTTTATGGCCAATGATCTCTATGGGCTACCCATTCACAGCACCTACAGCGCCAACGGCGAGGGGCTACCCTGGCTCAAAGTTGCCTCTCACGCCACTGGCCCGGTGATCGATCCCGACGAGACGGAGCATCCTGCGCGAAGCCAGCAGCTTGTGCGTCAGGCCATCCACGATTTAGAGGAACTGCTCCCGGCCCTGCGACGGGCCTACCTGGCCCACGTTGGCAAATGCATCTATGACATGAGCCCCGACGGCGATTTCATTATCGACCTCCTGCCCGCTGAGCCGCGCGTTGCCTTTGCGACGGGCCTCTCGGGCCACGGCTTCAAATTTGGTCCCTTGCTTGGTGAGCTGCTCAGCAGCTTAGTCTGTGGCGAGGAGCCCCTGGTACCGCTGACCCCTTTCCGCCTGGCACGCTTTCATGAGCGCGATGCTCTGAGCAGCCGCCAGCCCGGGCCTATTGATCAGCGGGCACCCAGGTAAGCAGCGACCCATCGCCCGCGTCGAAGAGCAAGTAGAGGCGCGAGGCGATGGGTGCCACCCGCCCCAGAGGGCGCAGTGGATCATGGATTTGAAACGGTCCCAGCAGCTCAACCAGGCAGACCAGTCCTCGTCCAGCGAGCTGGGAAGCCAGCGTCTGCTCCGTCCGCCACCTGGCCAGCAGTGAGATCGCCTCGGCAACGGGAAGAAAGCGCACGCTACCAATGACGGGCACACTTCCAAACATGGTAGAGAGTGGAGGGTGCTCAGCGAGATAGGTGCGCACATCCTCCTCAGTGAAGGCAGGCAAGCCCTGTCGGCAACAGGGGATCGCCAGCCTCCCCTGCTCTCGCCCCTGCCGCTCTTCTCGATTGGAGTCCGAGCCTGCTCCGAAAGACAACCGGCTAGTCATACTGCTCACCTCTCTAGTGACGATCGCCCATAGTCAGATTCTCGCTCTCGGTCAGAACATATTACCCGCATTATTTCAAGCGAGCATCATCATTATATAAGGGAGGAGCGTAGGGAAGCTGACAACAGCAGGCCCCGCATCGTCCTGCATCGCCCCGTCTCGCCAGGCAGGCAAGGCTAGACAGAGTCGCGCACAGTCAGGCAGGGCACTCGCGAAACAGCTCCTCCGGAGGACTACTGCGCGGCATGGCGTCAACTTGCAGACGTCCTCTTTGTGAACTACAGTATGCTAGTTGTAAGACGGAGGCTGCTCCGTTCTAGGAATACCACAGGTGCTTTTTTGGAATTCAGGAGGAAGGAGAGACATATGGCACGAACACGCACACACCATGAGGAGACAGCAGGTCGTGAGATGGAACCTCCCACCGAGTTGCTCACCGTGAGCGAGGTCGCCCAGCGGCTCCGCGTCGACGACACCACCGTGCGGCGCTGGATCAAGTCGGGCGCCCTGGAGGCCATCTTGCTCCCCCACCGGGGCAAACGGCAGGGCTACCGGGTCAAGAAGAGTACCCTCGATGCCCTGATTCATGGTACCACAGCGGTCAGCGTCTAGATGAAGGCCACTGAGAGCCTGGTCTGATGCAGCCGGGCCAGGGAGGGCGACGCGGCACGGCATAGCCAGGAGCTGGTCGCTGGTCAAACTGAAGGGCAAGCAAACAGGAAGGAGAAAGGTATGAATGCTGAGTAGAGGCGGAGCGCTTAACCCCCCGCCGGACACCGCACCAGGCTCACTCAGCCAGCGAAGCACCGTGGAATAGGTACGTGGTGGAACAGAGTTTCAGGCCGGCCCACCTTCAGCCTGCCAGGCCTCGCTCGGCTCCCACTTAGCGAGCGCCAAGGCCCGAGGTTCGCAATAAGAGTGGTGAGCCGGCTTTTTTCCCTTTGCACTATCAAGCCGCTCGCGGGCGCAAGGTAGGGGAAGAAAAACAACACACCGCACTACCACGGCCCAGGCGACAGCCACACTATCTTCCTCCCCTCCCCAGGCCGCAGGTCTCACCTAACCTGGCGTATGGCCGTGTTTGTATGCTATGCTATTAGAAAAGACTAGCAAGGGATCTGCTTTACTGATAGCACAAAGGTGAAGGGAATGGCAGCAAATCGAGGCAATCGCGAAGCACGCAAGGCCGAATTGCTCAGGATCTCGCGCGAGGTCTTCGCCGAGAAAGGATTCGAAGCAACGACCATCTCCGAGATCGTGGCCCGCGCCGGCGTGGCCCAGGGAACTTTCTACTGGTACTTCCCATCTAAGGCCTCGGTCTTGACAACGCTCGCCCGCGAGATGCAAGAGCGCATCGAGACCGCGCTCCGACGCGCCTACGACGAGGCACACAATCTGCAAGAGATGATCGAGCGTAGCGTGGCCGAAACGTTCCAGATCATGTCGGAGTACCGCGACATCCTGGCGATCGTGCACTTCAATACCTGCTGGACAGAACACCCTGCCGAACGCCAGCATATCTTCGCCCCCTACTACGGGCTGATCGCAGAGATCATCCGCCAGGAGCAGCAACACGGCACCCTTAGCCCGACCATCAACCCCGAGGTGACGGCGATCCTTATCGTCGGCACAGTCTACTACGCCGCCGAAGAATGCTATATCTATAACTCGCCCGTCTCCCCCGAGGTCTTCATCGCCGAATGCTCTAGCTTCATTCGCCACGCACTCGGCATTGCCTAACGCCGATTCGCACCGATCGCTCGCTCTCGCTCCCGGTATCCTGTCCGGTTGCAGAAACTACCCTAATTTACTAGGCGATCGTCTTCCCCTTGACAATCACCTGATTGCCGGCTATAGTCATATACAACAACGGTTGACTGACTGTCAGTCAATTTAGTCGATGGTTCAGGATCTGGCGAGGGCCAGCCGGTCCCGACGCGGCTTTGTCGGGGCGGCGCCTCCCTCACAGGCAGGCAGGTACCAGGAACAGGGGGAAACAACCCATGACCACCGAACCGGCCCAACAGGAAGGCTTCATCGATGTCGATTCTGAACAGACGCCACCGGTTGAGAAAGATCGACTCTATCGCCTGTGGGAGGAAGGGAACTGGTCAGCAAAGGTGCTGGACTTTAGCCAGGATGCGCTGGATTGGAGAGAAAAGCACGGTGAGCGAGAGCGGGCGGCGATTCTCTGGAATTGTTCGATGTTTCTCGATGGCGAGGAATCCGTAACGCTGACGCTGGCCCCCTTCGTGGAGCCGGCTCCGCGGCCAGAGGATAAAATTTTTCTCGCAACGCAGATCGCTGACGAGGCCCGCCACCATGTCTTCTTCGACCGTTTTATCCGCGAAGTCTGCCAGCTCGGCCAGGACATCAGTACGACACTGAGCGCGGTTCGTCCTCATCTGAGCTGGGGCTTTGTGCAGGTCTTCACAGAGCTAGACCGCGCCGCAGAGCGGCTGCGCCGCAATCCCCACAGTCTGCCGCTGCTGGCCCAGGGTGTTGTCCTCTATCACATCGTGATCGAGGGAATGTTGGCCCATACAGGGCAGCATTTTCTTCGCGAATACACCACCCGCACTGGCCTTCTTCCAGCCCTGGGGCGCGGTATCTTTTTCGTCTCCCGCGATGAGTCGCGGCATATCGCCTTTGGCATTCAGTTGCTACGCGAGCTGGTGAGCAAGGATCAGCGTTGCAAGGAGGCAGCGATTGAGATGCTCAATCGCATCCTGGCCTGGACGGCAGGCGTGCTAGCTCCCCCCAATCACGACTGGTCGTACATTACCTGCCTCGGCTTTACCCCCCAGGAGATGTTCGCTTTTGGTCTGCGTTCGCTTCATACGAAGCTGCGCCGCGCGGGCATTGATCCCCATGAGGTAAGCGAGCTGGCAAAACTGGGTCTTGATGATCCTTTTGAGGTGCAGGCTGAGCGCATCATCAAGTTCATCGAAGGGGGTGTCCTGGGGACTGGGGACGCTCCCCATCTGACCGAGGAGACAATGGAGACTATCTTTACTTCGATGCGTCTGGTAGCCTCCTGGTCGCAGCAGCGCTCTAAGCCGATCCGCGCCTCTATCCAGTGGCTCTTTGATGATATGCAGCCTCGCTACCTGAAATTAGAGCCTGGCATGCCACCGGTCACCGGCGTGGGGCGTCTGGAGAATCCGCGGCTGACGCTGCGCTGCTCGGCCAGCGATTGGGCCCGTCTCTCCAGCCGTCGTCTCAATCAGCGCCAGGCTGTACTCTCGCGCCGCCTCCGCATCAGCGGCGACTGGCGGCTGGCGCTGGAGCTGCCGCGCCTGCTCGCTGTTTAGGAGACGGAGCGCCAGCTTCTGCGCGCCAGGGTGGTGCAGGGTTGGACGGCTGGTCAGAGAGCTCCATTGCAATAATCAATCGCTCTTGACCAGCTGTGCCCGCCCCCTATTCGCTCAGCTCGTTGAGCAATGTTCGCTTCGCTGGTTTGGCCGGGGCTGTTTACCGGCAGGTCGCTTCACCGTTGAGGCGTGGAAAAGGAGTTTCTACAATGGCGATGTCTCAAGAACCACAGGCGGAAGATACCACGCAAAGCAGCAGTAGCCAGAGCCAACAAGTGATCGTTGTCGACCTCTCCAGTCGCTCCAGCCGCAATAAGCCTGCTCTAACAGAGGCGCTGGCAGGATTGCGCCAACGCTTCAGCGCCTGGCGCACTTACCGACGCCTGCGCACAGCAGACAAAGAGGTCCGGCTGGTTCAACAGTGGCAGCGCTGGGGTCGCTTCCGCCGCTGGCGCCGCTCCCGTCCCTTTGCCGGCTCCATTCTTCTGATCCTCTCCGGCCTGCTGGTCCTCTGGGGTCCAGCTATGTTAATCAGGCTGGCCATGCTCCCCGGCAGCACGATTTGGGCCGGCATACTCGTTGGCGCCTTGCTGGTCATTATGGGCGTAATCCAGCTGCTTGTCCCCGCCTACTCACTCATCACCGGGGCTATTGGCGTGGTGCTCGCCCTGACTTCGCTGATCGCTTCCTCCTTTGGCGGCTTCGGCATTGGTATGCTACTTGGCATCATCGGCGGAGCCTTGGGTGTGGCCTGGCGTCCCGTTGCCGCTGGCAAACGGCGCGGTGTGCCACGCTCGTCTCTGCGTACTCGTGCAACGATCCGCCCTTGAGTCCATTGCCCTAGAGTTCTCGTCTGGGGTTCCTAGCTCGCAAGGATCGCCGATCAGTACAATCAGCTTATCTTCTGAGATCGTTATCCCATGCGCGCCCCTATCCATTCGTCTGTAATCCCGCTCGTCGGGATTGCATATACATAAATATATATCTGTCATGTAACACATAAAAAGGAGAGCGTCTCATGGAAAAAGAGCACGACACCGGAATGACCCGGGAACCAGAGCGCGAAG
>NZ_JADGIA010000046.1 GCF_019683635.1 Thermogemmatispora sp. | reverse complement strand
ACAGCAGCGCGCCTGGTCAGCGGAAGTGAACCGCAGGCCAGGCGCGCTCTATAGAAAACTCGGAGGTAACCGTGCATAGCATAAGACAAAGCGCTGTTGCTGTCAAGCCGGGGGGCCTGATCTCCTGGCTCAACGCGGCCCCTGACCTGGCGGCGGAGGGGGCTGGTTCATAGCGGCCCACTCATTCAAGGTCAGCATCAGATCGATCAAATGCTTTATCTCTGGCCAGAGCCGGCGCGCCGCAGTCGTGCTCAGCTCGCCGTAGTCGCGCAAACGAGCCGGGTGCAGTTCCTCCAGATCGCACCAGAGCAGGCCGAACTCCGCCAGCATCACCGCCCGCAGATTCTCCTCGCTCGCAGGCAGCCGATAGGCGCGGGCCAGCCGGGCTACCTCGCTCCGCAGCTCGCCCAGCAGAGCCAGCAGCTTAGCGCGCTGCTCAGGCGTAAAAGGATCAACCATCCGCGTCAAGGCCAGCAGCGGGGCCTCCTGGCGCTGCAAGCGTTCCTCCGCCCGCCAGGCCGCCAGCTCCACCCGGCGCAAGGCCGTTGTCAGGGCCAGGCGTATGCCCGGCGAGAGCGCGGGCGCGGCCTGTTCTGCCTCTTCCTTGTGCGGCTCCTCAAATGGTAGCTTACTCATAGTCCGTCTCCTTTCTCAGTGCAGCCCGTCTCTATCAGTCTGGCCTGCATCCCCGGCGCCAGGCGCAGCAAGGTTCGCAAGCGTCTGAAGAGAGGCAAGACCAGGGCCAGGGCCGGCCCGGCGAAGGGAAGATCATAGCCTGCCACCTGATCAGCGGCGCGTGGCTCATACAGCGTCAGCCCGGAGCCGAGCAACGAATAGCGCAGCTCCAGCGACGAGAGATTCCACGGTGCGACGCAGTGCAGACGCAGCGGCACCTTCTCCCTCTCCGCGCCCGCCGTCCGGCGTCCGGTCCGGCCTCCATCGGCCTCCAGCACCAGCAGGGCGCTCCGGGTCAGAGCCAGCCAGCGGGGTGGACTACCGTATTCAGCCAGGGCGGGCAGACCCAGCGTCAGCAGCACCTCCTCGCGCCCCATTCCTTGCGCCGTCAGCCAGCTTTCCAGCATCTCCTCGAAGCGTCGGGTCAGCCGCTCAGGCAGTTGCCCCCCCAGGTCTGCCAGCTCCTCCACACGACGCGGCTCCGGCTGCCAGGGCGAGAGCGCAGGCCAGACGCGCAGGCGCCGCTCCTCCTGGCCCGGAGGCAGCGGCAGAAAGGCCTCCACAATCGCCAGCAGCCGGCGCAGAGCCTCCTCGGCCTCCGGCCAGGCTGGAAACTCAACACGCAGCGTCTCCTCTCCCTGAGCCGCCGCCACGCCCAGCACCAGCTGGAGCAGCGCTTGCTCCGCTCCCCGTCCGGTCCGCCGCGCCGAAGCGCTGGCCGTCTCGCCCTCGACCCTGCAGGTGTGCAGCCGCTCTACTGGCAGCGTCCGCGCCACATAGCCCCCTTCCGTAAAGCTGCGGCCCTGAGCAAAGTAAGCGCGCAGCCAGAGCACCTGGCGGTCGCTCACCAGCAGCAGCCCCTCGGGCAGGTAGCGCCCCTGGCGGCGCAGCAGGCCCAGCCCACCGGCCTGGCGCAGAGGCGGGCGCTCCACAAAGGCCAGCACCTGCTCATCCTCATCGAGCAGCTGGCGCAGAACAGGCTGAAAGCGTGGCGCCACGAAGCGCAGCAGGCGCGCCGGCTCAGCGAAGGGCAGCGAGGCATCGGCCCGCAAGAGCAGGCCCCCGGCGCGCAGAGAACGTTGTTCCCCGGCCAGGCTGGCGGCGGTTTGCCAGCTCAGCGGGGTTTCGTGGAGATCCTGAGCCTGCAGCGTCCCCCGTGGCTGTGACGGCTGGCGGGCGCGGCGAGCCTGGCGCGCGGCAACCCGCAGCCGCTGCAGCACCTGCGCGGCCTCCTCTGCCGTCAGCCAGCGCAGCGCAGGCCGCTCCCCCTCAGCGAGGAGTCCACGCTCACGCGCAAAAAAGTCCTCAACCTGGCGCCGCCAGGCTGGCTCAGCCAGGTCGGCCAGCACCGCTGGCGAGACCGCCTCCTGCCGCTCCTCATCGACCAGCGCCCCCAGCCAGAGCCAGTCATCTGGCTCGTCAGCCGGCACCAGCTGCAGGGCCGCCACCAGGCGCACGCGCAGCCAGGTCTCGGGTGGAGCACTCTGCGGCAGCAGCACCAGCAGACGCAGCTCCAGGCCCTCCTCTGGGGTAGCGACGGCCAGATCCGCTGGCAGCCCTGGGTGAGCCGCCGTCAGGCCGCTCACCCAGAGACGGCCCTCCTGCCAGCGATAGCGCAGACAGGCCGAGCGTGGCGCCGTCAGACGCGCCGTAAGCACTGGGCCGCTCTCCGGCGGTGACTGCCGGATCAGTGTAGCCTCGTCTTCAGCAGAAGCAGAATCGGGAGAGCGCCATGACATCATCCAATAGCCTCCTCTCCAGAGGATCAACGAGCTGGTCAGGCCCGGCCTTGCCTCACGGCCCACAAAAAAATGGCTTCTACGCACCGCCCTGGTCGGCTGTGCCAGGGGACAGTGAGTAGAAGCCATCAGCCCCGAAAAGGCATTAAGCGGGCTTCATCGCTCTTCTATTGTACTGGTAAGTATGAGTATGAGTGGACAAGTAGCGTAAGCGCAGGCCAGCGCCTGCGAGATCGGGCCTCCGGTGCCCCGCTCAGACATGAGAGCGAGTGCGCAGCCAGAGGCTGACGAGCAGCGCCAGCACCAGGCCCACCACCAGGCCAATCCAGGCCGCCGGCCTGATAAACGGCTCCTGCCTCGCCTGCAGCAGCGTGACCTCCAGCAAGCCGGAGCCGACATAGAGAAAGACGGCCAGCACCAGCAAAGCCAGGCCCAGGCCCAGCACCACCGGCAGCAGCCGGCGTCGATCAGCCATCTTCTTTTTCACTCCTCGCTTTTCGGGTGGTCCTCTCTGGCTCTCGCCCCGCAGGCGAGGCGAGACTCAGCCTCTCAAGAGAGGCCCACCATCGCCGTCTATCTGGTCTGTATTATACAAGCCAGCTCAGCGGACGACAAGGCCGGGCCAGCCACCGCCACCACCGGCTCCACCCCATCCATCTTGCCGCTTCTCCTTCCCAGAGCGCGTCTGGAAGAGCGCGCCCGAACTTTGATATACTTGGGGGGAGGCAGGAAGCCCCGGCCCGCCCCAACGCAGCAGCGAGCAGCAGAGGAAGACCGCCGCCAGCCGAGGGGAACAGATTTTGTTGCTATTGTGGTTATTGGGAGCATCCTGGGCCGGGACCTGCGCCGGGCCTGACGAGCGGCCCGCGCCGTCCCAGGTTCAGGGGAGGAGAGGACACCTTGCACAGCGGCGAATCAGCAAAACCAACACCGTCAACGACCCACACAGCGATCGAAATCGTCTGGTTACCAAAGCAAGAAGAGTACGCCCTGCGTAGCAAGCCCGACGGCGCGCTTCAACCGCTGCCACGTCAACCGGAGGAGTGGCGAGCCTGGCTAGAGAGCCAGGGCGCCTTCAACTTCAGAGGGCAGCAGGGTCGACTGACCCTGCGCCGCGAGACCCGCAAGGGGCGTCCCATCTACTGGTACGCCTTTCGTCACTGTCTGCACCGCACTTTCAAGCAGTACGTCGGCAAAACTGACTCTCTCACCCTGGAGCGCCTGGAGGAAGTCGCCGCCAGGCTAGAGCTTAGCTGTCGCCGCCTGCGCGACTACATGCGGGCCCGTCACGAGCCGGGACTGCGCGATGGCCGAGGGCCGCTGCTGCAGACCAGGCTCAGGCCGCCGGCCCTGCCTGGCGACCTCATCCGTCGCGAGCACCTGCTGGCCCGCCTCGACCGTGGACGCGAGCGGCGGCTGATCCTGCTCTGTGCCCCGGCGGGCAGCGGCAAAAGCAGCCTGGTGTGCCAGTGGCTGGCCCATCTCGCCGAAGAGGCCGACGCAGAAGGCGCCCCGCCTGTGGCCTGGCTCACCCTCGACGCCGCAGACAACGAGCCGTCGCACTTCTGGCGCTACCTCGTTGCCGCCTGCGCGCGCTGGCTCTCGCCCGAAGAGAGCCAGCGCCTCACCCCAACGCCAGCCAGCTCCCTGGCCACCAGCCTGGCCGGACTGGCCCCCGTCGGCGTCGCCGCCAGCGCCATCAGCGAGACACTGGCCGACCAGCTCGTCTTGCTGCTCAATTTCCTCAGCCAGCATGCTGCCCGCGGCCTGCTCATCCTGGACAACTACCACTTCATCAACGCCGAGGCCATCCATCAGATGCTGGCCTTCCTTGTCGGCCACCTGCCCGTCGGCCTCTGCCTCGTCCTGCTCACGCGCGAAGAGCCGCCATTGCCACTGGCCAGCCTGCGCGCCGCCGGCGCTCTGCTGGAGCTACGTGGCCCTGATCTCCGCTTCTCCCAGGCCGAGAGCGCCGCCTTCCTGCGTCCCTACGACCTCGCCCCCGAGCAGCTAGAGCAGATCGACCAGCTCATCGCCGGCTGGCCGGCTGGCCTGCGCCTGCTTTCCCTCCTCTTAGAGAGCACCAGGCTGGCCAGCGAGCGCGACGGTCAGCCGCTGGCCCCCGCCGCCCTGGAGCGCCTCCTGAGCGACTTCCGCGGCAGCCAGCGCCCACTCTTCGACTACTTCAGCAGCGAAGTGCTCCAGAATCTGCCGCCGCACCTGCAAGATTTCCTCCTGCGCACCTGCTGGCTTCCGCGCCTGCAGCCCGACCTCTGCTGCGCCGTCAGCCCCCACAACCTTCACGGAAGCGCCGCCCTGCTGGAGGAGCTAAAGCGCAGGAACCTCTTTATCGAGCCGCTTGACCCGCCGCGCGGGGTCTACCGCTACTACCCGCTCTTCGCCGACGCCCTGCAGCACGAGGCGCGGCGTCGGCTGCCGCGCGAAGAAGTGCGCCTGATCCACTACCAGGCCAGCCGCTGGTATGCCAATCGCGGCCAGCTCGAAGAGGCCATTGAGCTGGCGCTGCAGTCCGGTGTCAACCCGTGGGTCGCCGAACTCATCGAGCGCTTCACTATCCCCCTGCGTTTCTTGCGCTGGGGCGACCACCATGCCTTAGAGCGTCTGCAGTGCTGGCTGGAGGCCGTGCCCGAGCCACTCATCTGGAGCCGGCCCCAGCTCTGCCTGCTCAGCGCCCTGGTCATCCACTCCTCTCTGCGCGACCAGCGAGCCGGCTTCAACCCGGAGTACCAGCCAGCGCCCGCTCACATCGCCCGCATCAATGACCTGCTGCAGCGCGCCGAAGAGCTATGGCGCCAGAGCGACGATCGGACCGGCCTGGGGCGGCTCTACGCCTGTCGCATGCTGACGCTGGAGCACCTGCTGACCTCGCCCAGCCAGCCCGGGCCCGGCCAGCGAGCCTACGAGAGCGCTGTCTACGCGCGGGCCGCCCTGGAGTACCTGCCCCCCGAAGAAAGCGACTGGCGCCTGCTCTGCCTGGGCTACCTCTTCGGCTACTACCTGCAGAGCGGCAACCTCAAAGAGGCGGAGACGATCTGTCGCGACATCGAAAGCCTCATGCAGATCAGCGTGATTGAGCAGCTCTCTCCCTCCAGCGCAGAATGGTTCAACGGCTTCAGCAGCAGCCTGCGCGCCTTTCTGGCCACCCTGGCCGGCAAGTTGCAAACCGCGGCCTATCATTACCGCTACCTGGCCAGTACCTGCCCGCCAGAGCACCCTGCCGCTCTCATGGCCCTGCTGGGGCAGGCCCAGATCCTCTACGACTGGAACGACCTGGACGGAGCCGAAGAGCAGCTAGATCGCCTGGAAGAGCGCCTGAACGCCCTGCAAGCCAATGCCAGCGACGAGCGCGACGCTTTTCTCTCCTCCCTGCTCAGCCTGGACGCCCGCCAACTGCGCGCGCTCATCAGCCAGGCCCGCGGCCAGCTCGACGCCGCCCGTGAGAGCCTTCGCCTCCTGCTGCTGCAGATCAGCGCCAGATTCCCTCACCCAGGCTACAACCACTATCCGCGCGCCTGGCTACTCACCCGGCTGGCGCGTCTCGATCTTGCACGCGGCGACCTTGAGGCCGCCCGCGAGAGCGCTGACGAGCTGGGGCGGCTGCTTGGCTCGGAAGGTCACTACGAGCTGGCAACCAGCCGGGGCGGGTCGCAGCCTTTGCTGGCGATGAAGGGCAGCGCGGACCGCGCCGCCTCACCCCCCACTGAGAGCCAGGGCGCCCACCTTATCCCCAGCGACCAGGCTTCCAACGGCCTGGCGCAAGAACAATACCAGCTGCTCGTGGCCCGCCTGCTGCTGGTCAACGGCCAGACCCGTCAGGCCATCCTCCTCCTGGAGAAGATCCATGAGCAGGCGCGGCAAAGCGGACGCGAGCGAGGGCTGCTGCAGGCGCGCCTCCTGCTCGCCCGGGCCTACGCCCAGGAGCACGACCCGGTACTTGCCGGCACCTTCCTCGGCAGCGCCCTCGAACAGGGGCAGATCGAAGGGCACCGACGCATCTTCCTCGACGAAGGCGAGCCGCTGGCCGCCCTGCTGCGCGAGCTGCTCCCGCGCGTGCGAGGGCAAACCCTGCGCGCCTACGCCGAGAGCCTCCTGCAGGACTTCGCCGCCGGGCGCAGCCAGCAGCCGCCCATCATCACCGCCGTCGAGGCCACCCTCCCTGAGCCACTCTCGGCCCAGGAGCTGCGCGTCCTGCAGCTGCTGGCCGCCGGCTACAGCAACGCCGAGATCGCCGGGGAACTCATCGTCTCGGTCAACACCGTGCGCACCCACATCCAGCACATCTACCAGAAGCTCAACGTACACAACCGCCATCGCGCCATCGCCACCGCCCGCCGCTACGGTCTTCTCTAAGCGGCGGGCCGTCCGTCTCTCAGGCCAGCCTCCCCAAGAGGCTGGTCGCCGCGCGGACGGCACAATCATCCAGCTCATCATCCAGAAGGATGATGCCCTCTTTCGGTGCGTGGGTTACACTAGCATCGACAACGCAACGTTTCACCTTCACCAGGGAAGGCCAGCCCAGGTCTGCCAGACGTAGCAGCACTGATCTGGCCTTCCCCCATTCAGCGAGCGACGGCAGACCAGCCCAGGGCGCGCGCCGACAGCCGACGAGTGAGAGGAGGGGCACCCAGTTCAGACAACGTCGAGAGAGAGCGCACCAGCCGCAGTGAGGCGCCATGAGTGAACGACGCGCCACCCTGGCACCTGATGAGATGAAGGGAATCAGGCCAAAGCCAAGCAAGAAAGAAGGGACAATAGCCATGCAAACCGCCGTCACCGACGAGCACCGGCTCAGCCAGCCGGAGCAGAGCACCGTCGAGCCTGTTATCCAGGTTGAGAACCTGGTCAAATGCTATAAAAAAGCCCAGCGCAACGCCGTGGATGGTGTCAGCTTCAGCGTGCCCGCCGGCAGCCTCTTCGCTCTGCTCGGGCCGAACGGGGCCGGCAAGACCACCGTCATCTCTATCCTGACCACCACCCTCAGCCCGACCGCGGGCCGCGTGCGCATCGCCGGCTACGACCTGGAGCGAGAGGCCGCCCACATCCGACGCCAGATCGGCATCGTCTTCCAGAAACCAAGCCTGGACCAGAACCTGACCGCCGAAGAGAATGTCCGCCTGCACGTCGCCCTTTACGGCCTCTACCCCTATCGCCCGGCCTTTCGCCTCATGCCCGCCGCCTACCGCCAGCAGGTTGAGGCCCTGGCCGAGCTGCTCGACATCAGCGAGAGTCTTTTCAAGCCCGTCAAGACCTTCTCCGGCGGCATGAAGCGCAAGCTGGAGATCCTGCGCGGCCTGCTGCACCGACCCGCCGTCCTCTTCCTCGACGAGCCGACGACCGGGCTTGATCCCGAGAGCCGTCATAGCCTGTGGGACTACCTGCGGCGTGTGCGCGCAACGGGACAGACAACCATCTTTCTGACCACCCACTACCTCGAAGAAGTTGAAGAGGCCGATGCTGTCTGCATCATGAGCCGCGGCAAGATCGCAGCGTCGGGCACCCCCGAGCAGCTCAAGGCCAGCCTGACGCAGGCCCGTCTCCTGCTGGATGCGCCCGAGCGCGCCCGCCTGCGCCAGGAGCTGCAACAGCTTGGGGTTCCCTTTCAGGAGGGGACCGTCTTTGAACTGCCTGTTGCCGGCCCCCAGGTGCAGTACCTGCTGAAGAGACTGGAGACGCCGCTCAGCCTGGTGCAGACGCACGCCCCCAGCCTGGAGGAAGCCTACTTACACATTATCGGTCGGCAGACCCTGGACAGTGAGGAGGAATAACGAGTATGGCAACGCTTTCCCCCCAGTCGTCTTCTACGCAGAACGTGGCTTCGGCTTCGGCCACGGAAGCCAGCCAACACGAGGAGCTGCTGCGCCGCATCCTGGAACCGCAGCCGGGCCAGCGCCCTCTGAACCGCACCTGGAACGCCATCGTGACCATCGCCGCCCGCGAGATCATGCGCTACCGGCGGGACAAGGCTTTTCTCCTCTTCTCAGTCATCATGCCCATCCTGCTCGTTCTGGGCCTGGAGGGGCCGCTACAGAGCAACTTTGGTCAGGCCGCCGGCTACAGCCTGGTGACCTTCGCCATCACCGGTATACTGGCCATGACCCTCTATGAGCATACCCTCCAGGGCATTCTCTCCCTGCTGGAGGACCGCGCGAGCGACTTCACGCAGGAGCTACTGATCGCCCCCGTCTCACGCTACGCCCTGATCGTCGGCAAGATCCTGGGGGCCTCGGTGGTTGCCCTGGCCCAGGGCTTGCTAGTGTTGCTCCTGGGCATCTTCTTCTTTCAGTTCCCGGTCTCGCCCACGGGTCTGCTCCTGCTTCTGCCCGTGGCGCTGCTCACCTGCTTCTCAGGCGGAGCTTTAGGCCTCCTCCTGCTCTCGCTCTTCAACAGCCAGCGCAGCGCCAACCAGGCCATTCCCCTGTTGCTCTTCCCTCAGTTCTTCCTGGCGGGCATCTTCATCCCCATGCGTAACCTGCCCTGGTACCTGGACCTGCTTTCGAAGATCACCCCGCTGCGCTACTCTGTCGACTTGCTACGCAACGTCGTCTACAGCGGGCAGCCCGAGTACGCCAAAGTCGCCCTGGAGGGGCCGCTTGTCAATCTGGTGGTCGTCTGCGCCCTGACCCTGCTCTGTCTGGTTGCGGGCACCATCCTCTTTGTCCGCAGCGAGCGCGAACGCTAGTTTGAGCTGGTGCGAGAGTAAGCGATCGAGCGAGCAGGTCAGTGGAGAGAGAAGCAGCTCGTGGCGCTCCCGCGCCTGGAAGCGGGCCGGGGAGCGCCAGGGTCAGCGGCTAGAACAGAGCTGGCGGACACGTCTGAAGATGCTCCGTAAACAGATAGACATCGATCGTCACCGTGCTCTGATCCTGGCCCAGCGTATAGAGAGGATCGTAGAAAGAGGTGCAGGTAAAGGCAAAGTGCTCCTGGCTGCCCATCTGAGCGAGCAGGCTCATCACCTTGCGTGACACATCGAGCGAGGTGCCGATGGCGTCCACCGTCGGCGCGCCGTCGTAGACGATGACGAGGCCCGCCGTGCGCCCAATGAGAAAGGACTGCGCCCGCACCTGACGCTTGAGGGCCGCCACAGCCCCGGCGTCGTTGGCCAGCAAGCCGTTGGCATCGACCGTCAGCGTAAAACGGTGATGGTGCAATTCCAGGCGCGGCAGCACCGTCGGCGAGGGTGTGACCGCCAGCCTGGTCGGCGTTGGGGTCACCGGCGGCGGCACCTTCGCGTAGGTATTGGCGGCCAGAAAGATCACCGCCAGGCCGAGCAGCAGATCGGCGAAGAGCCAGCCGGCCAGCAAAGTGCTCTCGCGCACGCGGGGAGGACGAGGAAAGCTGGACATCGTTGGATGCTCCTCCTGGCTTCGCTTCTGACAGGGCCTCGCAGCTCCTCAGCGCCCGCCCTGAGCTGCTCCTCTCCATCGCTATCGGCAGTCAGCGAGCAGCAGCGGCGAGAGAGGCAGAAGAGGCCGCTTCTTCGTTCAGGGCTGCCGTCCACCGGCCTCGGGATGCTGCATCACAGCGGGAGCCAGAGCGCGGAAAGCCCCGGCCACCTCGCTGATCAGCGTTGCCGCCTGCCGCAGCTCGCTGGCCCCCTGGCGCAGGGTCTGCACGGCCTCGCTCAGGCTGCCGGGCGTGCCCGGCATGGGCAGGCGTCCATCCTGAATAGCCGCCGCCTGCAGGCGCAGCGTATCCTGCATATCGACGGCGATGCTGCGCAGATAGGTGGCCCCCTGACCCAAGGTCCCGATGGCGTCCTGCAGATTGGCCAGGGCCTCGCCCAGACGCAGGGCCATCTGCTCCTGCGCCTGGCGCTCCTGCGAGAGTTCACTGAGGAAACCCTGCCAGGCCCTGGCGGTGCCCTCCAGATTCGTGCCCAGGGTGGCGAGCTGTCCAACCGCCAGATCAAGCGTATCGATGCTGTTCATCAGGCGCTGCCAGCCCTGAGAAAGCGGCGTCAGCGCGGTAGCGGCCTTCTCAAAGCGATCATTGGCATCAACGATCTCTTCGAGCAGACGCTCATGACGCTTCTCCAGGCGCTGTACCGGCTCGCTGATCGCCTGCAGCCCCTGGACAATGGCCCCGCTGGCCTCCTGTAGCGTCCTGGCGGTCCGCTGCAGCTCATCAGCCAGGCGCCCGCTGCCGTCGAGCAGATCAGCCAGGCGATCAAGCAGGCGCTGCCCGAGATCGAACTGCTGCGCGAAGCGCTGGTTGATGGTCTCGACGGAGCGCAGCAGCTCGTCGGCCACCGTCTTGAGCTGGTCACTGGCCTGTCCAAAGCGCCGCTCCAGCTCTTGGGCGATGTCCTCGAAGCGCTGCCCGATACGCGCGGCCAGACGGTCAAAGCTGGCGAGCACGTCGCTGGCCATCTGATCGATGCGCAGGGCCACGTCGGCCAGATTCTCGCCCGGCGTGAGGGCCAGGCGCTGACTGCGCAGGGCCAGCGCCGCCTCGCTGACCGCATGGGTCAGCCGGCCCTCAAAAAGGATCGCACTCCATTCCCGCTGCCGCTCGCCGCGCCGCTCTAGTAGCAGGACAGAGAGGGTCAGCAGAAAGACCAGGAGCAGGAGCGAGGCGTCGATGAGGCCGACGCTGCTCAGGCTCCACAGCGGAGCCAGGCGCCCATCAAAACCTTGCTGCCAGAGATAGAGAAAGGGCTGACCAGCGTCGGGCGGGCAGAGGCTCCGCTGCTGCAAGCAGGGCTGCAGCAGATCATGATAGGCGTTGCTGGCCTGGGCGATGCCGTACCAGGTGACCATGATCGGCACGAAGACGAGTACGTTGCGCAGCCCCTCCAGCACCCGCAGCAGGGGCCGATCAGGTTGCTGCTGCTGGCGATAGGCCGCCGCGATCAGGCCAGGAGCGATATAGGAGTGCAGATCGACGCCGCTCCAGGCCGAGGGCGAAGCCTGCCCCGTCAGCGCCGCCTGCACAGCGGCCAGACGATCAGCGCCGGCCTCGTCAAAGCTTCTGATTTCATCTTCCAGACTTCTTAACTCGACCTGAATTTTCTGCAGATCAGGCATAGATGACCTCTATAATCAACCAGACGAAGAGCAAGAAGCAACATCAGCATAGCCAGATAATTGAGATCATGACTCGCGGCTAAACGCACCGCTACGATCCTCAGCCGTGGCCCATCGGCCTCATTTCAGGAGCGTCGATGTAGGCCACGCCGCCGGGCAAAGAGACCGGACACTTTTTTCAACAAAGGAAGGCCAACGGAGCGCCGCTTGGGCAGACCCTCGGGCTTCAGCGGACCCAGAATAGACAGATCAGCTTCATCGCTTACCTTTTTCTTCTTCAGACCCTTTGAAAGCTTCAGCGCGCTCAACAGCTCTTTATAAAGCGCGGCATAGCGCGCGGGATCAAGCGCGCGCTTGAGATAACCCAGAGCCTTGTCGAGATATGGATCCACCTGACGCTTTTCCAGAGCGGTGGCGACACGCAGCCAGCTCCAGGACAAAGAGATCAGGAGCGAGGGAAGCACCACCTTGGGAGTGGCCAGCGTCTCAAGGAGCCTCTTCGTCTCCGGCCTTCGCAGGTCTGCAGGCCCGAGGCTCAGCAGATAGAGCTGGGCCAGGTTAGCCAGCTGCCAGCACCGGGCATAGTCAGGATGCGAGAGATAGAGAGGACCATAGCGCTCCAGCAGCCAGGCGCGCTCATCAGGCGTCAGCTCGCTATAGGCCAGTAGCGCTTGCAGATCGAGAGGATCTAGCTGACGTTCCAGCCAGGTGGCCAGTAACCGCCGCTTCTCCTCGCGCGTCAGCACCTGACAGACGGCCTGGTGATAGAAGAACAGGCCCAGGCGCGTGCGCAAGAAAAAGGGATCGCCTTTGCTGGCGCAGTTCCGTATCAGGTCGGCCACGGCCTCGACCTCTGTCGCCGGCCAGATCAGCAGCAGGCGCTCGCGCAGAGCATCGGAGGCATAAGAGAAGAGCAGTGACAGTAGCTCCTTCCTCGGAACATCAGAAGAGCACGAGAAGAGATGCAAGAGGCGCAGGCAGAGGGCTTCCAGCGACGGCAAACGTGTCTGCAGGTAGAGAGCGGCCTGCTGCTGCAGCTCTCCGGCGTAGTAGCGAAGGCGCTCCAGGCGATAGCTCCGCATCATTCGCCACAGCTCTAGCTCGCCCAACTCTCTGAACAGGGCCGAATCCCGCAGCAGCTCCTGCATCTCGCTCTCGGTGGGCAGAGGACTGAGCTGGCAGCAGAGGGTCAGCAAGCGGAAAGCCGGCGCCCTCTGGTCTCTCAGTAACACCGCCGCCAGATCGAGTACCTCATCACGCTCGTCTGCGCTGGAAGCCTGGTTCAAGAGCAACAGCAGCTGACTCCAGTCGCCTTCGGCGAGCGGCAACGGCCCCCCGCCGCTGGCCGCCACCGGGTCCGTCAGCACACGCCGGAAGAGGTGCAAGCACTGGCCCCGCCAGGCGCCCGGCAGGACGAGGACCAGCCGCAGCAAGGAGCGACAATCTTCCCAGTTGCGGTACCCCGTCAGCAGCTCACCGACCACCTCGCGATAGCGCTCCGCTTCGCTCCTGGAGAGGGCGCGGGCCGCACAGGCCAGTACCCCGCTACAGCGGCCCGGCCTCTCCCGCAGGACGCTATGGGCCAGCGGATCATCGAGCACGCCTCTGACCGCCTCCCCTAGCAGACTGCGCTCCATTCCCAGGGCATCGAGCGCCAGCAGCAGGCGTACGCGCGTCGCCGCCGAGAGCCTGGTACTTCGCCAGAGATCGCGCGCCTCATTCTCGAAGCTCACCAGGGCCTGATCAAGCCGGGCCTCCTGCCGGCGCCGCTCTGCCAGTGCGCGCAAATCAGCCAGTATCTGATCAAGCAGTGCCTCGCCCTGGTGATCATCACAGAGCCGCTGCAACACCTGGCGGCGCACCATGAGCTGAGACCAGTCCAGGGGATGATAGCGGGTAATCTCGGCGATCTTGTCAAGCGTCAATGAGCCTTGATTGCTTCTCCAACGTCGATATTCCTGCAAGAAACTGTGGACATCGGTGACGCCCCCTTCCAGATCGCGATGGAGTTGCTCAACTGAGCGCAGATCACCCCCACGGAAGGCGGCATAGGCCAGCTCGACAAAATCTCGGGCCTCTGGCAGCTCGCGCAGAGAAGGCGAAGCAGGCAGGCCAGCAAAGAGATTGAAAGTCCAGGCTTCGCGATAGAGGCGCTCACTCAAGCAGTTAGCCGCCTGCTCTGGCCGCCCCGGACAGGTGGTCACCAGGGCAAACGCCTGTCGGATGACGCGCGAATCGCTCAGGTCGCTGCTCTCCTCATAGGTGCTGAAGGTCAGTCGCCGGCCCAGAGCGGGCGGCAGGAGCTGCATCAAGGCCCATACCAGCCAGGCGGCCTGGTCGGGAGTGGCGATCAGATAGATGGGAGGGATGCCAGCCTCAGTCTGGCCCTCGCCAGCCAGGGCCTCTCTACCGCCGCGCCTGAGCTGGGAGGCAGCTTTCGCCGCCTCGCGCTGGGCCTGGGCGCTATCGTAGCGCTCTTGCTGGTCGAAGAAGGCCAGCAGCAGCCAGGGCAAGAACTCCAGGGCCGCGCTGCGCTCACTCTCGCTCAGCAGGATAAACTCGGGTCCGCGCGGCGCGACGCCGGGTCCGTAAGCCAGTCGCCAGCGCGCCCGCAGACGCTGCTCCAACTCGCTGCGCGGGATCGCCGGGAGCGTGATCCCGTGTCGGGGGTCATCGCTGGTTTGCCAGAGCAGGTCATCGTGATAACGCCAGAGGCAAATGGCGCGGTCGGCGCTGAAGGTGGGCTCCAGGCCAGCCAGCAGATGGACAAAATAGTTGCCGGGGCGCCCGGCTCCGTCGCGTCCCACATAGACTTTGTGGAGCAGCAGGCGCTCATTGCCGCTCTGAATGAGCGCCAGCGCCCGCGGCGCCTCCTCGATCTTGAGGCTGGTCAGGTTCGTATCGGCTGGCAACTGATATCTGAGATAGGGTCGCAGCTGCTCCAGGCGTCCCTCGCTGCTCAACCCCGGCGAGCAGGCCCGCACGCGATAGCCGGCGGCGAGGGCACTCTCCAGGCCCCGATCAGACCAGGTATACCAGAGCTGCTCAATCGGTTGCAAACTCGCTGCTTGCTGGTTCATCGTCCGCTCCTCCGTGCTTGATGGGACGGCGCTGCCTTGTCCGCTTGCCTTGCCTCGCCTTGCTGTGCGGTCCGCCTACCACTCCCACTTGCCCGCCCCCCTGCGCTCACGGCCAGTTGAGACGCTGCCCGGGCTGAGCGCCCTGCCAGGGAGAGGCTGGAGCTGCGGGGTAAGCCGGGGGCGGCGGATAGGCTGGAGTCTGGACCGTCGCGCTGCCGTGAAGGGCGGGGCCGAGGCCGCTTGCGCTCCTGGCACGGGCCGGAAGCAGGCCCAGCTCGTGCAGCACCCAGAGAAAAGGATCAAGACAACGCCAGGGACTGACCGTCGGAATGCTTCCTTGCTCGTCCGGGGTATAGCCAAGGGCCGAGACCGCAGTATAGCAGACAGGAGCAAAGAGCTGCCCCTGATAAAACTCGACTGTCGCCAGGAAGCGCCCTAGATCGTATTCATAGAGCAATTGCCGCACTTCCTGATCGACGCTGGCCAGATCATTCAGGTCAAGACCGCCGCTGTAGTCCGGTGCACGCTTGAGAAAGCCATATTGCTGGCCAACAGGCCGCAGCTTCTTGAGCAGGTCCGCTTTGGAGAGCGTGATCGCCAGGGGGCGCGGCCTCCGCGCCCGAGCCTGGACCAGCGGCTGAACGATCTTCGAAAAGCTATCGAGTGGATGCCCCAAGGCCAGGTTGTGGCCGTAGCGAAAATGGGGATCGTTCGGCAGACTGGCGCGCACCGCAGGAATGGCTACCGGATCGAGCATAAAGATGATAGCGTCGGCATTGAGCACGTAGGGCGCATACTGGACCTGCCTGGCCTGAATGACATAATCCTCTCCCGAGGTATCATAGATGACCAGATTAAAGCGCGTGGGAGGCAGATCCGGCTCCAGACGCATGCCAATCTCATAAATGATGGGTTGATGAGTGGTATCGATAGCGCGCGGCGTGCCCCGCGGCACCATCCGGTCGACAAAGAGCGGCTTGCCGTAGTCGCGCTCGTAGCGCTCGCGGGCTTCGGGCGTCAGACAGGGCAGCTTGGCTGGCAGGTCACGGGGGAGAAAGGCCCCCTGCTCCAGCAAACGCAGGAGTACGGCGATGTAGACGCTCTTGCCCGAGCTGACATCGCCAATGATGGCGATAGTCACCTGGCGCGTGCGCTCGATATTGTAGGGCAGGGGATATTGACAGTGTGGACAGATGCGTACCGCCTGCTTCCTGGTGAACTGCTCGCCCATCAGCGAGGTGGGGAAGAGAATAGAGAAGAAGCGCCGCAGGCCGCGTGGCGGCTCCCGGAGTGGGACGAGGGTGGCAAGCGACTGCGACTGGAGTTCCGGGAGGCTGACAATCGCGCAGGCCCCGGGATAGATACGCTCGCAGCACGAGGGGCAGAGGACGCTGCGCCCGTGATAGAGCAGCGTGCTCAACTGTCCTCCGAGAAAGCTTCCTGCCTCTCGCAGAATCTGCCTCAAGCTCATATGATACTGCTCCGTCTCACAAGAATGGGCTTGATGCGCGCTCACGCCACGCTGCAGCCAGAGCCAGCCCAGGACCAGCGCAGGCCGGATCGTCAGCGCCAGCGCCTTGCTCTGCTCACTCGGTCAACTGAGAGCCACCTCGCTTCCGAGCGCCAGCGAAGCGCAGAGGGAGCGCCCCAGCCACCAGGGTCTGTCTGCAGCCTGCCAATCTGGTAGGCGCCCATCCTGCTCCACGAACCTGCCGTTCGCACTCTGCCCCCAGTCCGCGGGAAGAAGGGCACAGACGACCACATGGAGCAGAGTGCAGGAGCCGACCGCCAGGTTGAGCGAGGCCGTCCCCTGGCCGGCTGGCTCAGGATGGCTCACGATCCGATAGTGACCTAATTGCTCTAATTGACCCGGGTAGAGCGGCTGCGGTAGAGGCGGCAGCGCCTGCGTCTGCCAGCAGATCAGGACATGGCGCAGCAAGGGGTCGGTGGTCCAGCGCCAGGAGACGATCAGACGATTGCCATCGAGGGCCGGACGCAGGGCTAGCTGTACGTCTGGCGGTTGCAGCATCTCCGCCAGACGCCGGGCGGCGACCTGCAGCTGCAGGCGATAGCGCTCCAGAGCCTGTGACAGTGGGATAGTCCGGGCGATCAGCAGCATGCGCCGGTAATCGCAGGCGCGCCAGGCCCGCTGCAACTCCTGTAAGAGCAAGGCGCTCTCCACACGCCGACGCTGGGCCTCGTCCAGCAGAGCAGGAAATGTCTCCAGCAGCGCCGGCGTATAGGCCGCAACTAGCTGCTCATCGCTGGCCTCCTGCTTCAGCAGATGGACCAGCTCCAAGGCCCGCCGCGCCTCATTCAGACGCAGCTCTTGGACCCCTGTCAGGCGCTCCAGGGAAGCCGACGGCAGCGCGTTATAGGCCGCCAGCAACCGCCGCGGTCCCTCCTCGCCAGGCACCTCCGGGGCCGTTATCAGCGCCTGCTCAAAGAGCCGCCAGCGCTGTTCTTGCTCCCAGACATCGTCAAGACGCCGCTGCTCCTCGGGCGTGAAGAGGAAAAAGGTGCCCTGCCTGGTAGTCTGCAGGTGTTCATAGAAGGCGACCAGACGGCGATCATCCTCGTAGGCAGCCACGAACTCCTGAGCCAGCTCCAACAGCGTCCGCTCGTCGGCGCTGAGCTGCCTCGCGGCGAGCAGCGGATGAGCGGCGGCGGCGATCAGCCGAGGCTGCCGCGAATGCAACGCAGACAGGAAGCGCTGATAGACCCGCCAGCGTTCGCGCGCCAGCTCCAGCCGCTGGCGCTCCTCAGCCGTGAGCAAGAGGCCCGTACTCGTGGCAGCTTCCTCTTCCAGTTGCTCGCCCAGCATGACGAGCGTAGCATCGTCGTCGGCATCCAGCGCTGCGCAGAAGCGGCGTGCCAGCTCCAGCCGTTCCCGCTCTGCGGGCGTCAGGGCCGTGCTCTCTTCCAACAGCGGATCGTCAGCCTCGGCCACCGCTCGCAGACGGCGACTGCGCAGGGCCATACGCAGGCGGGCCAGGGCGGCCAGGCGGCGCTCGGCCAGCTCCGCCCGCTGTTGCTGCTCGGCGCTCATCTGCAGCTCTGCGGCCAGAGGTGACAGAGCAATGGCCTCGTAAGCCTCAAGCAGAGCGTCGTCATCGGCGGCGGGATCGGTCGCCAGCGCCCAGAAACGCGTCGCCAGCGTGCCTAGCCGCTCTTCTTCTGGCGGCAGCGAGAGGCCGGCCTGCTGCAGCTGAGCGTAGGCCCGGACGACCGCCGCGATCTCCTTCGACTGGCGCGCCTCCTTCCAGGCCCGCCGTGCCTGCTGACGCTGACGGGCGGCCTGCAACTGGGCCTGTTCCTCCGCGGAGAGCAGCGCCAGCCCATAGTATTGACTGAGCGCGCCGGCGGCCTCAAGCAGGGTCTCATCATCCTGCTCGGCCAGGGCCTGCAGAAAACGCTCTCCCTCTGCGAGCAGGCAGCGCTCGCCAGGCGTGAGGGTGCGCGAGTCATCGAGGACGGTATCGTAGCTGGCCAGAATCGCTTTCAGCGAGCAGGTGCGACTGTGGAGCGCGTCGCGAAAGCGCTGCCGGGCGGCCAGGCGCCGGCGGGCCAGCTCCACCCGTGGCCGCTCAAGCTGAGCCGGCCCATAGCCTTCCAGCAGCGGCTGCCAGGCGCGGGCGATCGCCTCATCGTCGTCGCTCGCGATGGCCTCTTGCAGCTTTTTGAGGGCTTCCCTGCGCTCATAGTCGGGATCGAGCAGGGCAAACGGAAAGTGCACCTGAGCGACCGGCTGCCCACAGGCCGCCCGCAGCTCCTGGGCAAGCTGGCGCACAAACGGATCGCGCGCACTCAGCAACTCCTGGAAGAGGCGCGAGTTCTGGGGATCGGCGAAGTCCTCAGCGATAAAGAGCAGAGACTCGGGTGGATTGCCACGCTCATCGAGGCGGGCATAGCGTCGCCAGAGCGTGGGATCGCAGGCCAGAGCGCTCAGGGCCGTAGTAATTACCAGAGCAGAGAAAGCGTCGGTCTCTTCATTGAAAGGGCGCTGGCGCATCTGAGGATGCTGGTAGTCCTCTTGCCCGGCCAGCACCGGTGGATAGCCGGCCAGCGGCGGAATATAGACACCGTCGTAGTCGACCAGCACCAGGCGCCCATCCTCGCGCACCAGCACATTGCTGCCGGCCAGGTCACCATGCGCCATGCGTGCCTCGCGCATGGTCAGAACCAGCTTCTGCCAGCGCTGGCTCAGCTCCCTGAGCGCCACACGGTTGCCCTGGCTGCAATAGAGATGGACCGCCTCGCAGAGGGTCCGCCCCTCCACCCACTCCATCGCAATCAGCGGACAGACCTCGTCGCGGCCCTGCTCTTTCACCACAACCCCCTCACGATAGTAGGTGAAAGGCACCGTCGCCGCCCGCAGCGCCGTCTGCGCGGCGAAATAATTGGCGATCTGGCGATAGCGTTCCTCGGTGTCGGGCTTCATGTCTACATGAAAGCAACGCAAAGCGCGCGTCTGCCCGCTGCGCGTGCGAAACTTGTAGACAATAGCAAAGCCCCCCTCCAGGCCCCAGGGACGTTGGATCAGGCCCCGGCGGGTCTTGATCTCAATCATCTCGACCCGGCCCTCGCGCAGCTCAGGGTCAGGCACCAGCAGGCGACTGCGCGGAAACTGCATCGCCTCATCGAAGGCCAGACGTCCCGGCATAGGCGCTATTCCGTCCTTTCTCCCTGGGCAGGCCTCTTCTCCGGCTGAGCCTCCTGGCTGTCACCGCTCCCAACCTCGACCCCGGGCACGCCCAGCGCCGCCAGCGTCCGTCGCAGCGAGGCGGCGCACGGCTCGGCAGCCAGCAGCGGGGCATAGCGCTGCCAGAGCTGGGCCGCCTGCTTAGCCACATCGGCGCGATTGAGCAGCGGACGTAGCTGCCAGAGCAGCTCATCGAGCGCCTCGGCCACACAGCGCGCCTGCTCGATCTCGCCAGGGATGACCAGACCCTGCTCCCGGAAAGCGGTTCCATCGCCGTAGAGCACGGCCATCCGCCGACGATCTCCCGCGCGGCGCGCCTCCTCAAAGGCGCGTCGGCGCTCCTGCTGCAGTGCCACCTGATACGACTGCGTTGCCCCCAGCAGAATAGCGCGCTCGCTCAGCGTACGGCGGCAGGTCAGAACCAGCGCAGTGCAATCGTCATCGGCCAGCCCTCGCAGCGCGCGGCCCTCCTCGACGAAGGTCTCCCACGAAGATGGCACCTGCCGGGCCACCAGCTCAAAGCACTGACCGGGGGTCAGACTGCCATCGCCGCCGGCCAGAATCCAGCGCGCCAGCGCATCAGTGGCCAGCATAAGGCAATCGTCTGGCCTGAGCCTCAGCCACTGCTCCTGCAGGCGATGAAAAGAGCGTCGGAAGAGAGCCGCCTGCGAAGGCAGACAGAGCGGCGGCTTGGAGAACTCAGCCGGAGAACGCAGCGGGAAGGACTCCACCACCTCGCTGCCCGCCGGGCGCCAGAGCAGGCAGCTATCGCCGATCGCCAGCAGCTTGACCAGCGCATACTCCGGCTCCGACTCGACAACCCGCAGCGCCGCCAGCGTCGCCTGACTGCCCTCGCGCTGCCATTTCTGGCGCACCTCCGGCGGCAGCTGCTCGGGCGCAGGCAGCCCCTCCGCGTAGCGCGCCCGGGCCTGGCCGAGCCACCAGTCCAGCTCGAACGGGTCGGCGCTCAACAACGGGCAGGACACGAAGAGTTCCACCAGCGTCACAGCCCACTGGCGCGCAAAGAGCGTCGTCCCGGCGCCATCGGCCACAGCGAAGAGTCCGCGCCCCGCATCGCAAGCACAGGCGTCTTCCAGCGTATCGAGGTCGTGCTCCGACTTCCAGTATTCCAGAATCGAGATCTCGGCAAACATCAGCGATCGCCTCCTCGGCTCCCCACGGGCATGGCGCAGAGAGTTCATCTCTGTCAGCTTGCCAGCTCGTCACCCAGAGCCTGGCTCTTCAGCGATTCGGATCGAGGAGCTGGGTCGCCGGAATACTGGCGAAATTGAACATCAGACGCACCGAGACGGCGTCGCCGTTGAAGATCAGGCCGCGCGCCCCCGGGCTGAGATCACGATGCAGCATCGCTGAGAGCTGTGCCAGGCTGGTCTCAGGCACCGGGCTGGTAATGCGAAAGAGCAACTGCGCATAGGGATCGTTAGGCAGCTCGCTCTCCGTGGCCGGATACTCCACCGGAGCGCTGTTGAGATTCGTCAGGTGGACAGTAAACAGGAGGGCTTGACCGTCAGCAGTGGCCACGCGACAGAGATCCTGAGCGATGGCGGTCGGATCTCCATCGGTGGACATGCCATCGGTCACATTGATCACCACCGGCGGATAGCTCTGAGGATTGGCCGCCGCCCAGCGTTGAGCCAGCTCGGCTGCGCGCCGCAGAGCCGCGCACATCGGCGTTCCCTGCCCGGCGACCGGCTTCACCCAGATCGGGAAGGAGACCTCGACCTCGTAGACGGCCCCCGTTTCATCTAGCTCGCGCTTCTTGCGCCGCTCCACCGCCAGAGGCTGATCTTGCAGCTCACCCAGCGTCACAAACTCCTTACGCCCCAGCCCACCTTTGAGGGCCGAAGTCACACTTGTTCCGCTGTACCCAAGGATGGCCACCTCCGCGCGCGGACGCACCTCGGGCATGCCATTCTTGTCAATGACCGTGTTGGCCGTGATCAGCTCGTTGAGGAAACCGTTGACGACGGTCGCCAACATCTCACATTTGCGTCTTCCACCACCGGCCTGCTGCAGACCAAACGGTTCATCCATCGATCCCGACTGGTCCAGCAACAGGATAAGACAGCCTGGCTGGCGGCTATTCCAAGGCTGGCTATAGGGCATAACTCTCCTGCTCCTCTCTTACCGTTGACAACTGACGCCTGTTTTTCTAACGGGAGAACGCCATCTAAGCGATAAATTTGCGTATCTTTACCTAGACCAGAGTGCGGATCAGCGCGAGCGCTGGCCATGACTTGCCCGGCCAGCCCGCGCCCACCCATCACCAGCGCAGGCGTTGCACTCCATAGCGGTGGATGCTATAGAGCGCGGCACAGCAGGCGGCCAGGGCCGGCAGCAGCGCCACCAGGGAGAGCAGCGGCAGCCCGGGCCAGAGTCGCGCGATCAGCCACATACAGAGCTGCCCACAACTCACAGCATAATAGAGAGCTACAGGCAAGGCCAGTAACTGCATTGCCAGGGGCTTACGACGACTAATCGCCAGATAAAAGAGAGCGACCAGCAGAGGAATGGAAAGCAGAATCAGAGGCCATAGTTTCGGCAGCGCGACCAGTAGAAGCAGTCCGGCCAGAATGATGAGCAGACAATGGACAAAGCGGAATAGCCTGAAATCAGGCAGAAGAAGGAAAGAGCGATGACCGCTGAAGAAATGCACAGGCTTGACCGCCGGAGGCACCAGCGAGAAGGCGGGTCCCTTGAGGAAGCCAGCAGAGAAGGCGGGGAGCGTGCCCGAGACAGCGCTGGCGCCCGGGAGGGAGGACGGGCCTCTGAGGAAGATCGCTGGCGATGGTGAGACAGGCGTTGAGGCCGGTATAGGACCGGGCGTCGCAGGAGGTGTGTGCGGCGGAGAAGAGGGAGGTGAGGATGGAGAGACAGGCGTGGGCCTGGGCATAGACGTGGGCCTGGATTGCGACGGGCGGCTCTGCGCGGCAGCCTGCTCCAGGGCCTCGGCGAACGCCTTGACCGATGGATAGCGTAGATCGGGTTCCTTGGCCAGGGCCTTAAAGATCACAGCCTCAACCGCCGGGGGAATATCGCCAAAGCGAGCTGTCAACGACGGCGGTGGCTGCGTCCGCTGGAGGCGCATCAGTTCTTGCTGGCGAGCCAGCAGATCGGGAGCACTGCTGCTGAAGGGAGGAGCGCCGGCCAGCCATTCGTAGCAGGTCACAGCCAGGGCATACTGATCGCTGGCGCGGCGGCGCTGGCCATCAAATCGCTCGGGCGCCATGTATTCGGGCGAGCCCCATACCTCTTCCTCTGCAAGCAGCATCTGAGAAGCCGCTTGCGGATCAGCGGCTCGCAGCGTCTTATGTCCGATGATGGCAATACCAAAATCGCTCAGCCAGATCTGCCCACGCTCCCCGACGAGCATATTCGCCGGCTTGACGTCAAGGTGCAGAATAGCGTTCGCCCGTCCATCAGGCTCGCGGAAGTCGTGAGCGTACTGCAGAGCCGCGGCCACCTGCTGGACATAGGTCACCACCTGCTCCAGCGGGAGGCGCTGACCACGGGGGACGAGTTGACGCAGGCTGCCACCGGGGGCCAGTGGCATCACCAGGTAGGGCAGGGCCAGCTGCTGGCCGTGCAGCTCCACCTCATAGATGCCATAGTCGAGAAGCCTGATAATGTTGGGATGATTGAGACGCGAAACGATACGCACCTCGCGCTCGAAGTCCGAGCGACTCTCTGGCGAATCCAGCGAGCGCCGGCTGATCTTGAGCGCTACCTCCTGACCTGCTCCCCACTGGCCACGGTAGACGCAGGCGAAGCCACCGCCCCCCAGGACCCCGACCAGCTGGTAGTGGCCGACACGCCGGCCAAGCAACTCTGCACATTTGATCTCGATACTCATAGGCACCCCCTTGTTCAGGAGCGCTTACCAGGCTTGTCCAGGGACGCATTCCGCAACAGACTATAATGGAAACAGAATGAAGGCCAGATTATATTGAACAAATCGATTTCGTTAGAGAGCATAACACATCAATATCTTTCTGGCAAGAGAGGCTGCTTCTTAGGACAGCCTCCCGGTGAGCGGCGATCAGCGCGGCGAGAGGAGCGCAACGGGTCAAGGCCAGGGTCAGGAGGCTGAAGTGAAGCCAGCCTCCTGCGAGCCATCTTCAGGAAGACAGCCAACTAATTGGAGCAAGTCAGGTGCAGTGTGCGGCGCCGTGGTCCATCCAACTCAACCAGCACAACGCGCTGCCAGGTGCCCAGCAGCAGGCGGCCTCGGGCGTAGGGTACCACGAGCGATGGCCCGATCAGCGTCGACAGAATATGATCGGGCGCATGGGACGGATCGTGCGGATGCCGGTAGCGGATCGGCGGAAGCAGACGGCGCAGGGCCTCTAGAAAATCGAGGTCGGTGCCCGGGTCAAGGTCCATCGCCGCCACCGCACAGGTTGTATGCGGCACAAAGATGGTACACAGACCGTTATCTTGCTGCACACTGCGCACATGCTGCTCGATTGTATCGGTGATATCGATGATTTGATCCTTGTCACGGGTTTCAACGGCCAGAATCTTCATTTCAGCCATAGCCTGATCCTCCAATGTTCTGCAGCAATGTCTCTCTACCGTGTCAAACCGAATCAGAGCCGCCAGCGCCAGCGCGGGAGTCCGTTCCGTCCGGCTGGCAGCTCTCAGCTTGCGGCCACTGCCGGCAGGCACCCCGGTCTCTAGCTGGGTTTGCGCCCACAGATGGTCAGCGCATAGCAGAGGCCGACATGGTCCTCGCTCAGCATCTCCAACAGCATCCGTTCATAGAGGGCATCAAACTCGGCTTCGCTCAGAGAGGCGAAATGCAGCAAGAATGGCTTTGTCAGAGCGAAAGCCACTTCCGCATCTTTCACGCTGATAGCATACATCTCGCTGCCATAGGAGCCATCGACTACATACGGCGTCTTGCGGATAGCCACAAAGCCGGCCTCCGACAGGAGCTTGCCGAGCATATAGGGCACGCCGCTGGTATGGCCATCGACCGAGAAGGTACGCTTCAGGCGAGCCAGGGCCGTGTAGAGGTGGCCCATCATGGCCTGAAATGCCGGGCTATTCGTCACCGTCAGCTCAGGCTCCGAGAGACGCAGCAGCCCGCCAGGGCGCAGCAGGCGCCAGCACTCAGCGATCAGTGACCGCCAGCTCTCTTGATCCATAAAGGCGAAGATCCAGCGGGCATTGATCAGATCGAATGAGGCATCGTGAAAGGCCAGAGGCTGGCGAGCATCCATTACTTCGAAAGAGACGTTCGTCAGGCCGCGCACGCGTGCCTGAGCAAAGGCGTAGCGGATCATCGTCTCACTGATATCAAAGCCGACGATCTCCATCGAGGGATAGGCAGCCGCCAGCGCCAGGGCCCAGCCACCGGGGCCGCAGCCGATATCCAGGACCCGGCGCACGCTGCTGAGTTCCTCTGCTGTCAACTCGGGCAGCAGGCCCCCCATCGCCTGCGTCAGCAGCTGGTCCTGCATCATCAGGCGCGATGTCTCGGCAGCATCCTCAGCATCGATCGTATACTGACTCTGGGCTGTAGGCTCGGGAGAGGGGGCAGGGTGATCAGAGGTAGCCATTGCGTTTCTGTTCCGTCCTTTCTCTGAACTCCAGCGAACGGTGAGGCCAGGCGCATCCAGGGCAGGCAAGTCAGCAGTCGGCAGGGGAGCTACTCAGCGCTGTCGATCGCCCTCACACTGCTGGTCTGCGTCGGCGCAGCAGGCAAACACGTACACCTCATCGACATGTGGATCATTTCATGATCAGGCTCTCGTGGGCGCGGCAGGCGACAGTCCTTCCCTCTTGCATAGGGCCAACCCACAGGGACACGCTCCAGGATAGACTATCAGGGATGGCACGTCAAGCAGGAAGAAGCAGTGTGATGGCCTGGCTCAGTTGAGCAGCGTCCAGGGGTGCCAGCTACCATCAAACCACAGGTGCTGCAGAGCATTCGTATCAGTGCGCGCGAATACATCGATATAGGCGGGTCCCCAGGAGATGGCGGTCGGCGACGAGACCAGATGTCCGCCGAACGATTCCCAGGAGTGCCAGCTGCCGTCGTAGGCCAGGTGCAGGAGTGAGCCGGCGGGCGAGCAGGCGAAGACATCCAGGCGGTGGCTGCCCCACGAGGCCACGGTTGGATCGTAGATGAAGCTGCCGCCGAGGGACTCCCACGGGCCCCAGCTGCTGTCAAAGGCGCGGTGCCAGAGGGCATTATCGCCACCGCGGGCGAAGACATCCAGGCGGCCCGGGCCCCAGGAGACGGCTGCCGGGGCCGAGGTGATGACGCCGCCCAGCGACTCCCAGTCATGCCAGAGGCCGTCGTACCACTTATGCCAGAGGGCGTTATCGCCACCACGGGCGAAGACATCCAGGCGTCCGGCTCCCCAGGAGGCCACTGCCGGATTGGAGGTCAGCGAGCCGCCCAGGCTCTCCCAGTCGTGCCAGGAACCATCAAACCAGCAATGCAGCAGGCTATTGTCGACGCCGCGCACAAAGAGATCAAAGCGCTCAGGGCCCCAGGCTACGGCCACGGGATCGAAGGCCAGCGAGCCATTGAGCCGCTCCCAGTTGTGCCAGCGCCCGTCGAAATGGCGATGCCAGAGCGTATTGTCAGCGGCGCGGATAAAGAGATCGAGCTGGCGCACGCCCCAGGAGGCCAGGGCAGGGCGGCTGTTAATGCCCATGATGAGGGCCTGAGCGGTCGCCTGGGCCTGTGGCGTTGGGCTGGCCGGGCGCTCCGCAGGCGAGGGGGATGGCCTGGCCTGCGCGGTGGCCGTGGGACGCGGCTGAGAGGCCGGAGCCGGATGCTGGCCCAAGCCGCGCAGCAAGGTCAGCTGTTCCTCCAGGGTGGACACAGCGAGATCGCAGGTAGCGGCGCTGAGCAGGGCCAGGGCCCCGATTCTGACCAGGGCCTGGCGGCGCGAGAGTGGCTGTGCGGGGGTTACCGGCCTCCCCAGGGGCAGGGCCTCCAGGGCTGGACGCAGCCAGCGGAGCCAGCGCCGTGGCAGCTGAGAGGGTGGCGCGGGAGTCACGGGCGCCGCCGGGAGCGCGAGCGGCGCTGAGCGCGGCCTGCTGCCGTTGATCCTGGCGGTGTCGGCTTCGGCGCCAGTGGAGGACGGCGCTGCTGGGGCCGCCTCAGCTGAGTCGACGGAGAGCGCATCGGCAGATGACTCTGCGCTCTCCGGGCGTTCGGCGCGCGCCACCAGAGCGGCGGGCTGAGCTGGCTGGCGTCCCGTCTCAGTTGCCGGGGCCAGGCGCGCGGGTAAGAGCAGCGGCCTGCCTGGACGCCATGCCTCCGCCTCTGGTACATCTGGTACAGCGGGAGCGGCAACCGCCAGCCGGGCAGCCGGGACCTCAACGGTCGGCTCATCGGCGGCCTGAGCGAAGGCAGCTTCCAGGGCGCGGGCAAAGTCGGCGACGCTGGCAAAGCGCTCGCGCGGGTCTTTGGCCAGAGCCTTAAGGACCACCATCTCAATGGCCGGCGAGATGGCGGGCTGCTTCTCACGCAGCGGCGGCGGAGAGGACTGTAGGTGCTGCAGGGCGACCAGCATCTCCCCGCCGACAAAAGGAGGGCTGCCGCACAGCCACTCGTAGACGACCACGCCCAGGGCATACTGGTCGCTAGCCGGAGTTGGTGCTCCGTCGATCTGCTCCGGTGCCATATAGGTTGTCGTGCCGGCGGCATTGGGCGGCGCGTAGGGCGTGCGCGTCACGCCGGCTCCTGGGGCGCGCATGGCAATGCCAAAGTCGCTCAGCAGCAGCACGAAATTGTCGCCGAGCAACATATTCTCGGGTTTGACATCGCGATGGATAATTTGGCGCTCGTGCGCATACTGCAGAGCCGCTGCCATCTGGCGCACGTAGGAGAGCACTCGCCCCGGCGTCAGAACGCTGCCAGCGGGGTGACGCTGGCGCAGTGAGCCGTAGGGGGCGTAGTTCATCACGAGATAGGGCGTCTCGTCCTGGATGCCAAATTCCAATACGCGGATGATGTTCGGATGCGAGAGACGCGCAATCGTGCGCGCCTCGGCCAGGAATTGATTGAGGGCATCCTGCGTCAGGCGCGTCTGGAGCACCTTGATCGCTGCTGGCGTTTTGAGATAGATGTGCTCGCCCAGGTAGACGCGGGCAAAGCCGCCGCTGCCAAGCACCTTGAGCAGACGGTAGTTACCGAGTCGTTGCCCTGCATAGTCAATCATCGGCCCGTCTCGACCCTGTCCTATGGTTGCATTGCATGCTTTGTGTGCTATGCTGTGCTTCGCTGTGTCTCACCGTGGTGCGCTTCGCTGGCGCAACCGCCTTCCTGCCCCCCTCGGGCTTATTATAGCGTACACTCCCTTTTTTCGGGACAAAAGTCCCATTGAACGGGAGAAAATAGTACTTATGGCGCTACCTTCTTGGCCCGTCTGGCTGTCCGCTTGATGGTCAGCTGCCAGTTGCCGCCGCCTGCGGCCACCCGGTATACTGAAGCGTGCCAGCCAGTCGGAGACTGATCCCTGGCCTGGACCTTGGATCAGTCACTGGCAGCCAGGAGCTAGCTTGTGAGGTAAGAAGGGAGCAACGAGCACGGCCCTATGTTGAACGATCCCGTTTTGCTCAACGATTGGCATGTGGTAGCCTATGCGCCGGCTTTACCTGAGCGTCAACCGGTGGCGGCGCGCTTGCTCGATGAGGACCTGGTGCTGTGGAAGGTCAACGGGCGTGTCCATGTCTGGCGCGATCTCTGTGTGCATCGCGGCGCGCGCCTCTCGCTGGGACGTGTCGAGGATGCCTGTTTGATTTGTCCGTATCACGGCTGGACCTATGATGAGGAGGGGCATTGTGTGCGCTTCCCGGCCCATCCGGAGCAGAAGCCGCCGGCGACGGCCCATGCGCGCGTCTATCGGAGCTGTGTGCGCTACGACTGGGTCTGGGTGACGCTGGGCGCGCCTCAGCATGAGGTGCCGGCCTTTCCCGAGTGGGATGATGCCAGTTTCCGTAAGGTGCATACGGGTCCGTACTCTATTGAGACCAGCGGACCGCGCGCGATCGAGAATTTCCTCGATGTGGCGCATTTCCCGTATGTTCATGCGGGCTTCCTCGGCGATCCGGCCCATGCAGCAATCAATGATTATACGGTGGAGACAGGCGAGGATGGTATTACGGCGCGCGATATCACGGTCTGGCAGCCGAATCCCGACGGCAGCGGCCAGGGCGCTGAGGTGACCTATACCTACCGTGTGTTGCGCCCGCTGACAGCTTATTTTGTGAAGACGTCGCAAGGGCCGCGCTTCGCGATGTTCTTTACAGTGACGCCGGTGAGCGAGCGCCGCTGTATCGCCTGGCAGTACGTGGCCCTGAACTATGGTGAGCAGAGCGAGGAGGAGATCCGTCGCTTCGAGGACATGGTGATGCAGCAGGATATTCGTGTGATTGAGTCGCAGCGCCCCGAATTGCTGCCGCTGGATCTGCAGGCGGAGCTGCATCTGCGCTCGGATCGCACGGCGATCGCTTACCGCCGCTGGCTGCGCCGCCTGGGGATGACCTTCGGGACGGCCTAGGTCGGTTTCTCTTGTCCTTTTTACTTGTGTAACAGGAAGAAGCCGATAGATACTGTTACTACCAGTCTTGTTATTCGTTTCCAACAATAGAAGAAGGCGCACAAAGAAGGGCAATCCATGAGCACAGCCTCTCACCCGCCCGAGATGACACGGCTGGCTTCGTACCGCCGCTGTGTGGAGCGTATTCGCAGCGCCTGGCCGGCTTTTCTGGAGCGCCGTCGCCAGCGCCTGGCCGAGCAGGGGCGCTATGGCAAGGCGTCGGAGAAGGTGGCCGAGAATATCTTAGAGGATCTCTTTACGCTGGTGCTCGATTGGGAGCTGACCGACCTCAATCATCAGGTGCAGTATGCGGATCTGGTGCTGACGCGCCACGGCATTAAGTATCTGCTGGTGGAGGTGAAGCGCCCGGGAGCGCTGGCCTGGAACCGCCATGCGGTTGAGCGGGCGCTGGAGCAGGCGCAACGCTACGCGGAGGAGCAGCATGTGAAGTGCATCGCTATCAGCGATGGGGTGATGCTCTATGCGGCGCATCCGCGTCATGGCGGGTTGGAGGATCGGGTCTTTGCGTCGCTGACGGCTGTGGAGCCTCCGCTTGACCTGTGGTGGCTGAGTATCCACGGGATCTATCGCCCGCGTCCGGCGGTGCTCTCTCCGGCGGGCACGATGGAGCCGCTGCGGCTGTTGCCGGAGACGGCGCCGGCCCTGACACTGGAGGCCGAGGCGACGGAGCTGGTCCATCCGAAGTATCGGTTGCCGGCTGCCTGCTTTGCCTATGTGGGTAGCCCGAGCCGCCCTGAGACCTGGAAGCTGCCCTATCGTCTGGCCGACGGCTCCGTTGACGAGCGTCGTTTACCGAAGGCCATCCAGGCAATTCTGAGCAATTACCGCGGGACGAAGGTGGGCGGGATTCCCGAGAGCGATATTCCGGCGGTGCTCTTACGCCTGGCGGAGGCGGCCACCAGCCTGGGACGCATGCCCCACCAGCGCGGCGATGCGGCGGAGATCTACCGCCAGCTTGCCGACGCGCTAGAGCAGTTGGGCTATGCTCCTGGTGAGCAGAGACAGGGTCAGGGGTTGCTGATGGCTGAGCGGTCTTCTCCGTCTCCGGCTCGCCAGTCCTCTCAGGAGCGACATACGGGTCGTCGCCTTCTTTCAAAAGATCAGGAGCGTTCTTCCTAAGCGAGGGCGCGCCCTGGCTGAGCGCGTTCTCGCTTTCCTCAGCTACTTTCTACTCGCAGCTCTTCCCTTTGCGATGCGAGGGGAGAGGGCCAGAGCGGTGTCGTGCGTGGCGTTATAGCCGGCAGGCATCCGCTCTGGCCGCTTTTT
>NZ_JADGIA010000045.1 GCF_019683635.1 Thermogemmatispora sp. | reverse complement strand
CTCTGTAGCTCCCTCTCGCCCTCTCTCCCCCCAGCTATCGAGCGCCCGTCTGCCCTGCCTGCGCGCTCACTCATCGGTTTTCTTCTGCAACTGGATGGCGGCGATCACCGGCTGCGTGCAGCGATCGCGCTCAGCCAGGCGCTGTTCTGCCTTATAAAGATTATAAGCGCTATTGATAAGAGCGATATGAGTAAAGGCCTGGGGATAATTGCCCAAAGCCATGCGAGTGTGCGAATCGATCTCCTCGGAGAAGAGACCGAGGTTCCCGCCGTAAGTCAGCAGGCGTTCGAAGAGCGAGCGCGCCTCATCGAGGCGGCCCTGCATCGCCAGATTATCGATCAGCCAGCATGTACAGATCGTAAACGTGCCCTCATGGCCGGGCAGGCCATCCTCAGACAGGTAGCGGTAGACAAAGCCATGCTCGTCCGTGAGCTGCTCCATAATGCGATCGACCGTCGAGCGCATCCGAGGGTCGTCGGCAGGGATAAAGCCGATCAGCGGCAGGAGCAGATTAGAAGCATCGAGGGCCGTGCTTGCATATGATTGGGTGAACGCACCGATCTCGGTATTATAGCCGTGGGCCAGCACATCCGCCCGAATCTGATCGCGCACGCGGTACCAGCGCAGGAGATCAGCCTCCAGATGGAGCTGCTCAGCGGCGCGGATGCCGCGGTCCAGCGCGACCCAACACATGACCTTGGAATACACATAGTGGCGAGGCTCGCCGCGCATCTCCCAGATGCCGCGGTCCGGCTCATGCCAGTGGGCACAGACGTAGTCGACCAGCGAGCGCAGCATCTCCCACAGGGGGCCTTCCAGCTTCTCGCCATAGCGTTCGAAGCCACCGCGGCGGCGGTAGAGATGGATGCAATCCAGGATCTCGCCGAAGACATCCATCTGCTTCTGATCGGCAGCGGCGTTGCCAATGCGCACCGGGCGTGAGCCACAATAGCCCTCCAGGTGTGATAGCTCCTGCTCCGGCAGTTCGCGCTCGCCACGGATGCCATACATCACCTGCAGATCCTCGCCATTGGAATACGACAGGCGACGCAGCCAGTAGGTAAAGGCGCGGGCTTCATCGGTAAAGCCCAGGACCAGCAGGGCATAGAGCGTAAAAGAAGCGTCGCGCAGCCAGGTAAAGCGATAATCCCAGTTGCGCACACCTCCGATCTCCTCTGGCAGCGACGTTGTGGGCGCGGCCACCAGGGCGCCGGTAGGCGCATAGGTCATCATCTTCAGTACCAGGGCGCTGCGCCGAACCCATTCTGCATATGGGCCATCGTAGTTGATCCCTGAGATCCAGCGCCGCCAGCAATGCAGCGTATGGGCCAGCTCCGCGGTAAAATCGCGCTGGAGCAGCTCCTGCTCCACCAGCTTCCGTGCCGCGCGCAGGCTGCGCCCCATGCCGATAGCAAAGATCAGCCGCTCGCCCTCACGCAGCGTGACCTGCACCACCAGAGCGGGATGGAGCTTCTCCGGTTCCTCCCCCTCGTCTGGTACGATCTCCAGGGAGAAGCCCGGCAGCCGATAGGCCCCGATGATCGCCAGCCCAATGTGCTGCTGGCCATCCGAGATCACCGCCCCCGTTGCATTGGGCAGCAGCTCGATCTGGCTCGTCGTCGCTCCATAGTTGGGCGTCGCCTTCAGGGTCACCGTAATCGGCAGTTCTCCATGCGTGCATTCCACAATGCGCACCAGGCTATGGCACGAGCCGTCCTCATACGACCAGGTGTTATTGTTCAAGCCGCGGTAGGGCCAGGCCTCCAGCGACTCCACCGGCATGAAATCAGTGAGCACAATCTCGCCGCCAATGCTTGTAAAGCGCGTCTGCAGCACATTGCTATCGCGAAGATAGCGCTGAATTCCAGGAATCGTGTTATCGGTCGGGGCAACCTGGAAAAAGCCGCCACGCCTCGCATCCAGCAACCGACAGAAAATGGCCGGGCTGTCAAAATCGGGCAGGCAGGCCCAGTCTACCGAACCATCCGGCGCTATCAGCACAGCTGAATGACAGTCTCCGATGACTCCATACGATCCGATGGGCTGATAAGAGCGATTTTTGGTGTTCAACCCAACCATAGCACGAATCTTCCCTTTAGTGAGCTAAACTCTGCTTTTAACAGCTCCTTCCGAAAGAACCGGGCTTGCCGAGTCTCCTGCGGGGCTCCCAGGTTCCTTCCTCTGTGGGGCTCTTCCCCATCGAAGCCGGCTCCTTCTCCGGCCCCTTTTGTGAAGAGGACGGAGCAGAACCCTTTCTGGTAACAAGATATCAGAACAACCCTAAAAATGGGGGAAGAGCCGGTTTCCCCTCCTCTGCCTTGGCCGAGGAGAGATCGCCAGGAGAAAAAAAGATACCCTTTCCCCTTTCTTACTAAAGACCGCTGACCCCGCTCCTTTCTGACAGCCCCACACCTTATCTGCTCCTGCTCTCTTCCTTCCCTCGCTACCTGAACTCCCTCGCTCCTTCCGACCTCCCTTGTTCATCCTTCTGGCGGCGGTCCCCCTCTTCATGCAGCAACGCCGGCGTCGCCCGGCTCTTTCATCCGCCTCTCGTCGGGGCCCGCCGCCCCGGCAGCGCTGGGGGCTATACCTACATGTGGTGAGAACGGAAGAAAAGCGCTGAGGTAACGACGACAAACGATTGTGCGCTGCCTTCCTTCGCTGCTCTCACTCCCGCCTGCCACTCTCTCCCACGCCGCCTATTCATTAGAAAGGAAAAACCGGTCATTTTATTTCTTCACTCTACCCCTGCTTGCGGCTGCCCTCCTCAACAGCTATCCCCCAAGCCAGCCGCCTCGTCTCTCGCTATCGTGCCAAAATAAAGAAAGGAGGGATGGATGGGTTTCTCATCCATCCCGCCATTGCTGACCGGTACAGGCATCATTCTAATCGCATCTGAGCTTGCTGTCAAATGGCCTGGGCCACCTTTCCCCCGGTCCGGCTACCGCTCACGCTCCCGCCTTCAAGAGGCGCCCAGGAGCTGGTCACAACAGCAATCCGACAGAGATAGGACTTTCGGGGAGGTAAGGCATTCGTTCGAGGGCGCTCGCCGCTCCTGTAGGCTGTCCTTGCCGCCTGATCTGAAGTCCCGCCCTGTCTCGCCTGCCGGGCTTGCTCAACCCTCCCGCAGCCAGCGCGCTACATCGGGTGCAAAATAAGTGATGATGATGTCAGCGCCAGCCCGGCGAATGCCTGTCAAAACCTCCATGACGATGCGCCGCTCTTCCAGCCATCCTTGCTGGGCCGCCGCCTTGATCATAGCATACTCGCCGCTGACATTGTAGGCCGCCAGCGGCAAATCGTAATGCTCGCGCACACGCCGGATGACGTCAAGATAGGCCAGAGCCGGCTTGACCATAATGATATCAGCCCCCTCGGCGATATCCAGCTCGACCTCACGCAGAGCCTCGCGCGCGTTGGCCGGGTCCATTTGATAAGAGCGACGGTCACCAAATTGGGGGGCTGACTCCGCAGCCTCGCGGAAAGGACCGTAGAAGCCAGAGGCATACTTGGCTGAGTAGGCCATGATCGGCGTCTGCGCAAAGCCCCGCTCGTCGAGGAGACGTCGGATGGCGCCAACGCGCCCATCCATCATATCCGAAGGAGCCACGATATCGGCGCCGGCCTCGACATGCGAGAGGGCCATGCGCGCCAACAGCTCTAGCGATGGATCGTTCTGCACCTCACCGCCGGCAATAACGCCGCAGTGGCCGTGACTGGTATACTCGCAGAGGCAAACGTCGGTCACGACCAGCAGCTCCGGTACCGCCGCCTTGATGCGCTGGATGGCCCGCTGAATGATCCCCTCGGGATGATAAGCCTGCGAGCCTTGCTCATCCTTGGTGGCCGGAATGCCAAAGAGCAAGACAGCGGGGATGCCCAGGGCCGCCACTCGCTCGGCCTCACCCGCCACCTGCTCTAACGGCCACTGCACCACCCCCGGCATGGAAGCAATCGGACGCGGCTCGCTGATGCCCTCGGCGATAAAGAGAGGATAGATCAATTGCTCAACTGCGAGATGGGTCTCGCGCACTAGCCCACGTAAGCGCTCCGTCCGGCGCGTGCGCCGCAGGCGTGTGACAGGGAACTGACTCATGCCATCGCGCTCCTTTCCTTCCTGCCTTTCTTACTTTCTTCCTTCCCTTCTTCTCGCCCTCTCCTGCGTTCGCCCGCTGGGCCTCCCTTCCCCCAGATCAGCGTCAGCATGCCCTACGGCCCTGCCGCCCTCGTTCAGGGCCGCATGCTGGGGCCGGGATCACCCCCCGGCCACGACTCGCAGCGCCTGGGCAATGGCGTGCAAGGTCTCCTCCAGCATGGCATCGCTGTGCGCCAGCGAGAGGAAACAGGTCTCAAATTGCGAAGGAGGGAAGTAGACGCCACGCTCCAAGAGGGCCCAGAAGAAGCGCGCATAACGCTCGGTGTCGGCTCTCCTGGCCGTTGCATAGTTGAGCACCGGCTCGGCACTGAAGAAGAGGCAGAAGAGCGAGGCAAAGCGCACCACCTGCAGCGGCAGCCCGGAGGCCTCCACTGCCGCACGCAGGCCCTCCTCTAGCAGTGCCCCCTTGCGCTCCAGCTCCTCGTAGCAGCCGGGCTTTTGCAGCTCTTTGAGGGTCGCGATGCCCGCGGCCATAGCAAGGGGATTGCCGGAAAGAGTGCCTGCCTGGTAGACCGGTCCCAGGGGAGCGACCAGCTCCATGATGGCGCGCTTGCCACCGTAGGCTCCCACCGGCAAACCGCCGCCAATGATCTTGCCAAAGCAGGTCAGATCGGGCAGAACCCCAGTGCGTGCCTGCATACCGCCCAGGGCGACGCGGAAACCCGTAATTACCTCATCGAAGATCAACACAGCCCCGTGCTGCGTGGTCAGACGCCGCAGGGTCTCTAGAAAGCCAGGTTGAGGCAGCACCAGCCCCATATTGGCCGCCACCGGCTCAACGATCACCGCCGCAATCTCCTCGGGATAGCGCTGAAAGGCTTCCTCAACGGCTGCACTATCATTGTAGGGCAGGCTGATCGTGTGAGCCGTCGCCTCCGACGGCACCCCGGCGCTGCCGGGCAGCCCCAGCGTGGCCACGCCCGAGCCGGCCTGCACCAGCAGCAGGTCGGCATGACCATGATAGCAGCCATCAAACTTAATGACCTTGGAACGCCCCGTATAGGCGCGGGCCAGGCGCAGCGCGCTCATGGTGGCTTCCGTACCCGAGTTAACGAAGCGCACCAGCTCAACTGATGGGACGCTTTCCACTACCAGACGAGCCAGCTCATTCTCGGCCTCGGTCGGAGCCCCAAAGCTAAAGCCGCGCCGCGCCGCTCGGGTCACCGCCTCGACTACCGCAGGATGGGCATGACCCAAAATCAGCGGCCCCCAGGAGCCAACGTAATCCAGATAGTGGTTGCCATCCACATCATAGAGATGGGCCCCCTCACCACGCTCGATAAAGATCGGCTCTCCTCCTACAGCGCGGAAGGCCCGAACTGGACTATTGACCCCCCCGGGCATAAGGCTTTGAGCCTCGCGGTAGAGAGCCCGCGACCATTCTCGTCCCGCCTTTTTGCCTGACTGTTGCCGCTCCGTTTGCATCGCCAGCTCCTTCTTAGATCCATACTCACCCGTACTCATCTTGCCCCTATATCGCTCCATTCACGCTGCCTGCAAGCCAGGGCCTCCCCACCGCTCTCAACGCGCTGCGCCCAGGCCCTCAGTCAGTCAGCTCCCTGCGCTCAGGCCCCAATGTCGTCAAGGATCTCCGGCAAGGAGCGCGCAACGCAGGTGAACATGGGCGTGTCGCGCAAGGTATACTGGCTGGCCTCGCTCTCGCGCATCTCCTGCACGAGATCAAGAAAATCAGCCACGCTGTCGGATTCAAAGGCGACGACAAATTCCTGATCGTCCAACCCAAACGAGTAGGTGGTGTGGATCTTGATGTTGGGATAGGCCACTCCCATGCGAATATGCTCGTCCATCATGCGCTTGCGCTCCTGCAGCGACAGAGCATACCAGGGGCGCGTCTTCACAAAAGGATAGACGAAGAGATAAGGCTTGTCTTCGAGCGTAATGACCAGCCGCGGGTCATGGGCCGCCCCACGTGGGCCTTTGCCCACATAGACCGAACGCTTGGTCATCGAGAGGAAGGAGCGCACTTCGGGCAAATAAGGTCCGATGGCGCTGCGGCGAATCTTGCTACTCAAACCCTGCAGATGTCCCAGATCGTAGGTTGCCTGCCAGAGCATAAAATCGCAGTCGGAGCGCAAGCCATAGAGAGCATAGCTGCGAATCAGTGAGCATTGGGCATATTCGTCGTAAATGGCCAGCAGCTCCTCGCGGCCCGCGCGCCGCTGCTCGGCAGGCAGGCGCAGCCACAGGGGATCAAGCTTGTAAAAGACGAAGCGTACAAGCTGACGAGGCTGCTTCGGTTTGGCCCGAGCTGGTTCCTGCTCAGGCAGAGTTGTGACTGTCTGCTCAACGGTTTCCATCTGACCTGACATGGCCTTTCTCTCTTCTTAGCTTCTCTCTATCTACTCTAACACACCTTGTTCGGTATTGCTATCCACTTCTTGTCGATTCGCTCCCTGACCCGTTTTCAGGACAGGGCCGGGAGACGCCGCCCATTCCCGTCTCACCGGGCGGAGTCTTGAACTGCCTGTCCCTGAGAAGCCTGGGTCTGCTGACGATAGTAGGCTACGATGGCCGCAACCAGCCCCTCGATAGTAAAAGGCTGGGCTTCGATGGCAACCTGCAGGCCCAGCGCCCGCGCCGTGGCGGCGGTAATGGGGCCAATGCAGGCGATCACCACGCCTTGACGGGCTAAGAGGACACCGGGCGAGGCTCCGGCTGCTCGCGTGCCCATCGCCTGCTCCAGCCAGTGCACAAAAGAGCGTACCGTCGATGAGCTGGTAAAGCTAGCCAGCGAGAGGCGCCCCGCTTCAATCAAGGTCAGCACCTGCTGTCCGCGCGGATCATCGCCAGCCGCCGGCAGGGTGCGATAGGCTGGCACCTCCTCGACCAGCATGCCGGCCTGCTGCAGAGCCTCGGCCAGCACACGCCGGGCCTCGGCGGCACGGGCTAACAGTACGCGCTGCCCCGCAGGGGCCACCCCCTGACGCTGGCATTCCGCCAGCAAGGCAGCGGCTACCTGCTCAGCCACATACTCCTCGGGCACCAGCACCCCACTCACGCCATGCTCAGCCAGCGCTGCCGCTGTGGCCGGTCCAATAGCCGCCACTCGCGCCCCCCCCGTGCTCAGCAGGGACGGCTCCAGCCCCAGGGTTCGCAGGCGCTCAACACAGAAACGCACCCCGTTGACACTGGTAAAGACCAGCCAATCATAGGGAGTGCGTCCATTCTCGCGACCAGCTGCCAGGCGCTGCAAGGCACGATCAAGCGGCGCCCAATCGTCTGGCGGCACCAGGCGAATCACAGGGAAACACAGCGTTTCCGCCCCAAGAGCCTGCAGACGGCTGCTGAGCGCCTCGGCCTGCTCCTGAGCGCGCGTGACCAGGATCGTCCGCCCGCGCAGGGGCTGCCCCTGATCCTCAACGGCCACCATCAGCGCACCTCCTCCTTGCTTGTTGTAGCCTGAGCCTCATCCAGCTCAAACCGTGCTGGCAGCGCGGATCTCGGCGATAATCTCCTCGGCCCCCTGTGCCAGGGCCTGCTCGGCCAGCATCATTCCCAGCTGAGCCGCCAGGCGCGGAGCCTGCCCGGCATGCCAGGCCACGCTTCCCTGGACCCGCACCGCCCGGCGTCCGTCCAGGCTGATTACCAGGGCCCGCAGATGCAGGCGTCCGTCAGCCAGCCAGGCATAGGCCGCGACTGGCAGATAGCAGCCGGCCCCCAAATGGCGCATAAAAGCGCGCTCAGCGCTCGTGGCCGCCTGCACCTCCACATCGTTGAGCGGGGCCAGCAGTGGCAGCAGCTCCGAATCTGCCCGCAGCTCCAGAGCTAAAGCTCCCTGGCCAGGAGCCGGGAGCAGCGTCTCTACCGGCAAGCACTCCAGGCGATCCGCCAGCCCCTCAGAGAGACCGAGACGGCGCAGGCCCGCCGCGGCCAGCACAATCAGATCGTAGTCGCCGGCCTCCAGCTTGCGCAGACGTGTATCCACATTGCCACGCAAGGGCAGGATCTGCGCCTGCGGATAGAGCGCGCGCAATTGAGCCGCGCGGCGCAGGCTGCAGGTCCCTATGCGCACTCCAGGCTCGGCAGGCGAGCCAAGAAAGTCGCGGCGGCGCACCAGTACATCCCGCACATCCTCGCGCGGCCCTGGCACCAGAACCAGAAGGCCCTCCGGCGGCGCCGTTGGCAGATCCTTCAGGCTATGGACCGCCAGATCGACCACCCCCGCCCGCAGGGCGCGCTCGATCTCCGTCACAAAGACCCCATCACCGCCAATCCGCGCCAGCGGGGCCTCCGTCACGCGGTCCCCGTGTGTATGAATCGGCTCAATGACGATCTCCAACTCGCGATACAGCTGCTGCAGCCTGGCGATCACTGTCTGCGTCTGAGCCAGGGCCAGCTTGCTGGCGCGTGTCCCGATCACTAGTCTGTTCATCCGTCGCCACTTCCAAATCAAAGAGATAGCGCAGCGCCTCGGCGTAGACATGGCCACGCCCGGCAGCGGCGGCCTCCTTGAGGCGCGTCACCGGCTTATGGAGCACCTTATTCATCAGGCGGGTGGTCAGCTCCTGGATGGCCGCCAGCTCGCGCTCCGAGAGCGAGGGCGAGAGTTGGCGCAAGGTGCGCGCCAGCTCCTGCTGACGGAAGGACTCCACGCGCTCGCGCAGCTCGACGATCGTCGCAGTCACGCTCAGCGAGCTGAGCCAGCGCGCAAAAGCCTCGACCTCCTCGGCGACGATGCGCTCAACCTGGGCCACTTCCTGCAGACGCAAGCGAATGCCTTCATCGACTACCAGGCGCAGATCATCAATATTGTAGAGGTGAACCTCGGGCAGCGCTCCCACCGCCGGATCAACATCGCGCGGCAAGGCAATATCAATGATAAGCAGCGGGCGCCCCTGCCGCCGCGGCAGAACCGCCCGCATCATTTCCTCGGTGACCACCGTATGGGGGGCCGTGGTTGAAGTAATGACGACATCCGCCTCCACCAGCACCTCCGGCAGCTCGCTAAAAGGGCGGAAGGCGGCCCGCTCCCCAAGCTGCTCTACCAGCTGCCGGGCATGCTCCGCGGTGCGATTAACAATGATGAGGCGGCGCGCTCCGTTGTCACACAAATTACGTGCCGCCAGCTCGCTCATCTGACCCGAGCCGACGAGCAAGACTGAGGCCTCGTTGAGACGCGGAAAGAGCTGGCGCGCCAATTGGACCGCCGCATGGCTGATCGAGACCGCCCGTCGACTGATGCCTGTTTCGCGACGTGCCCGCTTACCTGTGACCAGCGCCGCGCGGAAGAGGGCCGAGAGCACCGGCCCGGCAAAGCTCCCTCCCTGGGCCAACTCCAGGGCCTCGGCCACCTGCCCCTGAATCTGCGGCTCCCCCGGGATCAGTGAATATAAGCCGCAGGCCACGCCGAACAGGTGCCGCGCCGCCTCCAGGTCGGTATACGTGTAGCAGTGCTGCTCCAGCGACGCCCGCTCCACACCACGCTGTTCGCAGAGCACCCCGAGCAAAGCCTCGCGCCCACTGTGCTCCTCCTCCGAGCAGACCGCGTAGAGTTCGAAACGGTTGCAGGTTGATAGCAGCACCGCCTCCTGTGCCACCTGGCGCACCGCCCGCAAGAGCGCCGCCACCTGACGCGTCGCACAGGCTAGCTGCTCACGCAACTGAATCGGCGCCGAAGTGTGATCAACGCCTACCAGGACAATCTGCATGCTCTCCTCAACAGCTCACAGAAGAAATCTCTAAAATCTCAAATCATTGGCGGTCTATGGAGATTTTAGCGATTCTCTCTGAAGAGTCAAGGCCGAATCCCCGGATATCTCATCAGGTAATTACCGTATTTTGTCTCAGGTGGAATTTGCTAAAAAAAAGAGGGCGACCGCGTGGGCCGCTCCGCAGGCCGCAGAGATCACCAGCCCACCAGCCGCCATGCTGCCCTCGCCCGGGCCACGCTCCTGCGCTGTTGTACTAATATAGTACCACTCGGGGGCCCTGGCCGCCAGTGAGCAAGAAGCTAGAGAACGGCCAGGCACCGGCCAGCCCCGCGCAGAATAGAAGTCATGCTCCGCGCTGGCTCACAGCTGCCTCTCAAAATCACTACCTGAGAAAGATTAAATAGAAGAAAAGAAACCAGGCGGGCAACTGAGACCTCTGGCGCCAAAAATCCCCGGTCTCTTAGGTGCCTGCCTGGCAAAAAGCAGAAGTAAGGAGAGAAACGACGTACGCTTTAGAGTATTCTCTGGCTGAAAGACAAGCTGGGACAGCAGCGAAGTGGCCCGAGCCTCCTAGGCAGCCAGCACCTTTTCCAGGTTCTTGAAGAAGGTGCTGAGAGAATTCTTGGCCACCCCCTGCCCCACAGGATTGTTCGCAACAGCGATCGGGCCGCTCATCTCAGCATTGGCATCGTAGGAGAGCAGGGTGCCATCTGGCTCATCGGCCAGTGTGATCTGAGCTGTGGCATCGATGGAGCCACCGCGCCCCTGACGCTGCAACTGCAGTACGAGCAGATTGGGCACCTGACGCTGGACAATGTTGAGCAGGGCCGTGTAGGTCCCCTTCAGCCCCGGGATCGGCAGCGACAGCGTCACCTTCAGATGGTTCTCGTCCGCATATTCGACAGCCTCGCAACCAGGAATACACTGCTTCAGCACCGCCGGATTCAAAATAGCTTCAAAGACACGTTGGCTAGGTGCATGAAACTTATACGTACCGTTGAACTTCATCCAGATCCATCCTTTTGCATCAGCGAAATAACTGGTATGTACGGCGTTCCTCAGTCAGCCAGCCTGCTTGAGAAGCAGCTCCTGACCACTGGGCAACGTCGGGCTTTATTCTAGCCACTCGCCAGAGCACTTTCAAGCCCGCAAGATTGAGGATACCTTATATTCCTATGCATTGAGCCACCCCAGCCCTCTGGCCTAAATGTGCTATCTTCCCCTTCCCTCTGTCCCTCTTTGTGTTATACTGCCTGAAAACGTGCTATCGAGTATCAGCGTATGTAGAGAGGCCAGATCTCTCCAGCGCCGCAATGTGTACGTGTTCGTCTGGAAGGGAAGCATCATGGTTCGGAGAGAAGAAGACATCAATATCGAGCAACAACAGCAACAAGAACAGCTCCATTGGCGCAGGCGAGCCGAGCGAGGCCGCAAGCGGTTGTCGGCCTCCGTCGAGGATGTACTCGCCGAGCGTGCGAGCAACGAACCCCTGGAGGAAGAGGAATCCGGGGAAGAAGAGCTGGTCCGCGCCCGCCAGGCTGATGCTCGGTCAGCCGGGCTGGTTCCGCCGCGCCTGAGCCTGCAGTCGCGCGAGTTGGCGATTCCGTCAGCAGCAGGGGACGCCACGACAGAGCAGGAGTCGCCCCGGCCCGCAGCTGCTCCTGCTACTCAGAGCAGCGCAGCCCACGAGCACGAAAAGGAAGAGGCGGAGAAGCTGGCGGCGAATCGTGTGCTGGCCGCTTTCGCGCGGCGTGTCACCGCCTCTCTTGCCGCTTTGGGCAAGGTGCGGCAGCCGGGCCAGCGCTCACCGGCGCCGGTCACGGCTGTGCTGCCAGCTTTGCCAGCTGAAAGCGAGGCAGGGGCATCGTCGACCAGCGCAAACGCCATTGTGACCACGCCGTCGGTCCCTGGACCCGCGCCCGAGCCCCCCACGGAGAAGCCGCTTATGGTCTCTTCTTCCAACGTGGCTATCCCGCCGGTCGGCAGCGGTCACGAGAGTGGGGTCAGGGAAGCCACTGGTGCAAGAGTGCCGGCGGCCTTGCCTCAGCCGCGAGAGACGACGCGCCCCTCTTCTCAACGCCTGGCCGGACGGACAACGCGTGTGCGCCTGGAGGCCGCTCCCAAGCTCGCCAGCCCCCCCTCTGCACTGGCTGGCCCGGGCCTGACAGCGCCTTCCCAGACTACACGTCCGCTCCCCGCGCTAGGTAGCGGCTATCCTTCTCCTGCCGGCGCTGCTCCGCGCCCGGGTCCATCTGCTCTACCATCGCCGTCGGAGCGCTCTCTGCCGCCATCGCCATCTGGTCCCGCAGCGCGCCCAGGCCGCCAAGAGTGGCCAGCTCCTGCTGTGGCAAGCATACCCCTTCCCTCTTTCCGCTGGCAAATTGGGAAAAGCTGCTTTACACGTGGACAGGGCGAAATTGCTGTGAACTGCCCCGCGGTCAGCGAGACCAGTGTCGTGTTGGTGACCTTAACAGGGGACCCGGGGCCAGTGGTGGTGCAATACGTATCGCTCCAGCCAGGACGGGGGTTCACGGTTCACCTGAGCGCTCCCACCCAGCGCGAGACGCCTTTTCACTACGTCGTGCTCGAAAGCACACCGCTCAGTAGCGACGCCGAGCGCTCGCAGCCAGGCAATGGTTAGCGCTAGCACAGCACAGCACAGGACACGGCTCCCCGCTCCACGCCAGCGAAGCCGCTTCCGCTCTGACCGGCCCGGCCCGGCCTGTCCTGGCTAGCACTCGCCACGCGCCTCCGCCTCCAGGCGCCGGAAGAACTCGCACATGAAGGCGTAGCGCTGCCGGGCCAACTGGCGTCCTGTGTCCGTGCAGAGCCGTTCAGGCAGATCTGTAAAGAGAAGGCGAAATTCGATTGAGGGGGAATAATCCGGGCGATCGCGTAGCTCGCGCACACGCAGCGGGGTAAGAGGCAATACCAGGTCCTCCGGTAGGGGGGCATAGACCCGTTGTCCGCGCCGACCAGTGATCATATATAAGCGTCCGATCCCAATGGCGCCCAGCGCATCCAGTTTATCGGCATCGTAGAGCACCTGGCCCTCCAGAGAGCGCGGTCGCCGGCCCGCGGTCAGGCGATGATCGGCGATGGCTTCCTGCACTGCCGGGATCGCCTCCTGGGGAAAGATCGTACCGCGCAGCAGCTCGGCGGCCATCTGGGCCCCAATCAGCGCGTGGTCGCCGCCCTGCCGACGCTCCCGCTCCTGGCCGATATCGTGCAGAGCCACCGCCGCCCAAATAACCGACAGCTCGCCTCCCTCACGCCGCTGAATCGTCTCGGCCAGGGTCATCACCCGCAGAATATGATCCATATCGTGCGCCACATCGCTGCCTCCCTCACGCAGCATGGTGGCACGCGCCAGCTCCAGCAACCAACCTCGCAGTTCAGCAGGCTCCGCCTGCTCTTCTTTTGCCTCTGACACCTGCTCACTCCTGCTCTACGCTTCAGTTCTGCAGGGCTGGGAGCGTCAAGATAAAGCGACTCCCCTCGCCAGGTACGCCACTGCTCTCTACGCGGATCGAACCGCCGTGCATGCGCAGGATCTCAGCGACAAAGTAGAGACCCAGGCCCAGGCCTCGCGCCTGGCCGGTACCAGTGTTGGGGGCGCGATAGAAGCGTTCAAAGAGATGTTCCCTGGCCTCTGGCGGGATGCCAATGCCGCGATCCTCTACCTCTACCTGGATCAGATTGCCGTCCGTTTGCGGACAGCGGCAGAGCGAGAGGAGCACTGGCCCACCCTGCGGGCTGTATTTTATCGCATTCTGAATGAGGTTGACAAGCACCTGGAGCAGGCGCTCGCGATCGCCGCTGACCAGATACGGGCGTCCGCTTTCATCAACGCGACAGATCAGATCATGGAGGGCTGTGGCCGTGCGATGCTGGGCTACTACCTGCTGGGCCAGCTCCTCCAGGTCAACCCGCTCGCGGGCAATGACAAGCTGCCCACGGTTGAGCTGGGTGGCCTCCAGGAAGGTGTTGACGATATTGGTCAGCAGGCGCGTCTGCTCTTCGATCATCCCCAATTGTTCGAGCAAGCGCTCGCGCTGGCGCGGGCCGCTGCCGCGGTTGAGGGTGCGCCTGGCATATTGGGCATTGGTCAGGATGACGGTGAGCGGTGAGCGGAACTCATGGGCAGTAATGGCCAGGAACTCATCTTTGAGGGCGTTGGCCTCGCGCATAGCGGCCTCGCTGGCGCGGGCGGCGATGGCTTCGTGCTGCCAGTGAGCCTGCTCGATGGCCAGCCCGGCTAGCTGCGCGACCCCCTCGATAACCGCCATCTCCCAGATTGTAAACTCGTACTGCGGCTCGCTCTCTTCATCAGCGCTCTCGCTTTCTCCAAACGGGAAGGTCGAGGGACGCATCAGGAGCATGACGCCGAGCAAGCGCCCGCTGTGGGTGATGGGCGCCACTAAGGTCAGCCAGCGGCTGGCGTTTGGGGGCAGAGCCGGCAACTGGCTGCCCCGACTATGGCCGTGGCCACGGCTAAGGCGGCGCAGGTGCAGAAACTGGCCGGGCGTGAGAATGAAGGCATGGCCTGCACTCAACTGGAGAAAATAATCTTCGTAGTCCAGCAAGGCTGTGAGCAACCAGTCAAGCTGCTGAGCTTCGACCTGGCCGAGGTCTCGGCGCTCACTCGCCCCTGGCAGGCTGGCCAGCAGACCATTATCGTACAGCTCCCGCTCCAGGTGGAGACGCTCACCAGGCCGGCCCTGTTCCGGGTCATAGAGCGCCACCAGCCCGCGCTGACAATCCAGGGCCTGCAGCGCCATGCTCAGCACGCTGCGCAGGATGGCCGTCACCTCGGTCAGCCCGGAGAGCGCTTCCGCCATGCGCAGCATGGTCTCCAGGGCTTGATGAATGTGCTGCTCGATCCGCGTCTGGGACGTGATGTCGCGGAAGGCGCTGACGACCCCAAGCTGCTGGCCGGTCGGGGCCAGGAGAGGTGCGACGTTGATTTCAAGGATGCGTTCCCGCCCATCGGCGCGGCGCGTGATGAAACGCTCACCTCGCACCTGCTCGCCACGCAGGGCGCGGGCCAGGGGGAAATCTTCGCTGCGCAGCGGCTGCCCCTGCAACGTGTAGACGGGCTGACGACGCAGCAGCTCCTCCAGGGTGACCTCCCCCTCCAGACGCCCCCCGACGAACTCGCGCGCGGTGGCATTGGCCATCAAGAGCCGCCCTTGCATGTCGAGCACCGAGATGCCCTCGGTCATGGCATGAAAGACAGCGTTGAGCGTATTGGCCCTCTCGGTCGCCAGTAAGGCGGCGCGGCGCGCCTGCTCCAGCAACTGGGTCTTCTGGACCGCCAGAGCACACTGGGCAGCGATGTCCTGGGCAAAGGTATAGTGGTCCTTGGAGGGCCGAAAGTGGGGATCACTGAAGCTGACGAAGGCCAGGCCCACACAGCGCTGACCAGATTGGCTCTGCTCGTCCGTGGACAAGGGTGAGCGTACCCCCACCATCAGCGGCGTAATCAGCGTATGCCCTAGATTCTGCGTCTGAAACCAATGCAGCTCACTGATGCCCAGACGATCAAGCGAGACAAAGAGCGGCACGCCGCTCGTGGCCGCCTGGCGGCAGAAAGGTAGCTCGTCCAGCGAGGCGGCTATACGCCCCCGCGACGGCATAAAGGCTTTGGGCGGCTGCCCAACGATGCTTCTCTCACTTCCCCCTGTTGAGACCTCCTTTTGAGGCCGTCCCTGCGCTTCCGCCTGCCCCTCATCCGTCTCTTCGGTGGTGCAGGGCAGATAGAGCCGCCCTTCCTCCAGGAGAAGAATTTTGCCTGTGTCAGCCCCTAAGACCTGCCGCAGCTGCTGGGTGGCGATCTCCAGGATCGTCGGCAGATCTTCGTCGGAGTTGACGGCCATCGCTACCTGATAGATAGCCTGAGATCGCTCAATCAGCTGCTCAGCCCGCCGGCGCTCGCTCTCAGCCCGCTGGTAGAGGCGCGCGTTATCGATCGCCACCGCCGCCTGTTGGCCGATGGCTCGCGCAAGCTGCTGTTGCTCCGCCGAGAAGCTCCCATGTTCCCCCGGGTTGTCCAGCGACATCACGCCAACCGGTCGATCTTCACGGACAAGAGCGACCAGCAGGATGGAACGCACGAGGAATAGCTCGGCCAAAGCCCGCAGCGAGCGCTCATCACGCAGATCGTATACATACAGCATCGCACGCCCGCTGAGCAGGCGGCTCATAAGCGGGTTCGTTGTGGGAATGGTACTGCGATACCAGAGCTGATCTGCGATGCGCTGACGTTTGGCGTCAACAAGCTCGCGCGCCAGGTGGTAGACAACGGGGCGCAACAGCTGGCGCTCCTCGTCATGAAGCCAGACAGCGCAGCGCCCAACCTGGCAAACCTCGGTTGTCCGCTGCACCAGCACCTGCAGCACGCGGTCCAGATCCAAAGAGGAGGCCAGCAGGCCAGCCAGCTCGCGGAGAATCTCGCTCTCACGTAAAGCGCTTAGCAAGCGCTGGTGTTCACTGCTCTGGCTAGAGGCAGGCTGTTCCTGCGACGGCATGCATACGACCTCGCATTATTTCCAGACTGACTGACAGAACCTGGTCGTCTGTTGTCACGCTGAGAGCGACCGCTCTGCTTCCTCGCAGACAGGGGCTGCAGGCTGGGAAGACGAGCAAGCAGAGGGGAAAGGCAGTTTCGCGGCGACCAGCCTTCGTGGAGCCGCGCGACGGACAGGCGCACGGGTACGAGCGCTGGCTGGGCCCCGGCACAGAGCGGCATCCGTCCACCTACTGCAGACCCTGACCTCAGCATCCTGCCACTGGTGGCACAAGCACTAGCCTCGCCAGCCTCCACAGGCTCAGGTACAAGCCAGCCGCTGGCTCACTTCTCTACCTTGCTCGGCTCGCCACCTGTGCCGGCAGGTAAGCGTCTGAGAAGGCGAGACGATGGTGGCCAGGGTCCAACAGCCCAAGCCAGGCCCTGACTCCGGCGGCCTGCCGGCTTCACGTTCATGGTGCTCGTCTGCTAGTATCTTATGCTCTTATTGTCCCATCACTAAGAATATCTGTCAAGGGGCTGAAGAGCACGGGCGAAAACTCCTGTCCCTCTCGGGAACCGCTTCCTGCCCGCGTTGACGCTTGCTTCCTCTGTTGGCTTTGGCCCACTGTGCCCCACTCTTGCCAGTGGCCCAGAGACGGACGGCCCGCAGAGGATGCACGAGGGCCTAGCGGCATGCTATAATTTCAGGCAAAGGCCAAACTGAGCCGTGGGTGGTGGAGCAGAAAGAGGGTCAAGCGAGGACAAATACGGAGTACGCCTGTCCATGCGCCGCTCTTTGGCGGAGTGGGACGTGGGAGTAGACTGACTATGAGCCTGAGCATTGGCATCGACTACGGTCGCAGAAGCTGGAAGCTCTGTTTGCTTGATGAGGCCCAGCCGCCGGAATACCACTGTTTCGCGTCGCCCGCCGAGCTGCTGGCCAGCCTGACTCGCCTCTGTGCCCTCTTCCCTGAACCGGTGATTACGCTGGCGGCGGGCAATGGTCTGCCCCTTGAGCGGCTCGATCGCCTGGTGTCTGAGCAGGTCAACGCTTTGACGGCAGGCTATGATGAGCCGCTCTTTCCCCCAAGCACGCCAGCAGCCAGCACCGTGAGCGAGGCTCTGCCGCCAGCGCAGGAGGGTCCCCCGCTGGTATTGACGAGCTTCGTGGAGACGCTGCGCAGCCTGAATCTCCATAGCTATGTGCTCCCCAGCCTGGCCCACCTGCCCACGGTACCAGCTTATCGCCTGCTGCTGGAGCGCCTGCCCAGCAGCCCAGCAGCGGTTTGTCACGTGGTCACGCTGCTTTATCGCCTGCGCCAGCGTGAGGCCAGCTGGCCGGAGATGCGCTTTCTGGTGCTGGAGGCACACAGCGCTTCCTGGAAGATACTGGTGGTTGAGGATGGCTATCTGACTAATGGTGTCCACGGGACACCACAGGATCTTACCTTGCCTCTGCTGCCTCTGGCCACGGCGCCGACAGAGGGCCTCTTCGAGCAGGCATATTGGGAGGGACTGCTGCGCGATCTGGCCGGCTTGCTGGCCATCCATCATCTGGATGAGGTGGTGATCAGTGGCCGGCGCAGTGAGACGCTGGCCACCCGCCTTGGTGAGGTCTATCAGCTCTACTATTTCCCCTATGCTCCCCACGAACCCCACGGCTTCGAGGCCGCTCTGGGCGCCGCTTTGATCGCCTCCGGCCTCCAACATCCCCGCAGCCTGGCTGCAGAGGTTGTGCAGCATCTGCAACTTTGGAGATCCGTCCCTGTTTTTTAGTAGTTCAGTAAAAAATCGACGGTATCGTTTGATCCTTCCGCGCGGCATTCGTCATATTAGAGGCAGCCAGGAAGAACCACGGCCTGCCGTTCGCCCAGGTGCGGGACCTTGGGGTGGTCAATCTGCACAACTTCTGCCGAAAGGGTGGCACGCTGCTATGACTGACCAGTCAACGCCGCAGAAAATCCTCTGGATAGTGGAATATACGCTTGGCGATAGCCAGTATCACCATTTGGAACCCATCTACGCTTCTTCGCGCGCTGAGGCAGAAGAGCAGTGCCGACAACTGCTGACACGCTTCGGCCAAAAGGTGAACCTGATCGATCTCCGTCCCTATCCACACGGCTTCGTGGTCAAGCATGGACGAATGCCGGGCAACCTGACGGCGGGCCAGGAACAGGAAACGGAAGAGGAGCCACCTCATCCCCCTCCCTGAGACGCTCTATCGACGGTAAAAATGAGCAATCAACAAACAAGCTTTGTCTAGCGGATTGAAGCCAAGCAAGGAATGAGAGGCCAGGCCCAGGCATAGCTCAGTCATGGTTCTCCCCCGTGCTCTCGGCGTCTGCTTTGCCCCTTCTGGGGATCAACGCCTGACCTGCCTGGCGCTGTTGCTTCACGCGCTGCGGGAAGGCTCGCCGGGCTGGCCCAGGCTGCGGTGCCCCAGGCTGTGGTGCCCCAGGCTGCGGTGCCTCCCTCTCGTGCTTTCCAACTCGTTTGGATGGACCGCCAGCCCTCTCCCCCCATAGCGCCGTCTGATCTCCTCTTGACAGCACCAGGCCTCTGGCCTAGCATACGGTCAGCAGGCTGATCTGTCCGGCGCTTGCAGCTCTCATGCAGTGGCTCGACAGCCTGATCCGGCGCCTACGCTGCGGACCATCTGCCTGTGTTCGCCTGGTCTGAGCCGTCAGCCAGAGCCAGTGGCGAGCAGGTAGCGGGTGGATCACGAGCATAGGCGGGTATGGAATAGGTGTCTCTGGCAGTGGAATGCAACGACTTTGATGTGCTGGTAATCGGTAATCCGTGCGTAGATCTCATCTTCAGCGGCCTTCCTCACTGGCCGGCGCCCGGAAAGGAGATCTACGCGACACGCTTCGCGATCGGTGCAGGAGCGGTCTTTAACACGGCAGCGGCGTTGAGCCGTCTTGGCCTGCGGGTGGCCCTGCTCGGCGAGCTGGGAAACGACTGTTTGAGTCGCTACCTGCTCGAAGAGATCAGACGAGCCGGCATCTGCAGCGATCTGGTGCGGCAGCGCGAGCAGCGCATTGCCGCCTTGAGCGTGGCGCTGGTCCACGACGACGAGCGTGGCTTCGTTTCCTACGTTGAGCGCCCTGCCCCTTCCAGCTCGGCGGCTGCCTCTCTCTCTCCAAGCGCCGCCTCAGCCGGGTCTGCCAGTCGAGAGGAGGCCCCGGCACTGGCGACGGAGCTGCTGCCACCGCTCTCGCTCCCCGAGCTGCGCGCTCTGCTTCAGCACTATCGCTGGCGGGCCGTCTTTCTCCATCTGCATCCAGCCCTGGGGCCTGCCCTGGAGCTGTTTGCCGAGCAGCGGATCGAGGTTTTTCTTGACACCGGCTGGCATCCCAGGCTGCTAGGCGACCGGCGGGTGCCGGAGGTGCTTCGACAGTGCACGGTCTTTCTCCCCAATCGTCTGGAGGCGGAGGCCCTGACTGGGGCGCGCGATCCCGAGAGCGCCGCCCGTCAGTTGGCACAACTGGCCCCGCTGGTGGTGGTCAAGTTAGGGGCCGAGGGCGCGCTCGCTTGCCGGGGAGAGCAGTTATGGCACTGCCCGGCCTGGCCAGTAAGCGAGGTGATTGATCCGACTGGGGCAGGGGATGCCTTTGATGCTGGCTTTATCTATGCTCTGCTCCACGGCTACTCACTACCCGAGGCCCTGCGCTGCGGCACCATCTGCGGCAGTCTGGCGACGACCGCCTTAACAGGAAGCGCCGCCGTCCCCGACGCCGCTGAGCTGGAACGCCTGCGACACAGCGCTCCCTGAGCGACGCCTGACTCGGCCTCAGCGGTCTCGGAGGAGGGAGGCCGCGGAAATCATCTAACGCAAGCCCGGCTCGTTGGAGTCCTTCGTTCGGAGGTCAGGGGAGGAGGTCGTAGAGATGTGAGGTGATCAAGCGATCGGGCATGACGGAAGCCCTTTGGTGTAGCCGCTAATCCCCCGTGGGAAGCGGGCTGCGATGGAGGGGCGTGGCCCGCGCCGAAGCTGTCTCGCTGGTCCTTGCGCCAGCGCAGAGAGGAACCAGGCCATGAGAAGAGACGTCCTCTGCCGGGCCCGCCACCGACGTTCCAAACATTCCTTCCTCTACCGGCCATACTATCTACACTCATCTTCAGGCTCGCTCACACCCTCCACGCCTGCTCTTGAGGAGCATGGCAACGGCGAACAAGAGATGAGAAGCCAGATAGATGGTCCTGGGGTCTCTTGCTCAGCGCTCTGCCGCTGGCGCTGGCGCCGAAGCAGGGGCTGAGAGAGGGGCCGGGGCACTGGCACGGCCTCGCATGGCGAGACGGGCATAGTAGCTGTGATTGGCCAGCGTCCACAGAGCCTGGAAAAAGGCCGGATCACGTTGCTCCAGCTGCCAGAGAATCGTTTGCTGAAGCTCGGGGCTGGCTTTGCAGAAGTTGCCGTCGGCGGCGAGATTGAGGTCGCGCAACACAGCGCGCAAACGGGGCAGACTCAGGGAAAGCGATGGGTAACGGAATGCCTCAGCACGGAGGTAACGCAGGAACTCGTCAATCAAATGGAGACTGGAGGGCGGGGGAAAGTCACCATCTGCAGGAATGAGGAGATCAAGAATGGTGATCAAGGTCGCGCGTTCTTCGGCGCTCAGCTCTACGACAGGTCCCTGCCGCCGGGGGAGCATAGCAGAGAGAATCAGCTCACTCATGACAGCTCCTTAGACTAAACTCAACAACCCCTGGAGGAACAACCTCTATATCCACTATAACCACGCCAGAAATGGCACCCCTGGTTCCCTCGCGTGTCGTGCTCGATCGATGGCCTGAGCCGAGCCGAGCGAGCGGCATGCCTGGCGGCATCCTTCCACGCTTGCTCTGACGTGGTTCCTGCCGGGAATGCCTTGGGAATGCTATGACGCAATCCCCGGGCAGGCCCAAGAAGGGAGAGTCCTTTCTCTGCTAGAGAGAATGGTACCATAACCGCTCCCTTGTTTCAACCAGCAATGCGATGGCCATTTTCTCCTATCTCATGAAGAAGGTAGGGCCTTGGGTTTACCATTTTGACAGGATAAGCCTGAGCACGATATTCTCTGGAGACAGAGCAAGACAGACAGGAGCAGAAGCGTAGCCAGACTAGGCGTACATAAGACAAGCGGCCAGTCCCGCCCAAAGGGTGGGCAGGACACTGGGGCGTTTAGCCTCGTTCTGCCTGCCTGGCAGTCGAGTAAGACAGCAGGGCACAAGCACAGCGCCAGGAGAGGATGGCCTTGCTTGCGACTTCTCCGTCTACCAGCGGCATGAGGCGAGAAGAGACGTCTGTTCAGGCATAGGCGAGCCAGAGAGAAGCGAGCGAAGGAGAGGGTGCCAGCTCCGCCCGTTTGTCTTGTGTATGCAAAGCAGTTCATTCCCAAGCGCACACGAAGGAACAACTGTGCGTCTGTCAACAGACCTTAGCTGGAAGGAAGACCTATGCGCTGTCCTCAATGCCACTTTGAAGGGGAACCGCTGAATGGGGGGTGTCCACGCTGTGGTTATGGCCGCCTGCCCGACAGAGGGAGCCGCCCGCTATCTTTAGGTCAGGAAAGCCGCGAGCTGGTCACCACGGTGTCGAGGCCGCTCAGTCTGGTTGCCACGCGCCCGGTGCTGCGCGGCGATGTTCTACGCGAGGGGCGTTATCGTATTGTTGAGGAGCTGCCCCTCCCACGTAGCCAGTACGATCAGGGGAAGGCGTGGCTGGCCAGGGATGCGCAGTCGGTGAGCCGGCTGGTGTTGATTCGCGAGGTGATCCCCACCGCCGAGAAGGCTGCCCGACTGGAGCAAGAGTTACGCATGAGCGCGCAGCGTCTGGCTGAACTGGGCCAGCACCGTGGCTTTCCTCATCTGATCGACGTGTTCAGCGAGCGTGGCTGCTACTACATTGTGCTTCAGCATCCCGAGGGGCAGAGCCTGGCCCAGCTTGTCGAGCAACAGGGGGAGCCATTGCCCGAACGTCTGGTCGCTGAGTACGGGCGACAGCTGTGCGAGATGGTCCAGGTTCTGGCCTCGCAGGAACCGCCGTTGGTCCACGGCGCAATCAGCCCGGAGACGGTGATCATCAGCCCAGATGGCCGTCAGGTCTCTTTGATTCTGATGCCGCTTTTTTCTCCCCACCTCCCCCCAGAGATGCAGGGCAAGGCCATCGCTGGCTTTTTCGCCCCCGAGCAGTTCCACGGCGTGACCGATACACGCACCGATCTGTATGGGGTTGCGGCAACGCTCTACTATGCCCTGACGACCTACGATCCGCGCCAGCACATGGCCTTTTTCTATCCGCCAATCCGCCGGCTGAACCCCCAGGTTTCAGCTCGCATGGAGGCTATTCTGGCGCGTGGCCTGCGCGTGGCCGCTGCTCAGCGCTATCTGCGCCCGGCCCAGATGCTGCAGGAACTGGCAGCCATCGCAGCCGCTTCGTCGCGACGAGGAGGCGAGGAGACCTCACTGTCGCCTTCGACAGGGGCGCTACCGCCTGGCCGCGCCCAGCCTCGACGTCGCTCTGGTACGCGCCGCTCTACCTTGACCTTCGCCGCGGTGATGCTCCTGGTCTTTGCCTTACTGGTGGGGGGCATTATCGTGGCCGCCCAGCGCGCTCCGCTGTCAACAGGGGCCCCCAATCCCGCAGCGACTGCTACCGCCCTGGCTCAGCAGACCGCCACGGCTCAGCAGGCTCGCCAGGCCGCCGCTGCCTGGCAGCAGGAGCTGAACCATGAACAGCAGAGCTGGCAGACACGCGGCATCGCTGTCAGCGACGGACGCTTTGTGCTGGACTCTTACGCCGGGCGCAAGGACGTCGCACAAAAACAGACCGCCGCTCGCGCTCTGCAGACGGGTGATCTGGATACCGCGGCCAGTGCCCTAAACTCCGCCATCGCGCTCGATCCCACCGATGCCGAGGCCCTGATCTACAGCCAGAATCTGCTGATCGAGCAGAATGGCCAGCCGTTCGTGACGATCGTGGTGGGTCTGAGCTTCAACCCCAACGATCCACAGTCCCTGGCGGCAACTCGCTCCATGCTCCAGGCCATCTATGTGGCTCAGTACGAGATCAATGAGTTCGCCTGGTTGCCTCATAATTATCAGCTGCGTATCCTGATCGCTGGCTCTCCTCCCGATAAGGCCAGTGTGACCGAGGTGGCACACGATATTGTCAATCGTGTGACGCAGGCGGATAACCTGGATCACATCATCGGAGTGGTCGGCTGGCCCTCCAGCAGCCAGACTCAGGCTGCGCGCGATCTGATCGCTTCTGCCCATCTGCCACTGGTGTCACAATTGGCGCCCGATGTGAATCTGGTGGGTAATCCGTATTTCTTTCGCATCAGTCCTCCCTACAATGTCCAGGGCGACGCCCTCGCTGAGTTTGCGCTGCAGCAGTTGCACGCCAACGCGATCCTGGTGATGCGCTCGCCAACGGATGCAGCCAGTACGGCGCTGGCCAACGCTTTCGTGGCTCGCGTCCAGATGCTGAATGGTCACGTGGTCGATAGTGCGCGCGATACCTTCGTCACTCAGACGACGCCGGTGGAGGGCTATAGCACGGCTATCGCCGACGCGCTGGCCCACCAGGCCGACGTGATCTTCCTGGCCGGTACCGACGTCGATGCGGTGCGCCTGGCTCATGAGATCGGTATCCTGTCACGCGCACAGCCCGCTAATACGGCACTGGCCAACTTGAAGGTCCTGGCCGGCCCGGCGGTCGCTACTCGCTTGCTCCTGGGCGAAGGGGACAGCGAGGACGCCTTGCTGGCACGCTCTTTCCCCGAAGATATGCAGCGGATTTATGCACTGGCCTATGCCGATCCAAGCGAGTGGAATAATGTGCCCTCCCTGGAGCAGCCGACGCTCTTTACTGACTGGGCCGGAATCTTCCAGAACCAGAAGGAGAGCGCCAATAACGCACCGCCCCCCGATCAGAACGCGATCATGACCTACGACGCGGTGCGTGTAATTGCTCGCGCGGCCTCCTACGTCAAGGGTTCGCTCAATGGTGACAATGTGCGCGCCATGCTCGATGCCCTTGGGAACGGCCCCCTGCCAGCCTTCGAAGGCGCCAGCGGGCGCATCAGTTTCGATTCGCTAGGGAACCCAAGCGATAAGGCCCTGGTGATGCTCCAGGTCCGCCAGAACGAGACCACTGGCGCTTCTACCTTCGCCATGATCCGTCTCTTCGGAACCTTACATTGATCAACACCTATCCAGAACACTGCTAGCGCTGGCAATTCTGCCTGATCCTTAGCAGAGGCTCCATGCTGATCGGCATAGTGTGGTCAGCATGGAGCCTCTTGCTTGTCTTGCCGAGCAACTGCCCACACCATTGCGGTCTGTGCGATATACTGAAAGAGCATGCTCCTGCACAGCCTCTGCTGCCAGCAGAGAGAACAGGCAAGAAGGAGAGTACAGAGTACGATGGTAATTGACCTGCGTAGTGATACCGTGACCCAGCCGACGCCGGCTATGCGGGAGGCGATGTATCATGCTGAGGTAGGCGATGATGTTTACGGCGAAGATCCAACGGTGAACCGCTTGCAGGAGCTGGCGGCGCAGCGTCTTGGTAAGGAGGCGGCGCTCTTCGTGACCAGCGGGACGATGGGCAATACCACAGCCCTGCTGACGCACGTGCCACGCGGCGCGGCGGCCATCGTTGGCGACCAGGCCCATATCTATCGCTACGAGGGCGGGGGAGCAGCCCGCCTGGGCGGTATTCAGCTCTGGGTCGTACCAAACCAGCCAGATGGCGGCTTCGATCAGGAACAGCTGGCGGCAGCTATTACCGATGAGAGCGATGAGCACACGCCCCCAACTGCTCTACTGTGTCTGGAGAACACGCATAACCGCTGCGGCGGCTGTGCGCTCTCGCTGGAGCAGATGACAGCCCTCTGTCGCCTGGCTCATGCTCGTGGGCTGAAAGTGCACGTCGACGGAGCGCGGATCTTCAACGCAGCGGTGGCTCTCGGCGTACCTGTCAGTCAGCTTGTGGCCGAGGCTGACTCAGTGATGTTTTGTCTCTCGAAAGGGCTGAGTGCTCCCGTTGGTTCGCTGCTGGTAGGCAGCCGGGACTTTATTGAACGTGCACGCTGGGTGCGCAAGGTCCTTGGCGGGGGACTGCGTCAGGCCGGAGTACTGGCGGCTGCAGGCATCGTGGCCCTGGAGCAGATGGTGGAGCGCCTGGCGGAGGACCACGCCCATGCCCGTCTTCTGGCCCAGGGTCTGGCTGACTTGCCCCAGGTCAAGCTGGATGCTCAGCGCGTACAGACCAATATTGTGATTTTCCGCCTGCACGATGGTGAGCGTGCTTTGCCGGAGGAGCGTTGCGCCGAGTTTCTGGCTCGCCTCAAGGACGAGGGCGTGCTCCTGAGCAGCATGGGAAACGGTCTGCTGCGCGCCGTGACCCACTATGGCATCGAGCGCTCTCACATCGAGAGGGCGCTGCTGGCCATCAAGCGCACGCTTGAGGCAACGCTGCCCCGAACGCGCGTGGGGCGCCTCTCTTAAGGGGTGGCAGCCTCAGCCGGTGGAAGAAAATCGGGGCATTGGAGCACGGGTTTGTTATTGCGTCTATCACAGAAGAGGGCCTCCTCTCCCTTTACGCTTCCCTCGCCAGGGGCAAGGGAGAGCTAGTAAAGCGAGGAACAGGGTCATGATGGGCAATTCTCCAGACTGGCGTCAGCAGATGAAAGCCGCTCGCCGGCAGGCTCGCCTGCAAGCCCGGCTCTATCGACAACAGGTACGTCAGCAGGCACGCGCCTACCGCTGGCAGCAGCGCCTCTATGCCGGCCCTTTGGCCGCTCTGGGCACCGTTGTGATGCTCATAACTTTTGCCGGAGCTGCCTATGCGCTCTTTAGCGGTCGCTGGGGCCTGCTGTTTCCCCTTTTCTTCGCCGGTTTAGCCGTGAGCTACCTTTTCCAGTCTCTGGCCCGGGGACGATTGATCGCTGGCCTGAACGGCTTTGTCTGGCTGTTAGCTATTGCGTTGCTGATGGTAAATGGCTCCTGGAGCTGGCTCCTGCTGGCCCTGGTCTTCTGCATCATCATCAGCAGCCTGGGATCGAGCCTTACGGGCCTGTTTGGGACGCCAGGGCCTACGCCAGCCTCACCGCCCTGTGCCAATGCCCCAGTCACAGCCCCAGAGGCGCCCGCGAGCAGAGTCGACGAGCCGCCCTACACGCCTTACCATCAGGGTTACCCGGCGCAGACGCAGGCCACCACGGGCGCGTCCCCAGATATCTCCACGCCCGCCCCAGAGGAAAAGGCCGCCTCCGCCAGGCGCTACACCCAGCCGCTGGTCTCTTATCCCGAAGAAAGCCCCCCAAGTCCCGAGGTCCTGCCACCGCAATCACACTGAGCAGCAGCCGCGGCCCGTCCCCGCGTGACCTTGCAGCTCCCTCTCGGACGCGGTAGAATCCGCACAGGAGCCTTGTTCTGCCACTCTGTGGAGCAGCACAAGGCCAGAGAGCGCACAGCTTGAAGAGAGCAGAGCGAAAGCGAGAGGAGCTGCGAGCAATGACAGTGACAGCGATTGCGAACGCCGTGGCCGTCGTCACAGGGGCAGCCAGCGGCATCGGCCTGGCAACGGCCCGTCTTCTCCACGAGCGAGGCGCACACGTCGTGCTTGCCGACATTAACCAGGGCGGCCTAATGGAGGCCGCTCAGCGCTTACAGCAGGAGAGCAGCGGCCAGAAGCAGGAGCGTGGCAAGGTCCTGACTGTTGTCACCGACGTCACCGTTGAAGCCCAGGTCGAGGAGCTGATGCGCCAGGCGACGGCCCTTGACGGCGGTCACCTCGATCTGGTGGTCACCAGCGCTGGCATCGGACGGGGTGGGCCGATCGACAGCTTCACCGCCCGTGACATGGAGGCGCTGCTGGCCATTAACTTCATGGGCACCTTCCACTGCGTCAAGGCAGCTTTACCTACTATGCGCCGCCAGGGCCGAGGCCACTTCATCCTTCTCTCGTCGGTCGCCGGCAAGCTGCCAGTGCCCGCCCTCAGTGGCTACTGCGCGAGCAAGTGGGCCGTGCGCGGCTTCGCCGCCACGCTGCGGGCGGAACTCTATGGCAGCGGCATCGGCATCACAACGGTCTATCCCTCTTGGGTAGACACGCCAATGGTGCAGCAGGCCGAGGCCGACTCCCAGCTCCTCAACATTCAGGCTCTGCTCACACCCGAGCAGGTTGCCGAGGAAATGATCCAGGCGGCCCTGCACGACCAGCACGATCTGACGCTGGCGCCGGATCGCGACACGGCTCTGATTCTGCAAGTCATGCAGCAAGATCCTGAGAAGGCTGAGGAGCTGATGGGACGCGCCTTTCAGCAGCGCCTGGCTCAGCTCCAGAGGACCCATCAGGAGCCAGCATAAAAAGGCAGACATAGCTCTAGAGCATGGCGAGAGTGAGAGAGGAGGGAGCTTGAGGCAGGGCCTACTCGGAAGCAAACGAGGAGAACACAGATGAGAGAGGCCAGACAAGTGGAGTCAGGACGAGCAGAGGCTGGCCTTTACGGTTACTACGGCCCCGAGAGTGTGACCTGGAAAGTTACACGCGAGGCCGCCATTCTGCTGGGAGGTGCGCGCGCGGTTCTGCTGCAGATCGCCCACCCGCTGGTGGCCGAGGGCGTCTATACTCATAGCAGCTACCTTACCGATCCGGCGGCACGCACCCTGCACACGTTCATGCTCGGCCAGATCCTGACTTTCGCAGACAGACCCGAGGCCCATGAGGCGGCCCGCACCATTAACCGGCTCCACGCCGGCGTCTTCGGCCATCTATCTCAGGACGCCGGCGCTTATCGCCGCGGCACCTTCTACCGTGCCCGCGACCAGGAGCTGCTCCTCTGGGTTCACGCTACCCTGGTAGACACGGCGCTGCTGCTCTATACCAGCCTGATCGGACCGCTGACAGCCGAGGAACAGGAGCGCTACTATCAGGAGAGTAAGGCCCAGGCGCGCCTGCTCGGACTGCAGCCCAGATATATGCCGGCGACGTTGGCTGAGCTGCAGCGCTACGTCGAGGAGATGGTCCAGAGCGATCAGCTAGCGGCCACCCCCCAGGCGCGCCGTCTGGCCCATACTGTGCTGTTTCCCCCCCTGCCAACCGTCTTTCGTCCTGTGCTGCACTTCCATTTCTTGATCACCTGTGGGCTGCTGCCGGAACGGGTGCGCAGCCTCTATGGCTATCCCTGGGGGCCCGGGCACCAGCAAGCGTTTGACCTGGTCATGCAGGGACTGCGCAGCACGCTCCCACACCTGCCACTCAGGCTGCGCACCCTGCCGGTGACGCAGCACATCATCGAACGTCGCATCTCATCGGCCCGCTTGCGAGCATACGCCCGCTCAGTGCGCGAGGCACGCGCCTCAGCCTGAGATCCAAAGCGGGCAGAGGCACAAGTGCATCTAACAAGCGCACCTAAGTAGAGGAGATGGGAGGGTTAACAACCTGACCAGAGTCGGCGCTGAAGAGATACGGCGGTCGGCGCGGCGGTTCTGAATGGGGAGAGACAGCAGAGGGCTGGCGTAGAGAAAGAAGCCAAGTCCGACAGCAGGCAACAACGCAAGCAGCAAGCGGTGACCTGTCCGGGCCGGGAAGGAACCAGCTTCCTGGCCGGTCAGATCCCGCTGGCTGCCAGCCGGGCGCGGGGATCAATAGAGGGAGCCAGAAGCGCAGGCGACCACCAGCCACCGGGCCAACCAAGAGGCACCTGCGCGGCAGACCTCTATTCCATGCTAGTGTGAGACAGCTCCACTTGCAAAGAACGCCAGCAGCAGCAGCCAGCTTATCACAAAAGCAACCAGCAGGCGAACCGTCCACCCTGAGAGCAGGCGCCCTGGATGGCGGCGCGCTGAGGCGCTCTCGTGCACAGGTGAGCTTCCTCCGCTCATGGAGAACCTCCTTTCACAAAGACGGCGCTCACTCTTCTGTAGCGAGATATGCATGTCTGCCATTGTCTAGATGCACTACATTTACTACTATGGCTCAGAGCGCCGCCTTTGTTAAGAGGAACAGGACTTCTGGATTGTTCTTGTCCTACCTGCCGCTGGGACGACACTGCGGGCATTCACAAAGCTGACGCAGTTTTTCAAAGGTAAAGATGCCCGTTCGATGGCCATCCTCCCAGATAGGGGTCAGACCATAGCGTCCCACCGGCTCCAGATTGACCAGCGTTGTCTCTTCTCTATTCAATTGCTGCCGGCGCTGTAACATGCCCGGGGCCCCGCCTTCGCCAGCACAGAAAGCACAGGGGCAGGCCCGGCGCAGATTCTCCCAGGAGTGGACGCTCTCATGCCCGTCACTCCAGCTCAAGATCAGGCGCCGCTGCTGGTCATCCAGCAGAAAGGACGTGGGGAAAACATCGCGCTCTTCTTGCATCGATCCGCTCCTTGAAGCACGTGCGTTGGCGAGGAGGCCAGCCACGGCGGCAGCCCTCGCCGCTCACTGCCACGCGCCCCTCTTTCATGCTCCATCCAGCCCCAATTATATCCTATTGCCAACTTCCCAGCGATGGCCAGTTCACTGGAGCAGAGGACCCGGGTCGCCGATCAGCTGATAGGCCGCCCAGAAATAGGGATGGGCATAGCAAGCATGTGTCGAAGAGCGCGTCCGGGCCAGAAAAGCGCGCTGAGCCTCGGCCAGGGCCATGACCTTGGGGCGACCGGCCAGTAACCCTTCGTAGAAGAGCGCCATCAGCTCGGCACTACTGGCGTCATCCACCTTCCACAGCGTTGGCAGCAGCGAAGCAGCTCCGGCATAGAGAAAGCCCCGCCCCAGGCCCATGACCTCATCCACCC
>NZ_JADGIA010000044.1 GCF_019683635.1 Thermogemmatispora sp. | reverse complement strand
TCTTCATCTAGAGGAGCGGAGCGAGCGCAGTCAGCTCTTAGCTGGCCAATTCCTGGCTGAGAACACGACCGCGCCCGCCTCGTCTCGTCTCTGAAAGGAGAAGTCACCCGTGAGGCCAGGAGACCTTTCTGGCCCAGCCGCCGTGGCTCCGGTAGTGCCACAGGAACAGGCCAGAGATGAGCAGCAAGAGCGCAACCACCTCTAGCACAATGGGCAGGCTCCCCACCGGCAGAGCGGGCGCCCATCCGGGCAAGGAGAAACCGTCTGGCTGTGGCACTTGCTGGGGAGGGGTCCCGAAGGCCACGCCGTGCATCAATCCAGGCTGTGGAGTGACCTGCAAATCATAAGTGACCTGGGGTGCCGGCGCTACCAAACTGAGATAAGTAAGCCAGCTTCCTGGCCAGACCCAGCTCATATTGCGGTCGCTGGCCAGATCGTGATAGAGAGTTTCGTTCAGCGGCTCCTGGAGACGAATCTGTAGACCCGGCGCCCCGGGCACCTGGCTGCCCACCGGTGATAGCCCCAGATGATAAGCCCAGTCGCTGGTATAGAGAGGCTGATCGGTCAGCAGGAAAAGATCAGCATTAACCGTATCGGTGCCGATGGCCAGCACCTCCAGTGGTACCCAGAGCTGAGGCAGGCGCATCGTAATCAGCAGCGGCGTTCCATCCCCTTGCGTTAGGCCGCGCTGGCGGACCTGAGCGGCATCGAACTGCACAGCCATGAAAAAAGGACTCGCCTGACCGTAGACCAGCAGATGGGCCCGCGTTTCCTCGTCGAGCAGGAAGCCATGTTGGGTGGCCCAGTCAAGAACAGCCGCGCCACTGCCCTTGACCACCGTGATATTAAGAGCCGCGATCTGCACACGTTGCACTACCTGGACGCTGGACGCAAGGAACGACGTCGTAGCTGGCTCTCCCCCGCGCGGCAGCAGGTGCTGCTGAACCTCCAGGCTCAGGCGTTGCAGGGTCCAGGCGCCTCCCTCCTGAATACGCAACGGGGCCGTTGGTAGTGGCACGATCCAGCCGAGACGGCTGGCATCCCCCTGGTAGGTGAAGCTGGTCAAATAATACTCGATGCCTGCATGCCAGGCAACCAGAGTGGTTGCGCGTTGCAGGCGCACGCTCCCATTGGGGGCCACCAGTCCCCCGCAGGCCAGAGCAGGCTTCACCTGCAGCAAGGTAAAGAGCAGCAGCAACAAAGCCGCGAGCGGCCCCTTCCAGTGGCGGTATATGATCGACATCTGGGCACCTCCTTCGGCGATGGATGACTCCATCCGAAGGACGACACCTTCGTCCTAAAAGTTCCGCTCCTGTTTGGTGCCGCTCGCCTGTTCACGGACAGCCTCGGCTCGGCGGCGGTTATTTGCCGCTGTGTCCCAGGATATAGATATTGATAAAGAAGTAGAGCGTCATAGTCACGCCGACCAGCGTCACAAAGAGGCGTACCCAGCGCTGGTCGATTTTGCGCGCGTAGTAGGCGCCGCCGTAGCCGCCGATTACGGCTCCCACCACCATCAGCAGGGCCTGGGGCCAGAAGACCGCGCCGGCCAGCGCAAAGGTAATCACCGCAACCCCGTTAATCAGGCCCGCCAGCAGGGTCTTGAGACCATTCATCTCATGGATATTTTCCATACCCATCATACCCAGCGTGGCCAGCATCAGGATGCCGATACCGCCGCCGAAGTAGCCCCCATAGGTAGCGATCAGCAGTTGAAAAAAAGAGACGCTGACCAACTTGAGGGGAGTGAGCTTCTCTGCGCTCCAGGCCAGGGTCTCCGCCGTCAGGGCTTCAGAGGAGAGCGTGGCCTCCTCAGCCACGGTCGGGCTGGTGGTCGCCGCTGCCGCGCGCCGCTTGCGCAAGAGGGCTGTCAGCCGTGGGCTAACGGCAAAGAGAACCGTAGCGATCAGGAGCAAAGGCGGAATCAGCAATGTGAAGGTTTGCTGAGGTGTGCGCAGCAGCAACAATGCGCCCAGGATGCCGCCAATGAGACTGGTGCCGCCCAGCACTAACATCAAAGCCCGTGGCTGCCGGGCCAGCTCGTGGCGATAGGCACCAGCACTGGCCACGACGCCCGGCCAGAGTGCGACCGTGTTGGTAGCATTGGCATTGATGGAAGGCACGCCGGTAAAGATCAGCGCTGGAAATCCGATAAAGCTGCCTCCACCGGCAACCGAGTTCAGCATGCCGCCGAGCATCGCGGCCAGGAAGAGCAGAATGGCCTGTGCAAGGGTCATAGACGTATTCCGACTTTCCTTTGTGAGAATGATCCTCCTGTAATCATAGCAGCAAAAAAAGCGGGAAAAGGAGAGGCCTCACTCACTCTCCCGGCTTGCAGAGGCATCGGAGACCGGTTCTACCAGGGCCGAGATGCCGGTCAGAAGAGCACCAGGAGTGAAAACCTCTGCCTGCCTGACTGAGATCAGGGGAGCGGTGGCAGGCTGCGACCTAGTGGCTTAGCTCGGTTGTGCTAGCCTGATGTCTGCGCCGCTCCTCCTTACCGCGCACCAGCGAAGTCCCTACGCCGATGGCAGCGATCAGGGCACAAACCAGAAAGGCATTCTGGAAAGCATGGCTGAAAGTTTGCTCAAGCGCAGCAGCCCTGGCCGCAGAGAGAGCGCCGTGGGCGCGCAACATTACGAGCTGGAGGCCAGCGTCGGCGCCGCCCAGACTGGTAAAGACCGCACCGGCGAGAGCCACGCTTATGCTCTGGCCCATCGTGCGGCCTGTGGCCAGGAAGCCTGAAGCGCTGCCCTGCTGCTCACGCGGGGCATCGCCCATCAGCGCGCTGTTGTTGGGCGATTGGAAGATTGCCTGACCCATCCCAGTGACCACCAGGCGCCAAATGATATCCCAGATCGAGCTGTGGGCATTAAGCTGGCCCAGCAAAATCAATCCCAGACACGAGATCGCCAGCCCGGTGGCCGCCAGCCAGCGCGAGCCAATGCGGTCCGCCAGGCTTCCGCTGATCGGCGCTACACAGGCGAGCGTGATAGGCAGAGGCGTAAGCAAGAGGCCAGCGACCTCCGTCGGGAAGCCATGCAGCTGCTCCAGGTAGAACGGCATCAAGAAGCTGACCGCGAAGAGCGACATGAAGCAGAGAATCAGGCTGATGTTGGCTGAAAGGAAGACACGTCGCCGCAGCAGCGAAAAGTCGATGACCGGGTAAGCTACACGCTGCTCGATGAAGTAGAGCGCGATCAGGAGAACCAGGCCAGCAAGCAAGCTGCCAATAACAAAGGGCGAGAACCATCCCAGTTCCTCGCCGAAGGAAAGGGCCAGGGTAATGCCAGCCAGGCCCAGACCTAGTGTCAATGCTCCTAGCGGATCGAAACGCCCCTGACGCTGGGCATGGCGCTCCTTAAGCAGGAACCAGGTGGCGAGGAGGCCAATGATGCCAACCGGGACATTGACGTAGAAGATCCAGCGCCAGGAGAGAGAGGTGGTGATCAGACCGCCCACAGTTGGGCCAACGCTGACGCCAAGGGCCACGTTAATGGCGTTGAGGCCCAAAGCTCTCCCCCGCTCGGAGGGAGGGAAGGCGCTGGTCAACATGGCCGGCGAGATGGCCATCATCAAGGCGCCGCCAATACCCTGGAAGCCACGGGCAATGACGAGAAAGAGCAGCGAGGGCGCCGCCCCACAGATGGCCGAGCCAAAGGTGAAAATGACCAGCCCCAGCAACCAGACAGGCTTTTGCCCCACCATATCGGCCAGCCGCCCGGCTGTTAACAACATAGAGGCTGTGGTCACAAGGTAGGCGATGGTCACCCACTCAACTGCCCCATTGAGCGGCACATGAAAATAATTCGCTATAGCGGGCAGGCTGATATTGACGATCGAGCCGTCGAGGGTGGCCATGAAGACACCAATGGCAAGAATGCCAAAAACGAGCCATTTGTTGGTCTCAATGACCGCTGCCGACTGGCTCCCCTGCGGCTCGCTGGGAGTTGCAACACGCGGTAGGCGCGGCTCAATCACAGGGAGGGTGACCGTCTCTCCTGTCCGCCGCTCCTGCTGATGACTGTGACCGTTGCGCTCTACCTGCTCGCAAGGCTGGCTCGTCTTCTCCTCTTGGAATAGGCGCAGTTCTGACAGTTGGGGATCTTGTTGCTGCATTATCCTTCCTGTTCCACTCACTCCCAATAGATACAAAAATTGGAGTCTATGTATATGCTTTGAATAGAAGCACTGAAGTGCGATCTGCGCTGCTCGTCTGCGATAGTGTAAATCGTCTCAAAGAAGAGAGTGTACAGCAAGGTGCTCGCATCCACAGAAGATATATTTTGGCCGGTTCCATAGACTTTGGGGCGCTGTGGTAGCGAGACACTCTCTTCATATTCTCTTTACATAAAACAACTCTGAGAGAAAGGACATTCCTCATACCGACATATCGCCAAGTCGGCGCAGCAAAAACTGTCCTTTTGGACAGGTTGTTCTATCCGGCTGGTTCTCTTGTCCTGATTGCCCGCCTCATACCCCGGCTTTCCTCTGTAACGTGGACATGCTATCATACATCACGGTTCTAAGAGCTACGAAGGAAAGTGCTCTTTCTGTTGTCCAGTTTGCCACAGTGCAATATCGAAGAGTGCTCCTCTTGTATAAAGAGAGATAAAGATAGAAAAAGGATTGATGGACGATGCAAGACAATTCATCGGAGTTCCAGAGGCAACAGCTGCCAGTCCAAGGATCTCAGGGGCAGGAAGGGCTTTCCTACCGGATCAGTGACTATGACTACGAGCTGCCGTCTGAACTGATCGCTCAGCAGCCCATCGAGCCGCGCGATGCTTCGCGCTTACTGGTAGTGCATCGCGCCACGGGGGCCTTAGAGCATCGCCACTTTCGCGACATCGGCGACTATCTGCGCGCGGGCGACCTGCTGATCGCTAACCAGAGCCGCGTTATTCCCGCCAGGCTGCTTGGCAAGCGGGAGGGTACTGGAGGAGCGGTCGAAGTCCTGCTTCTGGCTCATCGGGCCGATCTGGGGGTGGACACCTGGGAAGCGCTGGTTCGTCCTGGTCGGCGTCTGCGCGAAGGCGCGCGCATTCTCTTTGGCGAGGATCGGGAAGCGGGTCTACCGCCGCGCCTGCAGGGTGAGATTCTGGGGCGTACCGAAGCGGGCGGACGTTTCATTCGTTTTGCACTAACGCCCGAGTATCTGGCCGTCCACAACCAGGCTCAGACCGCACCACCGGCGGTTGCACAGGTGATCGAGGAGATCGGGCGCATGCCCTTACCGCCCTACATTCGTGAGCCGCTAGCCAATCCTGAGCGTTATCAGACCGTCTACGCGCGTATCGCTGGCTCGGCGGCGGCTCCCACGGCTGGACTCCACTTCACACCGGAGCTGCTCGATCGTCTGCGTGCCCAGGGGGTGCGTGTGGGCTTTGTGACCCTCCATGTCGGCCTGGACACCTTCCGCCCGGTCGATGTCGAGGATGTGCGCGATCACAAGATGCACAGCGAGGAAATTGATATCGACGAGGCCACGGCTGAGCTGGTCAATGAGACACGGCGGGCTGGCGGGCGCGTGGTCGCTGTGGGCACGACCTCGGTACGCGTGTTGGAGAGTGTAGCCAGCCTCTTCAACGGTCAGGTGCGTCCCTATCATGGCCACACTAACCTCTTTATTACCCCTGGCTATCGCTTCAAGGTGGTCGATGCCCTGATCACGAATTTCCATCTGCCGCGCTCGACGCTGATTCTCCTGGTCAGTGCCTTCGCAGGCAAGGCGCTGATCGAGAAAGCCTATCAAGAGGCTATTCGCCAGCGCTACCGCTTCTACAGCTTCGGCGACGCGATGTTGCTCCTTTAATCGAGTCGCTCTCTGGCCTGGCTCAGGCGTCCAGCAGAGCGCGGGCGTAATGGCCATAGAAGCCAGGATTGGCCCAGCGCAACGGAGAGAGCAGCGGCAGGGGTAGCCCGCGGATGAGGGCCTCGCGAAGTGCCTGGTGGGCCTCGGCTTCGTGTCCCGATGCGGCCCAGATAACGGCCTGCCAGAAGGGCGCTCCCCAGTGCTCATCAGAGCCAGCGGCGGCCTGGGCGCGGCTGATGGCCGCCTGCGCCTCGGCCTGCTCTCCCCGTATCCAGGCGCTGACTGCCTGACAGAGCAGAGCCACATACTGCTCGGGGGCGGTGTGGGCCAGGGCTTGCAGGCGCTCAGCAAGGCGCTCGTTCGGACGCTCTTCGCACAGGGTCACCCAGCAGGCCAGCCAGCCATGATCGATGTGCATTGGATTGAGGGCTGTGGCCCGCTGGCAGTCCTGGCGCGCCCCAGCAAGATCTTGCAAGTAGAGAGAGGCCAGGGCGCGGTAATGGTAGGCGCAGGCAAAGTTTGGACGGGCCTGCAGCACGCTATTCAGATCGGCGATGGCCTGACGTGGCTCCCGTAGCTGCAGATAGACCAGGGCCCGTTGAAAGATCAGCGAGGCCTCGTGTGGACTGTACTCCAGGGCGCGACAGTAGTCGTGGAGGGCTGCATGGGGATCTTTGAGCCGTTGATAGAGAGCCGCTCGCTCCGGGTAGATGAGAGAGGCCAGGCCCGCGTCAAACTCCAGGGCCTGCGTATAGCTGCTCAGGGCCTGCTGGTAGGCGGCCAGACGGGTGCAAATGCGCCCGCGCAGATAATGGGCCTCGGCCAGCGCCGGGTGAAGACGCAGGGCTTGTTCACAGTCACTCAGGGCCTGTTGATATTGGCCAGCCTGATAGCAGGCTTCCCCACGGCGCAGATAGAGCACGGCCTCCTCGCCTGCCATAGCAAGGGCGCGACTGTACAGCTCGATGGCTCGCTGAGGCTGGCCGCGGCGCAGGTACATGCTTCCCCGTCGCGCTAGCGCGGCAGCTTCTGTCTGGTGGCCTTGCTCCTCCTTGTCTGGACGCCGGGGGTAGAGCAGCAGGCCAGGCCCCTCTCCCTGGAGGCAGGGAGCAATATGCAAGAAGCGATAAATAAAGTGATAGACGGGTATAATGCTTGCAAACGTTGTAAAAATGCTCAAGGCAGTAAACATGCTAGATGGGTTCATGCGGGCCGCTCCCGGTCAACATTGGCTCTCTGTTGTCTTTCATATATTATTGTAGGCAACAGAGCAACAGAGGACAGGGGAGACGGACAGCAATGGGAAGGCTCAACGCTCATGGGGAGAGTGAGCGGAAAGGGGCGAGAGCCTGCAAGACATCCTCGACCGAGAAGGGCTTTGGCATCAGGCCATCGGCCTGCAGGGGAGCGGTGCCAGCCAGGCGGTCCATCGCCGACATCAGAATAATGCGGTGGCGGCGGCGCAGCTCCGGCTGAGCGGCCAGTCTGCGGCAGAGCGTGCTGCCATCCATCACTGGCATCATCAGGTCCAGAAAGACTACGTAGTGCTCCTCGCCCAGCAGCACCTGCAGCGCCTCCTCGCCGTTGCGGGCTGTCCGCAGGCGGTAGCCCTCAAATTCAAGAATATCGATCATCATCTCACGGATGAGCGGATCATCATCGACAATCAGCACGTTAAGCTGGCTCGTCATGGTCGCTGGCCGACTCTTCCTCCTGTTCGCGGACTTCGGGGGGTGGACTGGTGCGTGGCAGATAGAAGCTGAAGATCGATCCCTCGCCGGGCACGCTGCGCTCCAGCCAGAGCTTGCCTCCCATTGCCTCGATAAAGCGGCGGCAGATATAGAGGCCCAGGCCGGAACCACGTACGGGCGTTGTCAACGTCCGTGAGGCGCGGACGAACTTCTCAAAGATCTTGTGCTGTTCCTCGGGAAGGATGCCCTCGCCCTGGTCGCAGACGCTCACCACGGCCACCGGCAGGTCGGCCCCCTTCTCGATCAGGGCCTCGTGATCGACCTGTTCCTCGGGGAGCGGCACCTCGCCCAGCGTCATCTCGCGCACGCGGATCTCGATCTGGCTATCCGGCGGCGAATATTTGGCGGCGTTATCGAGCAGGTTCGTCAGGACCTGGCGCAGCAATTGCGGATCGCAGTAGAGCCAGATGTCCTCGGGCACGTTGACCTGGATCTCCTGCTCGATATTGATGTTCAGAATGCTGACCGCCATCTGTACAGCGGTGCGCAGCTCGACAGGACTGGGGTGCAGCTCCAGCTTGCGCCCCAGGGCATCCATATTGGCAGCCTCGGTCATATTGGCTACCAGTGCACTGAGCTGCTGGGCAGAGGCTGCAATCTTGCTGGCAAAGCGTAGAATCTGCTGCGGCGTGGCGCGTGCACTCTGACGCTTGAGCAAGGAGGCATAGCCGCTAATGGCGCTCAGCGGCGTGCGCAGCTCATGGGAGGCGGTCACGATAAACTCATCCTTGAGCGTGTTCATGCGCTGCAGCTCGGCATTGGCCTCCTGAATCTGCTCGAAGAGCTGAGCATTGCGGATGGCGCTGGCGGCCTGGCTACAGAGGGCCAGCAGCATGCCGATCTCTTCGGGCTGAAAGACGCGGTCCTGGTGCGGTGTGTGGAGGGAGAGCAGGCCCATCAGTTCGGTCTGGTACTGGACCGGAATCATGATCATGCGCTGAATCTGGGTCTCGCGCAGGAAGATGGCCCCGCCCTCGCTGGCCGTTTGCGCCAGCTCTTCGGCCAGAGTGCCATCGAGATAGAAGAAAGCCCCTTCGCTCACCATGCGCTCCAGGAGGGACCCCTTGAAGGGCAGGCGAATCATCTCGATCAGCTCGCGCTCCTTCTCGCTATCGGCGTGCATGAAGGAGAGCGCTTCATTGCTGGCCCCTTTGTTGCTACGGGCGTAGATAGCCTGAGCAATCAACTCTTGCCCATCGGGCGATAGCTGGAAGAAGACGCCGATCTCTGCCTCAACAAGATTGGCGACGGCCCGCACGAAGTTGTCGAGCATCTCACGCACATTGAGCACGAGGCTGATGGACTGCAAGGCGCTGTTCATGGCGGCCAGCGACTCCTCGCGCTGCCGGGCTTTGCGCAGCAGACGCCGGGAGCGCTCGTAGAGCCGGGCGTTCTCGATTCCGACGGTGATGATCTGGACCATCGTCTCCAGCACCTGGATGTCCTCGTGTCGGTAGGCGTTGGGCCGTTGGCTGGCCAGGCTGACTGAGCCGATGACGCGGTTGAACATTTTCATCGGCAGCAGGAGAAACGACTCGGCCTGGCGCTGGTCGCCCCAGACGCCTTGCAGCAGCTCGTCGTATTCATGCTGGCGCAGATGGGCCGGGCTAAGCAGCAGCGTGCGCTTCTCTTCCTGGGTGACGCGCCACCACTGCCGCCGAGTGCGCGGTTCAACTGACTCGGTCGGCAGACCCTCGACAGGCCGGCCATCGCATACAGCATAGACGTCATAGATCATGCGCGTATCGCGGTCGTAGAGGGTGACTAGCATGGCTGAGACGTCGACGATGCGCCGTGTGAACTGATAGACCTGCTCCAGCAGGTAGGCGAGGTTGACGGTCGACGGAAAAATGGCGCTGAGCTGCTGCAGAGATTGCAGGTGCTCGCTGGTGCGACGCTGGATCTGGCGCAGACGGTGGTTTTCTAGATAAAGGGCCATGCGCTCGGTGAAGGTGTGGACCTCCTGGCGCTGTTTGAGATCAAAGCCGGGCGAGGGCACCAGCTTGTAAAGAACCACAACCCCCAGGACCTGCGGCTGAGGCGCCGCGCGCTGGCCGCTCTCTTCCTGAGCAAGTGGCGGCTCCTGAATGGGGGCGGCAAAATACCAGTAGGGCCTGATGTCAAGGTTTAACGGCGCCTTGTGCTGTCCGTGAAAGGCATAAACGTAACTTTCATGCTCCATGATACAGGAGCGATTCTCACGCCAGGTATAGCCGATCAGATCCTGGCCTGGTGCGTAGCGACTGCCGACCGGGAAGAGGCTCCCTGGCAGCGGCGGTACATCCTCCAGCTCCTCCTGAAGCCCGGGTGTCCGCTTCAGACGTCCTACCGCTGAGGAAGAAGGATCTTGCAGATTGATAGTCGTTCGCCTGCCGACGCGATGAACGCTCTCCGCGCCGCTCGGGCCTGTGCTCAGACTCAGGCTGGGCTGACCCCCTGCGCCTCCGTTGCGCAGACGCACGTGGAGCCTGATGACCATCTGCCCTAGCAGGGTATCGTACAGTGCTAGACATGCTCCCTGTGCAGCGAAATGCCCCATCATCTGCTGCACCAGCTGCTTCAGGGTTGCTAGCGGATAAGCCTCATTGCGCTCTGGCTCCGGCTCCCCCCAGATTGCTGTCGGCATCGGTCTGTTCTCCTGTTTCCACTGCAGAAGCTGCAGGCGGCAGGAGCGTGCAGGCTGATGAGACTGCCTGCTTGCTCTCCGCCGCTGATAGCGTCTGCTGTGCTCGCGCTCTTCCTGTCGCGAGGACAGGATATCACAAGCTGTGTCTGTTGTCATCAGGCTGGTGCCTGTGGTAGGGGCCAAACTGCCGGGCCAGATGAGCGGTGCCGTGCTGGACCGTGACCGGTGATCAGCCCAAATCTCTCCCTCCTTTGATGCGCGCTAGATGGTGCTCGCGACTGCCGCCTGCTGGCGCAGGCTCCAGGCGGCCAACACCAAGAGCAGCAGCGTCGTTCCGGCGATGACTGCCAGATCGGTCAACATCGTCGCGGCTGGCGTCTGACCGGTCAAGGCGTTGTAGATGCCCTCGGCCAGGTAGTAGACCGGAATGGCCTTGATGATAGTCATGAAAGACTGGTTCTGAACAAACTGCCCTAGTGGACCGACGAAAAGCGCCGGCACGATGAAAAAGAAGATGAGGATACCCCCAACCGCTCCCGAGGCCGAGACGGTGTTAAAGAGGCAGCCGATCAGAAGGCCGATGGCGTTGGTCAGGCAGGCCCCGATGAGCAGGAAGAGCAGCAGCCAGGGCAGGTTGCCGGTTAACCCCTGCATGATAAGGAAGACCAGAGCCAGCAGCAGCACCTGGTAAACCAGGCTGACCAGCAGTTTGCCGGCGATGATGTCGCCGAAAGAGACCGGCGAGGCCAGCAGCATCCGCAGAGTCTTCTTTTCTTTCTCTTCGATGATCAGGCCCGGTACGATACCGGTGGCATTCATGATGGTCATGACGAGCACGTACATGACGAAGAAGGCTTTACTGTTTTCGCTGAAGGTGCTCGGCTGAGGCGGATTAATCGTGCTGGTGACCACGGCCAGTGGCGGCTCGGGGGTGACGACCTGGCGCCCGTAGTCGGTCAGGGCCTGAGCCAGCAGAGCGCGCTGGGTGGTCCCAACGCTATCGCCGTTGATGAAGAGCTGTAGCTGCGGATGGCGGCCCGCGCGCAGGTCGCTCTCGAAGGTGGGGGGAACGATCAGACCGAGAGCGTAGGATGACTGCTTGTGGACTCCATCAGGACCGAAAGCCGCTTCGACCTCGGCGGCACTAGCCGCGTGCGTGATGGTGGGCGTCGAGAAGGCGGCACTGACGATATGCTCGACCGGCGATTGGCCAGGGTTGTAGATGAGCAGGCGCGTCGGTGTTCCGCCGATGAGGCTATTGATGAGGCTGAAGAGCACGGCCATGAAGATGGGTAGGAGCAGCCCGACGAGCGTCGCCTTGTTCTGGACGATATCGATGAGATCCTTGCGGGCAATGGCCAGAATGCTGCGCAGGTGCATAGTGATAACCCTCCCTGAAGCAAATTTTGGGCGTTTCTCTTGTCTTCTGCCAGGCTGGCTGGACTCTGACGAAAGCGACGACAGCTAGGATAGCGGCACGCCGGCGACGTGGAAGAAGACCTCTTCCAGGCTGGCCTCCTGCGTGTGGAGAGCGCGGACCCGTCCCTCGCTGAGCCAGCGCGCCAGCCGCTGCTGATCGTCAACGTCATCTAGCTTGAGTGTGATGTCGCACAGGTGCTGGCTGTGGTCTTGCTGCTCTTCCAGCGTGACCTGCAGCAGACGTTTACCGTGCTGCAACTTCAGTTGCCGCGGGGCGTCGTTGGCGACCAGGCGCCCGTTGACAATGAAGGCGACGCGCTGACAGAGCTGGTCGGCCTCTTCCATGAGGTGGGTGGTCAGCAGGATCGTTGTGCCTGCTTCGCTCAGCTGCCGGATGACCTGGCGCACGGTATGCGCCGAGATGGGGTCGAGACCACGGCCCGGCTCGTCAAGGAAGAGGACGGATGGCTTATGCAACAGGGCACGCGCAATGAGCAGGCGCTGCTTGAGACCCTGGGAAAACTTCCCCACTGGCTCGCGCGCGCGGTCGCGCAGGTCGACTAAGGTGAGTACTTCGTCAATGCGCTTCTCTGGCAAGCCGTAGAGCCAGCAGGAGAAGCGCAGATTGGCGCGCGCCGAGAGCCGTTCGTACAGGTTTTGCTCCTCAAAGACGACCCCGATACGCTGCCTCAGACGCAGGCGATCTCGGGCCACGTCGCAGCCGGCTACGCGCGCCCAGCCGCTATCAGGGATAATCTGCCCACTGAGGAGGCGGATGGTAGTGGTCTTGCCGGCGCCGTTGGGGCCGAGTAGACCAAAGATTTCGCCGCGCCTGACGCTGAAGCTCAGGTCAGCGACGGCCTGACGTTGGCCGAAGGTGCGCCGCAGCTGATGGGCTTCGATCATCAGCTCCGGCCCAAACTGGTGCTCCACGCTAGGATCTCCTTTCTTCTCTTCACTCTTATGGCTGGATTGTTAACTGTCTGTCTGATTGCTTATCTGCCGGGACCTTTCCCGCCCGGCGGATGGCTCTGAGCTGACTGTACCATCTGCTACCAGGCAGCGCTACAAAAAAAGGCCGGCTGGCGTCATAGGGGTCTTAAGAGGCTGTTCTGCGGGGGTGAATGGTCGCTGACTGAGGCTGAGTGGAGCACAGGCTGGCATGAATGGCGCAGCTCTGGCGGACAACAGGGGTCTACCGGAGGCCTGGATCTGCTCTTTCTGCCCGGGCCGGCTCTCCTGTATAATAATCTGCGGGAATCCTCATCGCTCGATCCAGACTCGACTGCCGCATCGTGAGAGGAAGGAGCGTTATGCTGTTAGAAATCTGTCGGCTGGAGAAGACGCTTGAGGGGCGAACCGTGCTTTCCATTCCCCATCTGCAGATAGGCGCGGGGGAAATCGTGGCCCTGGTTGGTCCTTCGGGCTGTGGCAAGACCCTTTTGCTGCGCATGCTGAGCGGCCAGCTTAAGCCCAGTGGAGGGAGCATCATCCTGGACGGGCGCGATCTCTCGCGTGACCGCCAGGCGCGGACTCGTGTCGCCTTGCTCTTTGCGGAGGACCTGCTCTATGAGCGCTTGAACCCGCGGCAGTTTCTGGCCTTCTTCTGCACGCTCCACGCTCTTCCCTCTCGACGCATTGATGAGGCCTTGACGGCGGTCGGCCTGGGCGATCAGGTACGGCAACCGATCAGCAAGCTCTCGCTCTCGGCCAGGCGTCGTCTTTCTTTCGCTCATCTGCAGCTGCTGCAGCCGGCCCTGGCACTGCTCGACGAGCCGGTGGAGCGCGTCGATTGGGATACTGCCCAGCTCTTCGCTCATCTCATCCAGAATCTGGCCGCTCAGGGGAGCGCTGTGCTGATCGGTGTCAGAGATCTCGCCTGGGCGGGCAAGTTCTGCTCGCGCGTCATTGAGCTGGAGGCCGGGCACATCAGCGGCGACTATAGCTATGCGGCGCGCTCCGGTGGGAGCGAAAGCAAGGAAGGGGAGGAGGGGACGGCGACGCCGACGCGCTATGTCCCCTACAAGGTCACAGCGCGCCGTGAGGATCGCATCATGCTCTACGATCCCGCTGAGGTCCTCTATGCCACCAGCCGCGATGGTCGCACCATTCTGCGCACCATCTCCGGCGAGGAAGCCTCCACTAATCTCACACTGCAGGAGCTGGAGCAGCGCCTCAACGGGCGTGGCTTCTTCAAAGCCCATCGCGCCTACCTGGTCAACCTACAGCATATCAAGGCCGTCATCCAATTCACGCGCAACAGCTACACGCTCCAGCTCGACGATCCCCAGGAAACGATGATTCCCTTGAGCAAGCAGTCAGAAAAAGAGCTGCAGAATCTGCTCGACTACTGACGGCGACGCGGTTCCCGGCGTCGGGCGAGCTGGTCAGTGCCTGGGACCAGCCATCTAGAGGGAAGAAGGCGATTCGACGCTGTCGGCAAAATCTGTTATAGTGGAAGCGTCAATCGGGCAGGCACACCAAGCCAAGCCTCGAACCTTGCCAAGGAGTCAATGATGACAGCAGAGCAAGCCGCAGCAGCTCCTCTCAAACGCACATCACTCTATGAGCAGCATCGGGCCCTTGGGGCGCGCATGGTCGAATTTGGAGGCTGGGAGATGCCGCTGCAGTACAGCAGCATCCTCGAAGAACACCGGGCCGTGCGCACGCGGGCTGGCCTCTTCGACGTCAGCCACATGGGCGAATTCCAGGTTGAAGGTCCAGAGGCGCTGCCGTTTCTTCAGTATTTGGTCCCGAATGATGTCGGGCGGCTCGCCATCAACCAGGCGCTCTATACGACGCTCTGCCTGCCCACGGGGGGCGTCATCGACGACCTGCTCGTCTACCGTCTGGAGGCCGAGCGCTACATGGTTGTCGTCAACGCGGCCAACATTGCCAAAGACCTGGCCTGGTTCCAGGAGCAGGCCCGGCGCTTCAGCGGTCTCCAGATCACAGATCGTTCACAAGCAACAGCCCTGCTGGCCCTGCAGGGACCGGAGGCCCAGGCCATTCTCCAGCCCCTGGCATCAGTTGACCTGGCGACGATTCGCTACTATCGCTGCCTGCCGGGCAGTGTGGCGGGGCTGGCCTGCCTGATCTCGCGCACCGGCTACACAGGCGAGGACGGTTTTGAACTCTATTGCGAGGCGGAGCAGGCCCCCATGCTCTGGGAGCGCTTGCTCGCGGCGGGGAAAGAGCGTGGTCTGGTGCCCGCCGGGTTGGGTGCGCGCGATACCCTTCGTCTGGAGGCCGGCTATTGTCTCTACGGCCATGAGCTGACAGAGCAGACCAATCCTCTGGAAGCCGGCCTGGCCTGGACGGTAAAATTTGAAAAAGGTGACTTCATTGGCCGTGAGGCCCTGCTGCGGGTCCGCGAGCAGGGGCCGGCGCGCAAGCTCATGGGTCTGGAGATGGTGGAGCGCCGGGTGCCCCGTGGCGGCTATACTATCTATGACAGCGACACTGGCGGCGAAAGCGGGAGCAGTGGAGCTAACGAGCGGGCCATCGGCGTGGTCACCAGCGGCGCCCCCAGTCCAACGCTCAACAAGAGCATCGGCATGGGCTATGTCGAGGCAGCTCGCGCGATCCCCGAGCACCTCGTGCAGGTCGAGATTGGCGATCGGCGCCTGGCCGCGCGCCTCGTGACTCTGCCTTTTTACAAGCGCCGCAAGTAAGGAGCTGGTCGCGCAGGCGACACAATCGTCAGGGACCAGACAAACAAGTAGAAGGCCCTGGCCTGCGCTGCGAGCTGACCAGGAGTGAAACGCTGATCAGAGCAGAAGGAGACAGAGGATATGGCGAGCCTGAACCATCCGGCTGACCTCAAGTACAGCAAAACCGATGAGTGGGTCCGCGTCCAGGGCGACCAGGCGACCATCGGCATCACGGACTACGCCCAGGACCAACTCGGCGACGTTGTCTATGTCGAGATCCCTCTGACACCCGGTCAACAGATAGGCCGCGATCAGAAGTTCGGCGACATCGAATCCGTGAAGGCTACCTCAGAGCTGGTAGCGCCGGTCAGTGGTGAGGTCCTGCAGATCAATGAGCTGTTGAAAGATCACCCTGAGCTGGTCAATGAGCAGCCTTACGGGGATGGCTGGATGCTGGTGGTAAAGCTGAGCAACCCTGCAGAATTGAATGATCTTATGACCGCTGAGCAGTACATTGCCTATCTCGAAGGGCGCTGACTGCCTGCCCGCCTGCCAGACTGCCTGACTAACTGAAACTTGCTTGCTCGCTGTGGCCCGCTCCGCCTATGCCGCTATTCTGCAGCTTCTCACTCGCCTACCTGCCACTCGACAGCCCTGTCTGCTGGACCAGCCACTGGGAGAGGCGAAGAGAGGGCGCGCAGCTGCAGCGTCGCCCGCGCTGGCGGGCCACCTTTGTCACAACTGGTCAGATGTCTGGATGTCCTGAGCCTTAGCCTGAAGCGGAGCAGCCGATGGAAGGCCGCTTCAGCGGGCCAGTGAGCGTCGAGTCTGACCGACCCTGATTCCCAGTTCGCCGTTCGGGAGATGAAGTTACGATGGGATACATACCGAACACGCCCCAGGAGCAGCAGGCCATGCTTGAGCGCCTGGGCTTACAATCGCTGGAGGACTTATTAGAGCCGGTGCCCGAGGAGGTGCGCCTGCGCCGTCCCCTCAATCTGCCGCCGGCCCTGGCCGAGCCAGACCTCAAGCGGCTGATGATGGGCATGGCGGCCAGGAACAAGAGCCTTGATCGGGTGATCTCCTTTCTGGGTGCCGGCACCTACGAGCATACCATTCCCAGCGTTGTACCGCATCTACAGCGGCGCTCCGAGTTTGTGACCTCCTACACGCCCTATCAGCCGGAAGTCAGCCAGGGGATGCTGCAGGCCATCTACGAGTTTCAGACAATGGTCTGCCAGCTCACCGGTCTCGACATTGCCAATGCCTCCCTCTACGATGGAGCCACCGCTCTCGTCGAGGCCGTTTTCATGGCCCTTGGCCCGGGTGGTCAGGGAGAAGTTGTCGTCTCTGCCGGCGTTGATCCTCAGTATCGGCGCGTTCTGCGCACCTACGCCCGCGCGCGCGGCTTCAGCGTGCGTGAGGTAGCCACGGAAAACGGTGTCACCTCGCTGGCCGCTTTGGAGGCCGCCGTTGGGCCGGAGACCGTGGCCGTAGCCATCCAGCAGCCGAATTTCTTTGGCTGTATTGAGGATGTCAAAGCTATCGAGCCGCTGGTGCATCGCCATAGCCGCACCGTCTTTATCAGTGTCACCAGCGAGCCAGCCTCGTTCGGTCTGCTGGCCTCGCCGGCGGAGTACAAGGCCGATATCGCTGTTGGCGAGCTGATGAGTTTCGGCAATCCGATGAGCTTCGGCGGGCCGGCCCTTGGCTTCCTGGCCGCGCGCGAGCGCTTCCTGCGCCTGATGCCCGGGCGCTTGGTCGGGCAGACCGTCGAGGAGGGTGGGGCCAAGCAGACCGGCTATGTACTGACGCTGCAGGCACGCGAGCAGCATATTCGTCGTGAGCGCGCGACCTCTAATATCTGTACCAATCAGTCGCTCCTGGCTGTTGGCGCCACCATCTACATGGCGGCCCTGGGCAAGGAGGGCCTGCGCGAGCTGGCAGCTCTCTGCCTGCACAAGGCCCACTACGCTCAGCACCAGATCACTGCCCTATCCGGCTTCGAACCTGCCTTCAGCAGTCCCTTCTTTGATGAATTCGTGATCCGTCTCCCGATCTCGGCCAGTCGCTTACAGGAGCACCTGTTGCAGTACGACATCATCGGTGGCTATGACCTGGGCCGCGATTATCCCGATCTGGCCGACCATATGCTCTTCTGCGTTACTGAGATGCGCACTCGCGATGATATCGACCGCCTGGTGGCGGCCCTCAAGGAGGTGGCGGCATGAGCGTAGAGCCGCTGATTTTTGAACAAGGCGCCCCCGGACGACGCGCTGCGACGCTGCCAGCGCTCGACGTCCCTGCTGAGCCGCTGGAGAGTCTGGTACCGCCCCATCTACTGCGCCAGGAGCCGGCTCCGCTGCCGGAGGTGAGCGAGATCGAGATTGTGCGCCACTATACCCATCTGTCGCAGCGCAACTTTGGCGTCGATACCGGCTTTTATCCGCTCGGCTCCTGCACGATGAAGTACAATCCCAAGCTGAACGAGGATATGGCCGCCCTGCCCGGCTTCGCCTTGCTCCATCCTTTGCAACCCGAGGGCACCGTGCAGGGGGCGATCCAGTTACAGTACGAGTTAGAGCAGTATCTGGCCGAGATCGCCGGCATGGCCCGCGTGACGCTGCAGCCCTCGGCGGGCGCACATGGTGAGCTGACTGGCCTGATGCTGATCAAAGCCTACCATGAGCATCGCGGTGAGGGCCATCGCAATCTGGTGCTGATTCCCGACAATGCCCACGGCACCAATCCCGCCAGCGCTACCCTGGCTGGCTACCGCGCCGTCGAGATCAAGACCGATCCGGCGACCGGTGGCCTCGATATGGATCGTCTGCGCTCGCTGCTTGATAGCCAGGGGCAGCAGGTGGCGGCCATCATGTTGACTAATCCCAATACGTTGGGCATCTTTGACCGCAACGCTGTCGAGATCGCGCGTCTGGTGCATGAGGCGGGCGGGCAGCTCTATTACGATGGGGCCAATGCCAATGCAGTGCTGGGTATCACGCGCCCGGGCGATATGGGCTTCGATGTCGTGCATTTCAATTTACACAAGACCTGTAGCACTCCCCACGGAGGTGGTGGGCCGGGCGCAGGACCCATCGGGGTCAAAGAGCACCTTGTCCCCTTCTTGCCTGGTCCGTTGCCGGCCCAAGACGAGCAAGGCAACTATTACTGGGCTGATCCGGGGCCGCTCTCAATTGGCAAAGTGCGCGCCAACACAGGCAACTTCGGGGTCCTCGTGCGAGCCTACGCCTATATCCGCACCTATGGGCCTGATGGCCTGCTGCGCGTGGCCCAGAGCGCCATTCTCAATGCCAATTATCTGCGTCACGAGCTGGCGTCTGACTACGAAATCGCCTTTCCCCAGGTGCGGCTCTGCCAGCACGAGTTTGTCGCCACGGCTCAGCGCCAAAAGCAGGAGAGCGGCGTTACGGCCAACGACATCGCCAAGCGCCTGCTCGACTTTGGCATGTACGCCCCCACAGTCTACTTCCCGCTCATTGTCCACGAAGCGATGATGATCGAGCCGACCGAGACCGAGACGCGCGAGACGCTGGACTACTTCATCAAGGTCATGCGTCAGATTGCTCACGAGGCGCGCACCAATCCCGAGATTGTCAAAACGGCGCCGCATACCACGCCAGTGGGGCGGCTCGACCAGGCGCTGGCGGCGCGCCGTCCAAACCTGCGCTGGAAGCCAGGACAGGAAGCAACCCACGGACTCGGGCAGCCGTAAGCTCCCAGCGTCAGGAGCGAGCGGAGCAGTCGCGCGGATAGAGTGGTCAGCCTCTCCTGCTTACTCTGCTGGCTAGCTCTTTCTGCGCGACTTCCTGTGTCCCCTGTCTCTGGAAGCCTGGAGGAAGGCGTGTGAGGAGGGAGAGGTTGGAGCGTGGCAGCAGGTCCGCGCGTGGTACAATAAAGGAAAACGTGGCCGCCCATTGCCTGGGGCAAGCAGAGGGCAAGCAGAATGCATTGCGCAGCATGAAAGGGAAGCATGCTCTATCGATCCATTCGCGAGCTGGCGGATGACATCCGCTCTGGAATGACTACCCCTGGAGAACTCGTCAGCGAGGCGCTGGAGCGCATCGAAGCTCTTGACGGTGAGCTACAAGCGTTTGTCACCGTGATGCGCGATGCGGCCCTCCAGGCAGCCGAAGAGGCCGAGCACGAGCAGCGGCGTGGCTTCTTCCGCGGCCCCTTGCATGGTATCCCCATTGCTGTCAAGGATCTTATTGCCGTGCGGGGAGAGCGCCTGACCGCCGGTTCGCGAGTCCTGGCTGACTATGTGGCGCCCGAAGATGCGAGTGTTGTGGAGCATCTGCGACGGCACGGAGCGATCATCATCGGCAAGACCAACACCCACGAATTCGGCCTTGGCGTCTTTACGCCACCGACGCGCAATCCCTGGAAGCGCGACCACGTCCCCGGCGGTTCAAGCGGCGGCTCGGCGGTGGCGGTTGCTGCCGGCATGTGCGTCGGAGCCATTGGCACGGATACCGGCGGCTCAATTCGCATTCCGGCTGCCTGCTGTGGCGTCACTGGTCTCAAACCGACCTATGGTCGCGTCAGTTGTCATGGAGTCATACCGCTCTCGCGTTCGCTGGATCACGTTGGGCCGCTGGCGCGCAGCGCCGAAGACTGTGCCTTCATCTTCGATGCCATTGCCGGCTACGACCCGCGCGACCCCGAAAGTGTCTCTGGCCCTCCCTCGCGCTCTTCTGCGCTACTCATTGAGGGACCCGAGGGACGGGGGCCGCTCTCGCTGCAGGGTTTACGGCTTGGTCTTCCACCCGAGGACTTCGTCGCGCCACTGGACCCAGAGGTGCGTGCGGCCTGGCGGGCTGCTGTCCTCATCTTTCAGGAGGCTGGGGCCCACATCAGCGAGGTGTCGCTCAGCCGGCCCTCACTGGCGACCTTTCGCACTATCCAGCTGCCCGAGGCTGCCTTTGCCCATCGTGAGCGTGGCTGGCTCAGCGAGCGCGCGGCCCTCTATGGTCCCCTCACTCTGCGTCGTCTGCAGGAGGGGGAACGGATCAGTGCCGTCGACTATCTCCGTGCCCAGCAGGAGCGGCGCGTCTTCTCCACACAGCTGCGCTCGGTGCTGCAGCGGGTTGATGCGCTCGTGTTACCCGCCCAACCCATGCCGGCCATTCCCATTGCCCAGATTGATCAAGAGATTACCATCGAGGGCCAGCGCGAGGATGCCACCACTGCCTCGCTACGCCTCACGCTGCCTTTCAACCTGGCTGGTCTTCCCGCCGTGGCTTTCCCCTGTGGTTTTAGCCAGGCCGGCCTCCCGCTTAGCCTCCAGGCAGTGGGCAATGCTTTCGACGAGGCGACCGTCTTGAGAATTGCTCATGCCTACCAGCAGCTGACCGATTGGCATCGGCGAGACATTCCCTGACCAGCAGACAGGGAGGAAGGAAAGGAAAGGAGGGCCTTATGGAAGCTGGTCCGGTGCGTGACTCTGATCCTGATCCGGCCCACCAGAGCGAACCAGGCCAGCCCCGGGACCAGCTGGAGACACTGCAGCAGGCCCTTGTTGAGCACCTGAAAGGGCGTGGCTTCCTGCGCTCGGCTCGCATCGAGGCGGCCTTTCGTGCTGTACCCCGGCATCTCTTCCTGCCAGGGGTTCCACCCGAGGAGGTCTATCGTGACCAGGTCATCCCTCTCAAAGTCGTCGACGGGGTCTGTGTCAGCTCCTCTTCGCAACCGGCCATTATGGCCATCATGCTGGAGCAGCTTGGCCTGGAGCCAGGTCAGCACGTGCTGGAGATAGGCGCTGCCAGCGGCTACAACGCCGCCCTCATGGCCCATATCGTAGGTGAGAGCGGCAGCGTGGTAACCATCGATATCGATGAGGACCTCGTGGAAGGGGCGCGTGCCCATCTGGAAGCCGCCGGCTATCCACAGGTGCGTGTCATCTGTGGGGACGGCGCCCAGGGCTATCCGCCCGCCGCCCCTTATGACCGCATCATTCTCACAGTGGCTGCGGGCGATATTGCCTCGCCCTGGTACGAACAACTCAAGCCTAACGGGCGCCTGCTGCTCCCGCTGGTCCTCCGTGATACTCAGTTTTCGGTCGCTCTAGAGCGGCGAGACGACCATCTTGAGAGCGTCTCAGTGCGTTACTGTGCCTTCATGATGCTGCGTGGCCCCTTCACAGAGGCTGGGGGTATCTTCGCCCTCGGGCCAGGACCCGAGGCCGGCCCTGCGCTCCAGCTGCGCCTGAATAATTACCAGCCGGTGGATGTGCTCGCCCTCTATCGCGCCCTAACCGGTCCCTGGTACGATCTGCCTAGCGGCGTGCTTGCCAGCCTGCATGAAATCCATTACGGCTTTAACACCTGGCTCTCCCAGCACGAGCCGGCGGCCTGTAGTCTCGTGGCTCAGCGCGAGCATCCGGCACTGGCCGAGCTACCCTGGCTCTTCAAAATCGCTGGCCTGGAGATACGCACCACCATTGGAGTCGTGGCCGACAATCAGATTGCCTTGCTCGCGTTACCTCCGGGCTGGAAGCAGCCAGCCAGTGGCAATGGTCAAAGTGGCCAGACCGTCTGTGAAATCATGGTGCGCTGCTTCGGTGGGGCCGAAAACCTGGCTCGCCGCCTGCTTTCTCTTCTTCGAGCCTGGGATACGGCAGGCCGCCCCGCTGGCTGGTTCCTTTTCCCTAGCGATGAGCACCTGCGCCTGCGGGTCTACCCGCTGCACGTTCCCTGCCCCGAGGAGCCGGCCCCCGAGCGCCTCATCTTTACCCGGCGCTGGTCTCGTCTGGTGATTGAGCGCCTGTCTTCATAGTCTCAAACTTCCTTTGCAGCTTGAGCATCTTACGCTGCCAGGCCAGCGTGTCCCGGCTGGCGGCCAGAAGTTCCCACGGGCTGGTCTGCCAGTCATCGATAACCTTCGCCGGCGCCCAGGATGGCAAAGGCATCTCCAGGCGCCGTGCCAGACTCTGGACATACTGCTCGTAGAGCTGTCGTAGCTCGGCCAGGCGCTGTTCGCGCTCTGGTGAGACCGCCAGCCCCAGCTCCTCCAGCGCTGCCAGCAGGCGAGCGCGCTCCTCGCCGGCCAGGCGGCCCTCGCCAGTGGGCCGCGGCTTCACATCGAAGACCTGAGCCAGGTCGACTGCAGCGTGGCGTGCGATGGCGAAGGTGAACCAGGCCGTCTGCGCTGGCAGGTCATCCAGATAAACAATGATCAGCGCGCAGGCGTCGAGCAGCGTGGTCAAGGCAGCCAGCCATGACTGGCGTTCGTGCTGTGAGCGATAATAGATGAGGACAGGATAAGAGAGATGGCTCTCCAACAGCTCGGCAGCCCAACGCTCCCACTCGCGTAACAAGCGCACCAGCTCTGGAAACTGCTCTCCCTGGCTGTGGCGGCGTAGCAGCTCCAGGGCACTGGGAGGCGAGCCGGCGTGTGCATCAAGCTGGGCTATGCTGGCCTCGCGTCGCGAAAAAGCCTGATAGATGACCGGCAGATAGCTAAGTACCAGAGCCAGGAAGCCGAAGCCCGTCCCGGCTTCGATAACCGTCATCAAGCGCGGCAAACCCGCCGCCGGAGCAATGTCGCCAAGCCCGAGCGTGAAGAAGGTCGTCCCACTAAAATAGAAAAGGGTACTCAGCGAGACCTGCTGCTCGGGCGCATGCACCGTCATGCCCAGACTCCATTGCAGCAGGGCGAAGCCACTGATTAAGCCTACAGCCCAGATCACCAGGAGGAATAAGAGCGAAAGCGGTCCATACAGGCTTAAGTAATATTCGCGCCGCGCTCCATTGTGGATGAGATGGGCGGGCCGACGCCACAGCCACCAGCTCATCCGAAAAATCAGACGCGCCAGCCGAAAACGACGAGAGATGCGACGAGGAAGAACCACAGTCTCGAAGGCGTCCTGTAAGATGAAGAGTACAAGCGCAACGCTGGCGAGACCAACTATCCAGGGCATAACTACCACTCCTCTTCTGAGCATGGGCCATGTCAACGACAGCTTGCTCTCAGGCAAACTCAGGCCAACCGGCCAGTCAATAAGCAATGCTGTTTCAGGCTAGCCCATGCAAGTGGGGAACGTCAATGTCTCCTGCCACTGGGGTCTCGCCGGCCAGCGGGCAGAGCGCGGGCGAAAAAGCGAACCGCCTGCCCGTCTGCCAGGTGAGCGCCGATCAACCTTCATCCAGGGTGGCTCACCGTCGAGAGCGCAGTCCATTGACAAAGTGCCCGTCTCTCCTGTAATCTGTCTGGAGAGATAAAAAGGGCCTCTCTTCTCTGGCCTGTGCTTCGGAACGGGGGAGCCAAAGAGCAGCAATGGCTGTCTCTTCTGTGCTCATCGACCATGATTGCAGCGCAGGCCGGAAATCAGCGAGCTTTGCTGTCTCATCCCGCCTTGGGGGCATCGTATCATAGCCCGGGGATGCCGGGAAGGCAGCCAATACTATGACGGAAGATGAGGACGCTGAACGCTTGAGGGTGCTGAAGGAAAGAAAGCCAGCAAGTACAAGATGGAACTGCTGACCGGTATAGTGCTTAGCGGAGCACACGGCATCTATGAGGTCTATACCGATCAGGGCAAGCTGCGTTGCACACTCCGCGGCAAGCTGAAGAAGGCGTTCGCCGAGGCGGCCCGGGGACGCACTGCGCGCGGCAAGGCCACCGGACCCCTGGCGCGTCAGCAGCGCGCGGAAGCGGAGGTGGCGACGTTGCCTTCGCGCCTGAGTGTTGGCGATCGCGTCAAGGTGCGGCGGCTTGATGCGGAGACTGGCCTGATTGAGGAGGTGCTGCCACGCCAGAGCGAGCTAGCGCGGCGCGATGTCGGTTCGCGCGAGAGCAACCCGCGGGCGCAGACGCTGCTTGCTAATCTCGACCAGGTGGTGATTGTTTTTGCCACCACGCAACCGGAACCTCATTTTGGTATGCTCGACCGCTACCTGGCCATCTGCGAACATGCCGAGTTGCACCCGATCATCTGTATCAATAAGGTCGATCTGCCGCACGACAAAAGCGTCGAAGAGGCCGCCGCTCTGTATCAGCAGCTCGGCTATACGGTCCTGTGGACCAGTTGCGAGACTGGCCAGGGCATCGAGCAACTGCGCGAGCTGCTCAAAGGGCATATCACCCTCTTCACCGGTCCTTCTGGCGTAGGTAAGTCTTCGCTGGTCAATGCGCTGGAGCCGGGCATGGCCGTGCGCACCGGCATGGTTAGCTCCTCCACCGGCAAGGGGCGTCATACTACAACCAGCTCGCAGCTCTATCCGCTCTCCAGCGGTGGTTGGCTGGCCGACTCCGCCGGTATTCGGGCCCTTGCCGCCTGGAACATCCCTAAAGAGGAGCTGGCGAGCTGCTTCGTCGAATTCCGCCCCTACCTGGGTGAATGCTTCTATTCCGACTGTCTCCACGTTGATGAAGAAAACTGTGCCATCCGCCAGGCGGTGAAGGATGGTCTGATCAACGAACAGCGCTATCAGAGCTACGTCCGCATGCTGAAAGAAGAAGAGCGCTAAGGCGTGCTCTCAGCGCCTGACGAGAGGCGCAGCCGATGCGTGAGGGCCAGATGCTATGCCCGAGGAACGCAAACTTGTTACCGTGCTCTTCGCCGATGTTTCCGGTTCTACTGCTCTGGGTGATGAGCTTGATCCTGAAGACTTGCGGTCCCTGCTGGGCCGCTACTATGAGCATGCCCGGCAAGTGATCGCGGCCCATGACGGTACGCTGGAGAAGTTCGTCGGCGATGCGGTAATGGCCGTCTTCGGGCTGCCGCGCGCTCATGGGGACGATGCCGAGCGCGCCCTGGCGGCGGCTCTGGCCCTGCGTCAGGCCGTGGAAGACGATCCTCTGCTCCCCCCCACTTTCCGCTTGCGCCTCGGTGTCAACAGCGGCGAGGTCGTTGCCACAGGTGACACCAGCCGGGGCGATTTCTTAGTGACGGGTGACGCGGTCAACGTTGCTGCGCGCCTGCAGCAGGGCGCTGTACCCGGCGAGATCCTGGTGAGTGAGCGCACCATGCAGGCGACCAGATCTTCCTTCCTCTTCGCCCCGGCGCGCGAGCTGACCGTCAAAGGCAAGCCGCAACCCTTGCGCGTCTATCCTCTGGAGGCACCGCGCCCGCGGCGCCTTCGGGAGCTGCCACCTTTTGTGGGCCGGCAGCGCGATCTAGAGCAGCTCCAGCTCTTGCTCGATCGCGCCTGTGAAGAACAACGACCGTACTATCTCTCGCTCATCGGCCCGGCGGGCAGCGGCAAGACGCGCCTGCTGGAAGCTTTCCTGGAGTCGCTCGCCTCCCGTTCCGGGCTGCGTGTCGTGCGCGCCTCTTGTCCGCCCTATGGCCAGCGCTCCGCCGTTCAGCCTCTGCGCGAACTGCTCAGTGGCCTCATCGCCTGTCAGATGGCCTGTCAGACGGAGCCTGTGCCGGAGATCGATCGGGAAAGCCTCCAACAGCTCTTTCGTGAGAGTGGCTATGGCCAGGAAGAGGCGGTCCGCCTGGCCGGGCTGATCCTGCAGTCGCTCGGCCTCGCTCCGGGCAGCAGCCTCCCCCCTGAGAGTATCTCCGGCGCCTGGCGTCAGCTGCTGGAATGCTCGGCCCGCCGCTCTCCTCTCCTGATCATCTTTGATGATCTGCAACATGCTCCAGACAGCCTGCTTGACCTCGTCGAAGCTCTGCTCAGCATACGGGCCTCTGTTCCTCTATTGCTTGTGCTGCTGGGCCGGCCCGAACTGCTGGAGCGCCGTCGTAGCTGGGGGGCAGGCCGTCAAAACTTTCTCAGCCTGAGCCTGCCGCCTCTTACAGCTGGACAACTGCATCAGTTACTAGAGGGAAGAGCGGGAGCCTTGCCCAGTGCAGTACGCGAGGCCATTGTTCAACGAGCTGATGGCAATCCTTTCTTCGCCCTGGAACTGGCGCGTGGTCTGCTGGAGCTGCAGCAACAGGGCCGAAGCCTAACGGAGAGCGCGCTGCCTGATACCGTTCACGCCAGCCTGCTGGCTCGCCTCGACCTGCTGCCGGCGCCGGCGCGCCGTCTATTGCAGATCGCCTCTATAGCCGGACAGAGCGCTCCCCGGGCGCTACTGCAAGCTATCTTCCTCCAGAAGCAAGGTCGGGCCGGCGAGACTGGCGACACGGAAGAGGCTGCCGAACGCTTTGCTGCGGCTCTGGATGATCTGCTGCTGCACGAGCTACTGGTTGCTGAACCCGACGGAACCCTGGCCCTCGCCCAGAACCTGGTGCGCGACGTCGCCTACGGGACGCTGGCCCGCGGCGAGCGCATCCGCCTGCACGCTCAGGCGGCGGCCTGGCTAGAGCAGACCGCTCTGCTGTCGGAACAGATCACCTGCGAACTGAAAGCCTATCACTATCGCGAGGCCCTCAACCTGGCCCGCCGGGGTGCCGTGCGGCAAGAGCTGCCATTTCCACTGGCAACAGCGCAGAGAGCTTTTGAGCAGGCGGGCCTTCTCGCAGCCCAAACCGGGGCCTTTGCCGAGGCCAGAGACTGGCTGGAGCTGGCTATCGAGCTGGCCTCACCGGCAGAGCAGGTGCGCCTCTACGAACTGCTCGGAGACAGCCTCTATTGGGGGAGTATGCGGCGCGCGGCCTACGAGCAGGCCCTGGAGCATTGGCGCTCCCTGGAGCCGCGTGATCCCCTCATCGGCGCTCGTTTGCTGCGTAAGATCATCATTGGCGGTACACGCTTCGCTCTGTTGCATCGACTCTCACCAGACGAGGTCGCCCGCCTGGGGCGGGAGGCCCTGGCTCTCGCTCAGCAGGCCAAGACCGAAGACGAGATCTGGCGTCTGCGCGTCGCCATTTGTTTCGGTCTCATAGAGGTAAACAATTCTCTAGCTACGTTCGAGACACAGGCCGATCTGGAGGAGCTGGTTATCTCGTTCACGAATGTCTCAACAAAAGCGACCCACAGCTTGTCACAGACTCGTGAACTACTGGAAGCCATGTGCAGCGTGTTGAACGAGGCCAGCGACTATTTTGAGCAGCGGGGTGATTACCTTGCCCTCAGCGAGGCTCTCGACGCTCTGGGGCTGCTTAACTGGTATCTCGATAGGAAAGAAATAATGCTCGGCGTCGCCCAGCGCCGTTTAAGTCTACCCGCCCTGCCACAGGAGGAGTACATAGATGCCATCAATGTCGCCGCTTATAGCAATCTCGTGCTTGGCAACCACCAGCAGACACTGGCCCTCGGCAAAGCAGCCTGTGCTCGCGGCGATCTTCCCCTGCCCCTCCTCAGTAGAACCCTCTCCGCCCTCGCCATCGCCTCCTTCCTCTCTGGATGCTGGGAAGAGATTGAGCCCCTCGCGCCAATGCTGGATGCCATTCGCGAACAGATTGCCCCCGACCAGGAGCGAACCAGCCATCTGGCCGATGCCTATTTTTGCCTCTTCCTCGTCGCCCAGGCTCGTGAGGAGCCGGCCCGGTGTGCCCACCTGGCTATCCTCCTGCGCTCCTTACTTCCCGCAGCCATGCCCGTAGAAAAGGAGCGCGGCTTTCAAGAAGCCTTGCTACAGGATGATCCGCAACTCATGCCAGTGGAAGGCTTGCGACGCGATCATCTCCACCTGCTCTATTGCCTGCGCTTCTACAACGAACACGGCTTAAGCACCCCGCAACCGCTGCTGAGCTGTGCCAGCCAACTGCAGAGCGAAAGCAGCAGCGCCTTGCTGGCGCCCTACCTCGCCATCGCCCAGGCCCTGGCCACCAACGACCTGCCAGCTCTCGCCCGGGCCATCGACGCAGCCGAAACAGCGGGGCATCCCCCGCACGCCGCCCGCATGCGCCTCGTCCTCGCTGAACGCAGCGGCGATCGTCGGCAGCTGGAGCGGGCCCGCCCCACCCTGGAGCGCCTGAGAGACCGGCGCGCCCTGCGGCATCTGGCCGAGATCGAGGCCCTCCTCAACAACGCGCCGTCCGCACAGAGTGCCAGCCAAGCGGACTAGCGGGTGAAGTGCTCACGCCCCGCGCAGACAGGCTATCAGACCGGTCAGCAGCTCCTCATCCTGTTCCTCCAGGACCGTCCGCGGATCAAGCAAGAGCGCATCGCGCAGGATGCGCCCCACGATCGGCACCGGGCGAGCGCGCAAGCGGCGCGCCAGCTCCTCCAGCGAGCAAGGCACCTCTCCCTCCACCAGAGCCAGCAGGGCCGTGGGCAGCGTCTCCCCCGGCAGCGATCCTCCGCCGACCGTTGACTCCCCAGAGCGCACGCTTGCCGCCAAGCCCTGCTCCTGCAAGATTCGCGCCCAACGCTGCGCGCGCTCCTGCAAGCGCACAAGGGGGAGGGCAATCATCCGCCAGATGGGAATCGCCTCCTCGGCCTCGCCGCGCTGGTAGTGGCGCAGCGTTGCCTCCAGGGCGGCCAGAGTCAACTTATCCACTCGCAGCGCCCGCATCAGTGGATGCCGTGCAATGCGCTCCAGCAGCGCTGCGCGTCCCAGAATAATCCCCGCCTGCGGTCCACCAAGTAACTTATCGCCCGAAAAGCAGACCACATCAACACCCGCTGCCAGACTCTCCTGTGGCATTGGTTCATGCGCCAGCCCATAGCGCTCGCTTGGAAGCAAGCAGCCGCTGCCCAGATCCTCCATGACCAGCAGTCCATGATCGTGAGCCAGCCTGACCAGATCGCCGATTGGCGTAGACTCCACGAAGCCCGTCAGGCGGAAATTGCTCGGATGGACCGCCAACAGCAGGGCGGTGCGCTCTGAGATCGCCGCTGCATAATCGCTCAGGCGGGTGCGGTTGGTCGTACCCACCTCTACCAGCAGGCAGCCGCTCTGACGCATCACATCCGGCACGCGGAAGCCGCCACCGATCTCCACCAACTGCCCGCGGGAGATAACCACCTCGCGGCCCGCCGCCAGCGTTGACAAGGTCAACAAGACCGCGGCGGCGTTATTGTTCACCACCAGCGCCGCCTCAGCGCCGGTCAACTCACGCAGCAAAGCCGCGGCATGCACAGAGCGAGAGCCGCGCTCGCCGGCCTCCAGATCGTACTCCAGATTGGCGTAGCCGTGGGCCACGGTCTGCATTGCCTGCAGGGCGGCAGCGCTCAAAGGAGCACGACCCAGGTTAGTATTAATAATCACGCCGGTGGCATTAATAACCGGGCGAAGCGAGGGCTGGAGCGTCGCCGAGAGCCAGCGGCGGGCTGCTGAAAGCAGCTCGGAGGGTGAAGGGCAGGGAGCGCCCTGGCGGACTGCGGCGCGGGCCTCCGCCACCACCTGGCGCAGAGCGCGCGTCGCCAGAGGGCGCCCGAACTCAGCGCTCAGCTGCAGCCCCTCGGGTGACTGCAACAGAGCGCTAATCGAAGGAAGAAGACGCAACATTGCAGCATCCTCAACAGAGAAGAAGACAGTGCACAGCAATCCAGTGCCGCGACTAACCTAACCGGGGCGAAGCCTTGCAGGGACGAGACAGAGGCACTCAGGCTGAAGGCTGAGCGCAACCTGCTTTGCTCACACCCTTCCACGCTTACTCACGCGCACACAGGTAGTTGCGTCCTCGACATCAATGCAGAGAATAATACATCGTGATGCCCAGGCTATTGGCGATCTTCCCCATAATCGCGTAGAGATCGGCATCGTGGAGGCGGCAGATCGCGTATTGATCCGCGAGCAGCGTGCGCAGGACGGGATAGAGTAGCTCCGTTTTCACCAGGCTATCGGTATCCAGAAGAGGATAATCGCGTTTCAAGAGCAGATGGTGATAGGGACGGAGCTTACCCCGATAGGACGTTAGCGCGACCACATTGACAGCGCCGGCGTGGCGACAGAACGGCTCAGCGGAGACCACCAGCGCCGGGTGCCAATCCAGGATACGCTTCTCCTCGATGCCGGGGGGAAGGGCGGGATAGCCAAAATTCACCCAGTATACCATGCCGAACTGCACAGGCGTATGATACGTCAATGCTTCAGGC
>NZ_JADGIA010000043.1 GCF_019683635.1 Thermogemmatispora sp. | reverse complement strand
TATGGTCTGGGAACACTGCAATGGGTACGCTGCGATCTGCGTGGAAAGAGGCGGCTTGGGTCTTTGGACTCAGCCGCCTCTTGCTTCTCTTGATCACCTATGTGGGGGGAGTTCTGCTCCGCCCCAAAAATATGGCCTCGATCCCTTGTGCGAATAGCGAGCTGCGCTTCTGCCTGCTCGGCTGGTACCACTGGGATGCTGATGCCTTCGGACGTATCGCTCACGTGGGCTATCGCTCTGTGGCCGATGTGGCCTTTTTCCCATTCTGGCCCTGGCTGATCCGTCTCGGCGCCGCCGCGCTGGGAAACCATTTCCCGCTGTCGTTCTTGCTGTCGGAGCTCCTGCTTTCGAATCTCTTCTTCTTCGTATCCCTCATTTTGCTCTACGTTCTGGTCCGAGATGGTCTGGATTTCGATCCAGCCCAGGCCCGCAAGACACTCTGGTACCTGACTTTCTACGCCTACGCGATCTTTTTCTTCGCTGGCTATAGTGAATCTCTCTTCCTGCTGCTCACTCTGGCGATCTTCCTTCTGCTGCAGGGTAGGGCGCTGTGGCGCTGGTGGCTGGCGGGCCTGCTGGGGTGCGTCGCCGCGCTAACGCGCTCGACGGCGATCGTCTTGCTGGTACCCTTCTTGTTCTTCTATGTGGAACACTTCTGGCACGCTCGCCCGCTGTCGGCTGATGCGGGAGAGACCACGGGGCCTCAGTCGTGGCGTCTGTGGCTGCGACGTGTGCTGGCCGCCCTGCCAGCTCTCTTCATTCCGGCGGCTCTGGCTGCCTACATGGTCTATCTTGGGGTGCGCTTCGGCGATCCGTTCATCTACAGCCGTATGGAGCGCACGGTCTGGGGACGACAGTTTGAACTGCCCTGGGTAGCCTTCGGGCCAGCCCTGGGGGCCTTGCTGACTGGTCCTTTGCACACCGAGATGGCGGTGCGCAACCTGATGGATCTGCTCTTTACCTTGCTCCCGCTGGGGGTGCTGGTGGCCGGCTGGCGTCAGCTGCCTATGGTGTACCGTTTCTTCGCGTTAGGTTTGGTGCTTTTTGCTCTCTGCTTCCCGCTCAACGGCGGGGAGACGCTGGCTTCGCAGCCACGCTATATGATGATGGCCTTCCCGCTCTTCCTGGTGCTGGCGCGCTGGAGCAAGCGCTTTCCCAGCCTCGACCTGGTCTATGGGGGATTCTGTGCCCCTCTGTTGGCGTTGAATGCTCTGCTCTTTACCTTGCATTATTGGGTTGCCTGAGTTGACTTCTTTATCTTTCAGGGAGTGAAAGCCCTGCGGCTGGTCCTTCTTGCGCAGCCGGCAAGGTTGACTTTGCTAGCCTGGCAAAGAGAGAGGTGAGGTGCTATAGTTAACAGTATCTCTGTTCTCTTGCCAGCTTCCCGGCCTGCCCAAGGGAGGAGAGAGAGGGGAGGACAGGAGTGGGTTCCGGCAACGGACAGGTCGCCGGAGACGGAAGGGGGAGGCTTGAGACAAGAGCGTGCGGCGCAAGCACAGAAGGAGCAGATAGAGCGTGGCAGAAGAGCTGGTCCGTGATCCGTTACTGGGTGAGCAGCGGCTCAGCGAGCCTGTGCTGCTGGCGGTGCTCGGCTCAGCAGCGTTGCAGCGTTTGAAGGGGGTCCATCAGGCTGGGGCCTCTTATCTGGTGCGCAAGGGGCGTGATACGACGCGCTACGAGCACTCCGTGGGGGTGATGCTGTTGATTCGCCGCCTCGGTGGCAGCCTGGAGGAGCAGCTGGCTGGCCTGTTACATGATGTCTCTCATACAGCCTTCTCCCATGTAGCAGACTATTTGTTTGCCTGCTACGATGAGGACTATCATGAGCAACACCTGCGCCAGCTGGTGGAGCGTTCGGATCTCCCTGCGCTTCTGCATTCCTCCGGGCTGGACCTGAAGCGGATTCTGGCTTTTGAGCGCTGGCCGCTTTTGGAGCAACCAGCACCTGAGCTATGCGCCGATCGGGTGGATTATACGCTGCGCGATTTGTGGCATGCAGGCTACCTGACCCACGCTGACGTGGAGCGCTTTCTGCAGGCGCTCCGCGTGCGGGAGGGGCGCATGGTCGTGGCCGGGCGTGAGGCTGCCATCTGGTTTGTGCGCCAGTATGTGCGCCTGGTGACGGAGCTGTTTATGCATCCGTTGGAAATGTTCGCCGACTATCAACTGGCACGAGCCTTGCGCCTGGCTTTGGATGAGGGGGTGCTGCGCGAGGAAGATCTGTTCTCGGAGGATGCAGAGCTGCTGGCCCGGCTCCGTCAGGCGGCTCACCCGGAGATCACGCGCTGTCTGAGCTTGCTGCGGCCTGGTCTGGAGGTAGTGGAGGTCTCGGCAGGCCAGCCTTTTGATGTCTATGCGCGGGTGAAGCCGCGTATGGTTGATCCGCTGGTGCTGTTGGAGGATGGCAGTCTGGTCCGCTGCTCGGCGCTCGATGGGGAGCTGGCGGCGCTGCAGCAGGCTGTGTTGCACAAGGCCAAACGCGGTAGTTATCTGCGCCTGCGCGGCTAAGCCGGTGTCTTATTCCTGGCTTCCTTTTACTCGCCTTCCCCATCAAGCGCAGAGTAGCGCGGCGCTGCTCTGTCTTGGTTTAGGAGACCAAACCTTTGCGGCGCATTTGCTCCAGGTCGTCGCGCGCCGGCTCCAGAGGGCTGAGACCGGCCAGGGCACAGGCCCGTCCGATGAGAGCAAAGCCGAGCCGCAGGCCCTCGATGAGACGGGGAGGCTCGGCGGTCGCCAGCGCACTCAAGCAGGCTTGCTGCTGCTCAACGGCCTGCTCCTCGCCAACGGCCTGCCGGTAGCCTGCCAGCAGGGCCTGATGAGGCAAGAACTCCTCGTACGGCAGTCGGTGGGTAGTAGCCAGCAGCAGCAGCCAGTAGCCGACCTGACTGCCCTCCAGGATGGTATCGGCCTGCAGATCCCGATGACGATGCGTTCCCTGGAGCACGCCCATCAGCTCCTGCAGCTCATCAGCCAACCGTCCGAGGAGGTAGGCCGGATTGTGCTCCTGAAGCAGGCGCGAGGTGTGTGATTGCTCGCTCAGGTCGTGGTCGCGCAGATACTGGTAAGCCGTGTAGAGCTGGCGCAGCAGCGTCTCCAGCTGCCTGCTTATGGCTTCGTCTGCCTCTGGTTCGCTCTGCCGCAGATCCATCACTGGCGCTGCCCCAGCGGCAATCACGCCAGCAGACTGCGTCTGCGGAGTAGGATGGCCATAGACTGCCGCCGGATCAAAGACCCGAGTCGCAACCACCTCGTAGCGATCGTCAGGAAGCAAACGACGGTAGTAGCAGCTACGGTAGCCTTCATGGCAGGCCGCCCCGCCCTCTTGGACGACGCGGATCAGCAGGCTATTCTCTTCGCAATTGACAAAGATGGCGCGCACCTGCTGTCTGTGCCCAGATTGCTCGCCCTTGCGCCAGATCTTCTGGCGTGAGCGGCTATAGAAGTGGGTATAGCCGGTCTCGCGTGTCAGGCGCAGGGCCTCTTCATTCATGAAGGCCACCATCAGCACTTCGTTGCTCTCGTCATCCTGAATGACCGCCGGAATCAGTCCCTGGCGGTCAAACCTGAGCGTCATCGTGCTTCTCCTCCTCTGCCTCATCCCAGCGCACAGCCACCCCGCGCTCGCGCAAGTAGCGCTTGGCATCGGCAATGCGATACTGGCCAAAGTGGAAAATCGAAGCGGCGAGCACGGCATCGGCGCCCCCGCTGGTCAGCCCCTCATAGAGATGCTCAAGCGTTCCAACGCCACCCGAGGCGATCACTGGCACGTTGACGGCCTGCGCGATACGGGCTGTCAGTGTGAGATCATAGCCCTGCTGCGTCCCATCGCGGTCCATGCTGGTCAGCAGGATCTCGCCCGCGCCCAGCTCGACGCCGCGGCGAGCCCAGTCAATAGCATCGAGGCCCGTTGGTGTACGGCCTCCATGAATGTAGACCTCGTAGCCACTGGGCATGGCTGGATTGCTGCGGGCATCGATAGCGAGCACAATGCACTGGGAGCCAAACTGCTCGGCTCCCGCCCGCAGCAGCTCGGGCTGCTGTACCGCCGCTGTATTCACCGAGGTTTTATCAGCCCCTGCCCCCAGGGTGGCGCGAATGTCCTCCACGCTGCGGATGCCACCGCCGACCGTCACCGGAATAAAGACCTGCTCAGCTGTTCGAGCGACCACATCGAGCATGGTCCTGCGCTGCTCGTAGGAGGCCGTGATGTCGAGAAAGACCAGCTCGTCAGCTCCCTCAGCATTGTAGAAGGCTGCCAGCTCGACCGGGTCGCCGGCGTCGCGCAGGTTGAGGAAGTTCACCCCTTTTACGACGCGCCCCGCGGCCACATCCAGGCAGGGAATGATGCGTTTCGTTAACATCGCTGTCCCTTCCTTATACTCAGCTCCACTCCGCATAATCGGACCCCGGCCTCATAATCAGGCCCCGGCCTCCGTCGTCGGCTCGCAGGACGCGGCGCAGGCCAGAGCTGCCGCCAGGTCCACATCTCCTGTATAGAGGGCCTTCCCGATAATGACCCCCTCGACACCCAGGCGAGCCAACGAGCGGATATCTTCCAATGAGCGTACCCCCCCGGAGGCGATCAAGGCCCGCTTTGGCTGGGCCTGTCTCACCACCTGCAGCATGGCCTGCAGCGCCTCCAGATTCGGCCCGCCCAGCGTTCCATCGCGTGCGATATCAGTGTAGATAAAGCGAGCCACCCCCAGCGCACACAACTGGGCGGCCAGCTCCACGGCTGCAATGCTCTCCGTTTGCTGCCAGCCGGCCACCGCCACCAGACCAGCCCGGGCATCCAATCCCACAACGATGCGCTCGCCCCAGCGCTGCAGCGCCTCAGCCAACAAGGCGGGCTGTCGTACGGCGCTGGTTCCCAGCACCACGCGCTCGATGCCGAGGGAGAGCACGTGCTCGATGCTAGCCAGATCGCGCAGGCCGCCGCCCAGCTCAATCTGCAGCGTGGTAGCGGCCCGAATCCGTTCGACAGCAGCCAGATTGACCGGCTGGCCCTGGGCGGCACCGTCCAGATCGACCAGATGCAACCAGCGCGCTCCGGCCTCCTGCCAGCGTCGGGCCACCGCCACCGGGTCATGGCTATAGACCGTGGCCTGGCGATAATCACCCTGGTAGAGACGGACGCAGCGCCCCTCGCGCAAATCGATGGCTGGCAAGATGATCATGAAACACGCTCCCCCACCCAGCGCACAAAGTTCGCCAGCAGGCGTAGCCCCATCGCTCCACTCTTCTCAGGATGGAACTGTGTTCCCCACAGATGATCACTGACAATGACGCTGCAATAGGGCGAGCCATAGTCGGTGACAGCGGCCACGCCGGAGGGGTCGCGCGGCTCAACATAATAAGAGTGAGCGAAGTAGAAGAAGGCCCCGGCAGGTATTCCTTTAAATATGGGCAGATCCTGACGGAGGGGCTGAACCTGGTTCCAGCCCATGTGCGGGATCTTCGGCCCCTGGGGAATGCGCCGAACCTCCCCGGCGAAGAGACCTAAGCCCTCAACCTCACCTTCGGCATGGTGCTCAGCTAGCAATTGCATCCCAAGGCAGATGCCCAGAAAAGGTCGCCCGCGAGCCGTGGCCTCCCGAATGGCTTCATCGAGGCCGGTGGCCTTCAAACGCTGCATGGCGGCCCCTCCGGAGCCAACTCCTGGCAGCACCACTGCCTGCGCGCGTGCCACCGTGGTCGGATCGGCAGTCACCGCGGCCTGCGCGCCGACATGCTCCAGGGCCTTCTGGATACTGCGTAGATTGCCAGCCCCGTAGTCAATAATAGCGATCATAGTCGTCGCTCTTCCTCTTCTCTCTCCTCGAACTGTCTAGACGCTCTTCTCAAGGCATCGCGCGGCGCCTCTTCTTCACCCACCATCGGCCAGTAGCTCGTGCCAGGGCAGCAGTCCAAGATTGCCCAGCGTCACCGCCTGCGTCAGACCCAGCCAGCAGACCGTTGCTGGGATGCGCCCGCGATCCAGGAGATTGATGGTCAGCAACGGGCAGCAGAGCAGCGCCAGAGCCAGCCAGCGCTCCCAGTCGGGGGGCAAGGCCCCCTCATCTCTAAGCCAGGCGAGCAGGGGGCGCAGCAAGGTGTGGAGCTTCGTTGTCAGAATCGCCTGACGGATGGGCGCCGGCTGATAGGTATGGGTGACCTCAAGTCGCTCGCCATCCCTGCCGCAGTGCCGAGCTACGCTCAACGTCAGCGTCAGGGCTGTCTCCCGAGGAAAGTACATCCAGCTGGCGAAGACATTGTGGTAGAGCGGTTTGACGATATCCAGCAGCGCTGCATGCCGACCCGCAAAGGCCGGATCAAAGTAGAGATAGTCGCGTTCGTCCTCCAGAAAGACATTGCCGAAGTGGGCATCTCCGTGCCCGATGACCGTCAGCGCCGCCTGCCGTGGGTGGAGTCGCTTCTGGGCTTCCTCTAGCAGCTCTCCCAGCGTGTGCGAGAGCAGTTCCCCATTGACCACCCAGTGGCACCTGAGCAGATCCTCAAAGCGAATTTCGTCCTGACCAAAGCCGGCAGACCCCGGCAGCGGAATGGCTTGACCACGGTAGAAGCTGCTAAGACGCCCGCCGGTCAGTCGATGCCAGAAGAGCTGATGAACTGGCGCAGTCGCATGCTCATCCGCGCTACTGAGACGCCCAGTGGCGCGGTAAATCTCCAGCAGGCGCTCACAGGCGCGCCGTTCGGCGGCCACCAGAGTCTGGGCCGGGACCGGGGAGGGTGCCCCCGTCTCGACGGCGCGCATCAAATCGAACATCACCGGCCAGCGCACCAGCGGATAAATGACCATCTGGCGCCCCTCCTGGCGAACCACGCGCAGAGGCAGCACCATATTGTAGCCTGCCTCGTGCAGCAGCTCGGCATGGTAATACTCGGAGAGCGCGCTTTGCTCCTCCACGTGTGTCTTGAAAAAGTAGCGCTCGCCGTCCTGCTCGTAGGTACCGTTAAACGAATTCAGCGAGACAGGGCGCGGCGTCAGTGTCACTTGCCCAGTCAGCAGATCGAGCTGACGCGCGAACCACAGGCGCAGCAGGCGCTCCGCCTTGTCCCGAGCCTCAAACTGCAGGCGCTGAATCGTCTCCAGTCGCTCCACCTCGGCCAGCAGCGAAGGCAGCTGACGCACATCCTCAATCACAAAATCCGGCTCACAGGCCAGCAGGCGCCGTCGGGCCTCCTCGCTGCGTGCCCCGCTGAGCGTCGCCACGGTCAAAGCGCCAGCGGCACGTCCGCCAAGCATATCCCCTGACGAATCGCCGACCACAATGAAAGGAGGCTTGCTGCGCGCCAGCTCCTCGGCGCTTGGCCCGCGTCGATCAAGGGCATAGAGAAACTGGAACGGGTGAGGTTTGCCCAGCAAGGTGGTGTCGCCCTGACGCCGCAGCTCGGCCTCCGCCATCTCGACGGCATCATAGGTACAGATGTGCTCAGCCTCAAAGCGCGAGAGCAGATCATAGGCTTGCAGCGGCAGCGTGGCCTCCTGATAGACTCGCCCCGTAGCCAGACCCAGCTCATAGCCCGACCTTCGCAGGCTGTCCAGCGTCTCCCTGAGCGTCTCTGGTGGCAGCAATGGGCGCTCAAAATAGATACAGCCCGGTTTACCCCTCTGAGCGGGAGGGTGGCCATAGGTGCGGCTGTAGAGCGCCTCCCCAAGGTACCATTCCTGGAAAAGCGAGCGGCAGAAATCCCAGAAGGGGCTGAGGCGTGAAAAGACTCCCTCGATGGGGAGACCCAGCCTGGCGCTCGCGTAGGCGTCGTAGCGATTGAGCAGATCCAGCCCCATGATCCCGGAGAAGAGCGCCTCAGCAAAGGGGGGGCCACCTGCCGGTAGGAGCACCAGCTCCGGGCCAGAGGCAGCGCGCTGAGCGGCCAGCGCCAGGCGCAGACGGGCCAGCCAGGCCTCTTCCCAGGGCTGCAGCGGCAGGAGCGGCTCGCGGTCGGCTGGGGGCAACTGCTCCAGCAGGGCAATCAGACGCCAGCAGACTGCCGCATAGCAGGTGTCCCAGTTCGAGTTGATCGCCAGGGCTTTGTAGAGGAGAATCTCCTCTTCCGGCAGCGTGGCCCGGCTCAGGCGACGACTCTCCTCCGGGTCGGTCACCGGCGCGTAGTCGCCCTGGCCTGTCACATTCCAGTAGCGGGGGCTGTAGAGTAGCTCATGCAAGGTCAGGCCCGCCGCGTCCCAGTAGGCCGCTTCGCTGGTAATGACTCCATCCAAATCAAAGACAATCAGCGTCTTCACCGTCGTCGCGCCATCCTCTCGCTCAACTGTCGCAGGCTGGCCGGCTCCTGGCCGAAACGATACGCCAGCGGCGTCACGTCAATCTGCTCGGCCCCCACGCTGCGCAGGGCGGCGATGATCTCCAGGAAGTCCGCCACAGCCTCACCCATGCGAATCACTCCCGAGACGCGACAGCGCTGGGCCTGTGGATCGTCCGTCGACTCCGAGCTGCCAATATGGTACTCGAATCCCGGGACCAACCGCTTGAGGTGCATGCTCAACAACGAACTGACCTCCTCACCGCTCCCCGGCACGTAGGCCGTCAGCAGAACGCGGTTGCGCGCCTGCAGACGGGCGGTGATCAGCTCCAACAGCAGGCGGGCTACCTTGAGAGCCTGGGGATGCTCGGCAAGCAGGCGCACGTTGCCGATCAGGCAGGCCTGGGAGCGCAGCACGACGCCGTCTTCAAGCAGCTTCAGGTGGTTTTCGCGCAAGGTCGTGCCCGTTTCCGTCAAGTCGACAATCAGATCGGCGACCCCCGTCAGAGGTGCGGCCTCCAAGGCCCCATGTGGCATCACGATCCGACAGTGAGAAATACCATGGCGACGTAGAAAGTGACGCGTCAAGGCCGGGTACTTGGTGGCGATGCGCAGGCCACGGCCCTTCTGAGCCTGATAGTAGCCCGCCAGATGCCAGAGGTCAGCGCACGTATTGACATCGATCCAGGTCTCGGGCACCGCCACCACCAACCGGCAGGAGCCATAGCCCAGGTCACGCTCCAATACAATCAGATCGTCGTCGCTCTCTTCGTTCTCCTCCGCCTCTTCATCGGTCCCGCGATACTCGGCGAAGAGGTCGTAGCCCGTGATGCCGAGAATGGCGTCCCCATCGTGCACCAGGGCCGGGATGTCAGCGGCGCGCTGAAAGACCACCTCCAGCTCAGGGAGGCTGCTGATGCGTGCCAGATACTGACGCGGATTGCTGCGCTGGACTTTCAGGCCACACTCGGCGAGAAAGGTCAGCGTGGCCGCCTCCAGCGTTCCTTTTCCGGGCAAGGCCAGGCGCAGCTGAGGCAGCTCTGGGGCCGGAGCCGCTCGCGACGCGCTCATGCTCGATACCCTCCTTCCCGTAGGGCCACGGCCAGGTCACGGTAAGCAACCAGGCGTTCCTCTCCCGAGAGCAGATCGTGCAGCCTGATAGTGTTGGCCTGGCGCTCCTCCTCACCGACGATCAGGGCCAGCCGGAAACCGTGCTGAGAAGCCTGGCGCAGGGCGTTGCTGACGCCACGGGCATTCACATCTAGCTCTGCGATGATGCCACCTTCGCTGCGGGCCAGGCGTGCCACACGGCAGGCATAGGCCAGATCATGTTTCCCAACCGGGATCACCAGTGCCTGCGCCCGCGCAGGCTGAGGCCACTGGCTGGCAGGCATCAAAGAGATGAGCCGCTCCAGACCAAAGGCGAAACCGCAGGCCCGCACTCCACGCGCCCCCCCGACCGCCTCAACGAGGTGGTCATAGCGACCTCCGCCGCACAACTGCAAATCGAGGCCCTCTTCATCGCTGGCATGGATCTCAAAGAGCAAGCCCGTATAGTAACTCACCCCGCGCCCCAGGGCCAGATTGAGCGTAATCTGCCGGCGGTCGACCCCCGTCACCTCCATCAGCGTTGTCACCAATTGCTCTAGCTCCTCCAGCGGGTCGTCATCAAGCTGATAGCTTTGGAGCAATTGGCGCAGCTCCTGAAAGACTTCGGGCGGTGGACCGGCCAGCGCCCGCAGCTTGCGCAGAAACTCCAGCGCACTAAAGACCAGCGCTCGCTGCTCACTGCGCCCGATCTTCCAGAGAAAGCGCTCGACAATCTCGCGGCGACTGTCCTCGTCGCCGAATGGCAGGCTGAAGCTGTTCAGCAGCGCCGTTACCAGCTGGTTTGAGCTATCGGAGCTGGCCGGACGCCGCCCCCGACCGGCCTCGGCTGCCGGCAGCGAGGGAGTGAGCGAGCGCTCGGGGTACAGCGCCTCCAGGCGGGCCTGGGCTGCCTGCTCTCCCTCGGGCGAACGACTAATCTGCTCCATCAGGCTCAAGAGCAAACGAGCTGTCTGAACATCCAGGTGCAAACGCTCGATAAAGCCGCTGGCGACCCCGACATGGCCCAGCTCAAGACGGTAGCGGGCGATGCCCAGCTCATGCAAAATATCGCAGGCCAGCTGCACGATCTCGCCATCGGCGCGCAGCGGTTGGCCACCGAATAGCTCGACCCCCAGCTGCGTGTGCTGCCGATAGCGTCCCCGTCCCGGCGTTTCGTAACGGAAGACAGGTCCAACGTACTGAAAGCGCAGCGGCAGCGAGGACTGCTGATAATGCTCTAAATAGAGACGGCAGATTGAGGCGGTATATTCCGGTCTTAGGCACAGTTCGCGTTGATGGAGTTGGAAGGCATAGAGGTTCTGCCAGGCCTCCTGGCCGAAGCTCGCCTGGAAGAGATCGCTGCGCTCCAGCGCTGGCGTATCCACCGGCTCGTAGCCGGCCTTCTCCAACAGGGCGCGCACGCGATCCACCACCTGCGACTGCCGACGGTAGGCCTCGGGCAGCACATCATGCATCCCGCGCAGGCGCTCGATACGCTTCTTCATAGAAACTCTCATTCCCCCACTAGAGTCATGCCCGGTCCCCCGTAACCAGTCTGCCAAGCGAACCGCTGCAGGCCCGGGGTGCGCCGCGCCAGGGAGAGCAAGCAAGGCGCCGCTTCGATGGATCCTTCCCTGGACCTGCGGCCCGGAGTCACACCTGGGCAGATAGAGGATGGGTGCGCCATTCCCCTCTCTACTGGTACTCGTCCGGCGCACCCATCCTCAGCTCCGCGCCGATCGGCCAGGGCAGGGCAGGGAAGCACCGGTCTAACTAGGCCGATGGCTGGCGTGTTCCTCGCACAATCATCGTTCCTGCCCCCTGATCGGTGAACAGCTCACGCAGCAGCACATGAGGCTCGCGGCCATCGACGATATGTACGCGGGGCACAGAGCGCAGGGCGTCCAGGCACGCTGCAACCTTGGGGATCATGCCGCCCTGAATCACGCCCTCATCGATCAGACGCAGCGCCTCCTCTTCTGTCAGCTCCGAGATGAGGCTGCCATCGGGGCGACAGATTCCCACTACGTTACTCAGGAAGATCAACTTCTCGGCATTGAGGGCGCCCGCCAGGTGGGCAGCTACAACATCCGCGTTGATATTCAGGCAGGTGCCGTCAGGTCCCTGACCAAGGGGCGCAATGATCGGAATGTATCCCTGCTCAACCAGCACCTGCACCAGCGTGGGATCAACCTCCTCGACCTCGCCAACAAAGCCCAGACGTTCATCCGCGATCCGCGCGCGTACCAGACCGGCATCGGTCCCGCACAGGCCGATGGCTTTGCCGCCCATCTGCGAAGCCATCAAGACCAGCCCCTGATTGACTTGCCCCAACAGCACCATGCGCACCACTTCCAACGTCTGGGCATCGGTCACCCGCAGACCATTTTCAAAGCGGGTGGGGATTTGCAAGCGCTTGAGCCACTCATTAATATAGGGGCCGCCACCATGCACCAGGACCGGCCTGGCGCCGAGGGCGCTGAGCCAAATAATATCCTGCAAGACCACCTGCTGGTGCTCCAGCGTGCTCCCCCCCAATTTTATCACAAGAATTTTCCCCTTGAGGTAATCGATATATGGAAGCGCCTCGCGTAAAACCTCGGCGATGAGATGATGATCACTAATGATATCTCCATCAGGTGTTCTGGAAAACGCAATAGCCATCTCTCTGCTAACTCCTCGTCAGACCGTCGTCAAACACATTTCAGCCGGCGCCGGCAGGGCTGTAACCTCGCCCTTTCTTTCAGCGCTGGCGGGTTGCTCCCTGCGCTCACCCGGCCAGGTCAGGCCAGGTCAGCTGCTGGCCTCTTGCCGCCTGGGTCGGCAGTGGACCGGGGTTCGAAGGTAGCGTTCCACTCACACGTAAGAGCGTCAAGGATAGATTGCTCCTCCCTGCAGACCACAGCGCTCATCGAAGCCAAACATGCAATTGGCATTCTGCAGCGCCTGCCCGGAGGCTCCCTTGACCAGATTGTCCAGGCAGGAGAGCACCAGTAGCCGCCCGCTGCGCTCATCCACAGTGGCATACAGCAGACAATGGTTGCTGCCATAGGTCCACTTCGTATGTGGCGGCTGATCAACAACGTGAACAAACGGCTCGCCTGCGTAATAGTCACGGTAGAGCGCCTGGACCTGGGAGCTGGTTGGCAGGCGGCCAGAGCTATCGGGCCGCAGCTCCGCATAGCAGGTGGCCAGGATGCCACGCGTCATAGGCGTCAAGTGGGGGACAAAGGTCAAGCGCAGGCCCGGCTCACAGGTCTGGCCGGAGGCGCGGGCCGCTGTTTCTAGCTCTTGCACGATCTCGGGCCAGTGGCGGTGCCCGCCGAGGCTATAGGCGCTCAGATCCTCATTGGCCTCGGCATAGTGGGTATCCAGGCGCAGGCCGCGCCCAGCCCCGCTTACTCCCGACTTCGCATCGACGATCAGGTCTCGGCTGACGAGGCCCGCCGACAGAGCTGGCAGCAGGGCCAGAATGATCGCCGTCGCGTAGCAGCCGGGATTAGCCACCAGCGCCGTCGTGCGGATACGCTCGCGATAACGCTCACACAACCCATAGACGGCCTGCTCCAACAAAGCAGGAGCCGGATGCGTATGCTTATACCACTCCTGGTAGAGGGAAGGATTGCGCAGGCGGAAATCAGCGGAGAGGTCCACCACCCGCGTGCCGCGCTGGAGCAGGGCCTGGACCGCCTCGGCGGCAGCGGCGTGGGGGAGACAGACAAAAGCCAGCTCTGTTGTCTCTGGCTCCTCCGTAATCTCCAACTCGGCCAGGTGGCGTGCCTCCTCCTGGCAGGCGCCACCAGCCAAAGCGTACAACTGGGGAAAGACCTGACCCAGGCGCTGGCCAGCAGCGCTGCGCCCTGTCACCGAAGTGACGCGAAAGTGAGGGTGATTGGCCAGCAGCCTCAGCAGCTCCAGACCGGTATAGCTGGTCACATTGAGAATCGAAACGCTCACCATTGACAACACGCTCCTGAACTCCTGGGCTGTAGCGAGGAACGAGGGCTGCATACGCGCTGGCCGACTGGCCTGACGGTGGCCGCCACGTCGAGATGGCGGCGGAACTGTCCGCCAGCCCTCCGAGAAGCCAGCCGGTCAGAGAGACCAAATAAAAACGCCCTCGTCCCTGACCAACATGCATCGAAGGGACGAGAGCCGACAGAAACGCTCCCGCGGTACCACCCTGCTTGTCACCACCTGCAGCGCAGCCTCGGCCTGGCAGCGCAGTGGTCTGCAGCTCCGCTCTGCTCAGGCGACAGACAGCAGCAGAGCGCTCATTCGCCGTCTTGCTCGCTGTCTGGTTGTGCCCACCCCCAACAGACGCTTGGCAGCGCGCCAATGTCCAGCCTGTTGTTGCCGCCTGATGATCCGATCCATCGTGGCCAGCTCGCTTTCTCCAGGCCCTCCGTCAGTCGACCGCGCCACGAACGGGCCACCGCTGCAGTCTGCTCATGCCAGCACCCGAGATTCCTCACCTCATCGTGACGAACTGTGCTGTGACCACTCTTGCTGGTTATACTGCTGCGTGGGGACCACCCACCTGGCCTACTTGCCCACAGGCGACCGTGTCTCCCTTGCGGCGAGCAAGAGGAAACGCAGCAACCTGGACTTTCTTCGGCCAGCCGCTCACGAACGGGTTCTGAGCCGACGGGTCCCTGCCGAACTCTCACCGCTCTTCGGCTCGCTGTTGGTCGTCGGGCTCATACTGGTTTCGCTCAACGCGGGACAGACTTGTATGCACTTGTTATTGTTCTAAAGGATAGCAGCAGTGGCTTGCGTTGTCAACCACTGGATGAAAGAGCTGCGGTTTTCCTTCCTTTCCTGCCCTTTCCTACTGAGCCGACAATCGAGTATATTACTGGGGGTGTGCCGCCAGGCGGCAGCGGCGAGCGGTGAGCGGCGAAGAGCACCCGCCTGGCAAACCAGATCCGACGACAGCGGCAGCCGCCGCGCCGTGGCTGGTCACCCACCCATGTCCATTTTGAGCACTGACTGCTAGATGAGGATGAGGAACGAAGCGCATGTTAGCAGCACGAGAGGCACATCGGGAGAAGATGCTTGTCGCGCTCTCCTCGGTGGGGGCGGCGGTTGGACTGACCGTCCTGAAGCTCGTAGCTGGTTTGCTCAGCGGCAGCCTGGGAATCCTGGCTGAGGCGGCTCACTCCGGCCTGGACCTGGCGGCGGCTCTGATGACCTTCCTGGCCGTGCGAGTCGCTGACCGGCCCGCCGATGCCACCCATAACTATGGCCATGCCAAGATCGAGAACCTCTCAGCGCTCTTCGAGGCCATCCTGCTGCTGGCTACGGCTCTCTGGATCATCTATGAAGCCCTGCGCCGCCTGATCCTGGGGGAAGGGCATGTCGAGGCAAGCATCCTGGCGCTGGTAGTGATGGCCATCTCGATCGCTGTCGATATTACGCGCTCGCGTGCCCTGCTGCGCGTGGCGCGTCGTCTGGGCAGCCAGGCCCTGGAGGCCGATGCCCTCCATTTCAGCACCGATATCTGGAGTTCTGCTATTGTCATTGCGGGCCTGCTGGTCCTGCGCCTGGCCGAGATCTGGCATCTGCCATCCTGGGTGAAGCAAGCCGACGCCGTTGCCGCGCTCGGAGTCTCGCTGATCGTGATCTCCGTGGCGCTGCGCCTGACGCGCGAGACGGTTGACGCCTTGCTCGATCGCGCTCCCGAGGAGCTGTTGCAGCACCTGGAGGAGGCCATCCGGCAAGTTGAGGGAGTCAGCGAGCTGCGGCGGATACGCGTGCGCCGCGCCGGCAATAAGATCTTTGCCGATGTGGTGGTGGCCGCCCCACGCTCTTTCACGTTCGAGGAGACGCATGCTCTCAGCGAGCGCGTCGAGCAGGCCGCCATCGCTGGGGTACATGCACACGCTCCCCAGGCGGAGGCTGATGTGGTTGTTCATCTGGAGCCGGTGGCCAGCGCCGAGGAGACCGTGCGTGAACAGATCCACTATCTGGCCCAGCAGCAGGGGATTCGGGCCCACGATATTCGCGTGCGCGAGGTAGGGGGCAAGCTGGAGGCAGACTTCGACATCGAAGTGGAGGCCGATATGGACCTGGCCAGCGCGCATGCAGCGGCCACGCGTCTCGAAGAGGCGGTCCTGCGCGGCAACGCCCAGTTGCAGCGTGTCACCACGCACCTGGAGGCACCAACCGCGACGATCGAGCGCCGTCAGGATGTCACAAGTGACTATCCTGAGATGGTCCAGCACATTCGTCAGCTTGCTGATGCCGTGGCTGGCCCGGGCAGCGCTCACGACATTCACCTCTATCGCTCATGCCGGGCAGATGAGCGAACCACCGGGACTGAGTTGTGCAAGGAGCGGCGGCAGGGAGAAAAGTTGGCAAGTGCAAACGGGCGCGAAGATGAGCTGGATCTGGTTCTCCATATCACCTGCGCCCCCGAGATACCGCTGAGCCAGGCCCATCTCAAAGCCGAGGAGGTGCAACGCGCCCTGCGTCAAGAGTATCCCCGCCTCGGCTCGGTCGCCATCCATACGGAGCCACCGGAGTGATCTCCTGAGAGAGTTCCTCTCCCGTCAATCCGGCCAGCCACGCTGCCGCGCGCGCTACCCTCCGCCTGACTGCCAGTGGCGAAGAGATCAGCGCGATCCGTTGGCCCGCAGGGCAGCGACGCGCTGGAGAAGTTCTTCCAGGGGGAGCGCGCTCAAGGTCTCCAGTTGCAAATCGGGCGCGGCTTCGTCGGAGAAGGCAGCATGGCGGGTGAGCACACTGGGAACGGCCACGCAGAAGATGCCCGCCCGCCGTGCCGCACGTACCCCATTGGGCGAATCCTCCAAAGCGATGGCCTCCTCGGCCCTGACTCCCAGGCAGCTCAAGACCGCCAGGTAGACCGCTGGGTCAGGTTTGGTAACCTGGACATCGTCGCCACAGCAGATGCACTGGAAACGCGAACGGAGACCGAGGCGCTCTAGATGGCCAACAACCCAGCGCCGCGATGAGGAGGAGGCCACTCCTAGACGCAGCCCGAGCCGCTGGGCCGTCTCCAGGTAGTCCAGCACCCCCTCGGCCACAGGCTGTCCTTCTAAGAGCTGGCGGCAGCGCTCTCGCCGTGTCAGCCGCAGCGACTCGCGCTCCTCCAGTGAGAAAGAGCGCCCCAGGCGACGCTCTAGCTCACGTAGGGGATCAAAGGGGTTGGAGGTGGGGCCAATGCCGATGTAGGGAAGCCAGGCTTCCAGTTCGAAGCGCTGGCCGTAGCGCTCGTATAGCTCCTGCCAGGCCAAAAACTCCGGCACCTCTGTTTCCAGAATGAGACCGTCGAAGTCGAAAATCAGGGCTGTAATCATGTCCTCCTTGGTGGGCAGCGCCCCCGGGTCAGGTGTGGCCACGAGCAGGTGGCGCCACCTGCGGAGGCGCTGCTCAATCACTGGCAAAAGTAGGCCAACCTGCTGCACCCCTGAGCTGGGGCGCGCCGGGTGGGGCGAGGCTGATAGCTCTGCCTTAAGCATACCACATCAAGCGGGCAGTCTGTCTGCCCTGGCCCCGATGCTGCCTGCTCCAAACGTCCGCGCTCCCCGCTCTTCACTCCAGGTTCAGGGACCAGCTTTCTTGGCTAGGCTACAAACTGGTTCGTGTAGGCGGCGCTGACATCGGGCACAGCGGGAATCAGCTTGAGGGCGGCCATAAAGGTGGCTGTGCCCTGCCAGGTGGCGGGATCATTGTAGCCGAGGTGGCCGTTGCCCCGCCAGACAGGAATGGTCGCCTGCAGGACTTCCCTGGCCTTCTCCAGATCCATGCCGGGCACATAGCTCTTGCTGAGCTGCAGGGCCTCCTCGGGATTGGCAATGACCTCGCGCAGCCCCCGCAGCGTTGCCTGCACGAAGGCCCGCACCATCTGTGGCTGCTGACGCAAGGTGGTCTGCAAGGTCACGATGCCGTTGGAGATCAGCGGCTGGTAGTCCGAGACCTCAAAAGTGCGCACGGGGAAGCCCTGGCGGCGCAGCTGCAGTGGCTCATTATTCGAATAGCCCATCACGGCATCGACCTTGTGGCCAAGCAAGGCGGCAACCTGAGTGAAGCCAATGGACTGCAGTTGAATGTCGTTGACGCTCAGGTGCTCGTGGTAGAGCAGAGCCAGTAGCCCGACATAGGTCGCGCCGTAGGGGCCAGGTACCCCGACGCTGTGGCCTTTGAGGTCAGCCAGCGTGCGGATCGGCGAATCCGCCGGCACGATCAGGCAGACCGGATAGCGCTGGAAAATGGTGGCCACGTTGACGGCCAGCACCCCCTTGCTGCGAGCCGTCAGCTCCTCATCGCCGCTGGCGAAGACAAAGGTGTTGCGTCCCGCCACCATTGAACCAACCAGGTCGGTGACGATTCCATGATTGAAGGTCACGTTCAGTCCAGCCTGGCTATAGTAGCCTTTGGCTTTAGCGACGTAGAAGGGCGCGAACTGAATGTCCGGGATGTAGCCCAGACCAATGGTGACATCCGTCAGTGTCTTTCCCCCATTGGATGCGGGCGAGCCTTGCCCCGCCGACTGGCCGCAGGCGCCGAGCAAGAGGGAAAATACGAGCAGACAACTAACAAACACAAAATGCGTGATCTTCCGCATAAGGCACAAAATCCCCCATACGTACAACACAACAGAGCTTGCGTGTCGTGAGTGAGCGACTGGGCATAGGAGCGGCACGCTGGCTGGCCAGCGGCGCCGAGCAGCGTGGTAGGGAGGCCGAAGCGGGACCTTCAATAGACGGCTTCGGCCAGTTTGCTCAGCAGCCAGGCAAGACCGTAGTAGACTGCCGCCAGCGCGGCAAGCAACGCCAGTGTTGCGAACATAAACGGTGTATCATACTGGTGCTGTCCTTGCAAGATGAGGCCCCCTAGCCCCTGATTACCGCCGGCGACAAACTCACCTACCAGGGCGCCGGTAATCGAGAGTGTCAGCCCGGTGCGCACCGCTGCCAGGATGGCCGGCAGCGCCAGAGGAAACTCGATGGCGGTCAGCAGTGACCAGCCGGCGGCCCCATCAACGCGCGCCGCATCCAAAATGGAGCGATCGATGGTGCGCACACCCAGTGCTGTGGTGATCACCATTGGAAAGAGCACTACCAGCATACACAGAATGACTGTCGGAAGCAAGGTATAGCCCAGCCAGAGCACGAGGAACGGGGCGATGACGATAGCTGGGATCGCCTGACCGGCAGCCAGATAGGGCTGGACGGTGGCGGCGATCAGGCGTGATTTGGCCAGGCCATAGCCCAGCGGCAACCCGATGACGACCGCCAGCAGGAAACCCAGGAGGCTTTCTTCAATGGTGGCCAGGGCATTGACCTCGAAGAGGCCCGAGCTGAAGCCGTCCAGCAGGCGCTGCCAGACGTCGGCAGGGGACGGTAAGAAGAGCGGATTGATATGCCAGTAGGCACTGCCAAAATACCATAGGCTCAGCAGTACGACCGCCACCGACAGAGGGGGCACCAGGGCCAAGGCTGTGGCTTGTCGACGGCGGGGCCCCTTGATTCTGGCGGCCTGTGTGCTTCCGCGGCCTGTCTGCTCCGCGGCCTCTCTCTGCTGGTCCTGGCGAGGCAGGTCGAGCGAGAGATGCTCGCTGGCTGAGGTAGAAGTGTCGATACCCATCATTGCCCTCGGTGATCTGTTCTCATGACAGCGCCCCAGCTGCTCCCGTGGCGGACCACGGTAGACACGGACCTGCGCGGTCACGTCCAGGGAAACAACAGTCACACTGTCAGTTCAACCGACCCGGGGAGCATGTGAGGGAGACGCAGGAAAGCGCTGACGGAGAGCGTGACCAGTCGGCTGCGCTGCTCCAGGCGCCTGCTGCTGGTAGCAAGCGGAGGATCAACTCGTCCGTTTCGCGAGATACCAAGCCTTCTCCCATCCGGACTGTCACCGTCGGCTTCGGCCTCTCACCGAATCCATCGCTGGCGCCGGTCACTGGGGGTTGCCATCAGCCATCAAGGCTGTCCGGCCTGACAGACTGTCAAACCACCCTCAAGGACGCGCAGCGAGTCGCGGGCTTGGCAGCTCACACGCGGCTGTGGCATAGTAGGTAGCGCACAGGTAGGCGTGTTAACCTGCTGGCGTGTGGCCGCCATACCGCCGGTCGGGAATTGCACCCTGCCCCGAAGGTCTTGTTTTCGTCTTTGTCGATATTATGACACAGAGCGCAGGAGCGGTGCAAGAGGGCGTGTATGGATGGCCAGAGAGCGGTCAGTGCGACCCGCCTGGAGAGCCGTCCTCTGCGGACTTTGCCCCAAACCAAACGGGTCGCTACAGTTGGTCCACGACCTGGTTCGCTGAGCGCTGCTGGGCCTGCCTAACTTTGGGCCCGGCTCCGGGCGGCCTTCGTCCTGCTTTCTTCAAGGAGCACAAGCAGCAATCCTCCCATCAGCCCCAGATTCTTGGCGAACTGATTCTGCTGCATCTGGCGGGTCTGAGGATCGCTCTCCTGCCAGAAGGGGTGGCCGACAATGGTCGTGGGGACCAGCACAGCGAGCAGGACGGCAGCCGCCAGGCGCGGGAACCAGCCCAGGGCCAGGGCACTGCCGGCAACCACCATAGTGGCCCCATTGAGCACGACAGCGCGCTCCGGCTGCGCAATGCCAAAGCGCGCGACTCGCGCCGGACGGCCTCCCGGATTGAGGAAGGTGTCGGCACCTCCCTTGATGAAGATCACGGCCAACAACAACCGTGCCAGTGCTCGGATCATAGGCGTTCTCTCCGTCTCCTCTCACTAGTGCTCGCGGGTCCGGTACAGGGAGGCCGGGGAGGGACCGTCAGGGTAAAGCCGAGGCGGCTGGCGGCCTCGCCCGCCAAGCCAGTTTTCCCTGCGTGGGTCCGCAAGACAAGAGCTGAGCGAGCCAGCGAACTGCTGGCGCTCTCTCCTCTCTTCATTCTAGTCCGTTGGGTCACGGCGTGACCAGCATCTGACCGAGAGGGCAGTCACCACCTCTGGCCTGCCGACGGCGCATTTGCAGAAGGAGCGAGTTGCGAAATATAATACTCACCCAGGAGGATGTATGGGCGCGGAACTACGGATCATCCCCGTCACAGGTATTGGCGAAATCACCCCAGGGAGTGACCTGGGGGTTATCATCTCTGCGGCCCTGCAGGCCCAGGGGGTGACGCTGGTTAATGGCGATATTCTGGTGGTCACCCAAAAGATCGTCTCGAAGGCTGAAGGGCGACTGGTTCGTCTGGAGGAAGTGACCCCCTCGGCCTTCGCTCTGACAATTGCCCGTGAGAGCGGCAAGGACCCCCGCCATGTGGAGGTGATTCTGCAGGAGACGCGGCGGCTGGTGCGCATGGATCGCGGTGTACTCATCTGTGAGACGCATCACGGCTTTGTCTGTGCCAATGCCGGCGTGGATGAGTCCAATCTCGCTGACCAGCACCAGGTGAGCCTCTTGCCGCGCGATCCCGACCTTTCGGCGCGCACGCTGCGGGAGCGTCTGTTGTCCCTGGCGTCTCCCGCGGCCTCCCACTGGGCGCCAGAAGGCGAGCCGCTGAAGGAGCTAGCGGTCATCATCTCCGATACCTGGGGGCGTCCCTGGCGCAATGGCCAGGTGAACATGGCTATCGGGGTGGCCGGGCTGGCTCCGATCAGGGACTATCGAGGCGAGCCCGATGCCTATGGCCGCGAGCTGCGCGTCAGCGCCATTGCTGTTGCCGATGAGCTAGCGGCGGCTGCCGAGCTGGTGATGGGAAAGAGCGCTGGCGTTCCCGTCGCGCTGATCCGCGGCTATCCCTATATCCCCACGGCGGGCGGGGTCGGGCCGCTGCTGCGCGATGCGGCCAGCGATCTGTTTCGTTAGCCTTCTGCCAGGTCTGGCCGGGAGATCACCGAGAGAGATCTGCCGGCGTGACTTGTTCCCTGCCCTTGATGGTGATCGAGCTACCCCGGACAGCCGGAGCCTCCATCGCTGGCTCCGCCGCCGGGTCGGCCTGATGACAAACAGAGAAGGTAGAGCGAACGAGCCGTGACAACTGCTTGTGAACGAGCTGTGACCGTCTCCCAACGAGCCGGCGATCTGCTGACGCTCTTGCGGAGCCGACGCAGTGTGCGTGCTCTCCAGCAGCGCCCAGTTCCCGAGGCGCTGCTGGAGCAAGTCTTAGAGGCTGCTCGCTGGGCCCCCTCACCGCATGGCCGCCAGCCCTGGCGCTTCGTCGTCTTCAGCGAACGGGAGCGCAAGGAGCGGCTGATTGAGCGGATGAGCGCGGCCTGGGAGGCCCAGCTACGGCTAGATCAGCAGCCGGAGGAGATCATTGCTCTACGGCTGGAGAAATCGCGCCAGCGTATCCGACAGGCTCCGGTGCTGATCCTCCCTTGCCTGTACCTGGAAGACCTGGATCGCTATCCTGATGCCGAGCGCCAGGAGAACGAGCGCATCATGGCGATTCAGAGTCTGGGAGCTGCCGTGCAGAATATGCTCTTGATGGCCTACGAGTTGGGCCTTGATACGGGCTGGATGTGTGCCCCCCTCTTCTGTCCCTCCATCGTCTGCGAGGCTCTCGATCTGGATCAGCGCCTGCAGCCCCAGGCCCTGATCACTCTGGGTTATGCCGCCGCCGACCCCAAACGACGGCCTCGTTTGCCCCTGGAGGCTCTCGTGATTCGTCTCGATAGTCAGGATAGTCAGAGCGGTGGCCAGTAGCCAGGACAGTGAGAGCAGTGGATGGAGACCGTAGGGATGAGCAGGCAGCCAGAGCAAGCGAAGAGAAGGGAGTAGCGAGAGAGCCATGATTGTTGTGCTCGCCGGTGGTGTTGGGGGAGCGCGCTTTCTACAGGGTGTCGTCCAGGTGGTTCCGCCGGCGGAGGTTACCGCCATCGTCAACACGGGCGATGATCGTCAGTTCTATGGACTGCATGTCTCGCCCGATATCGACATTGTGATCTATACGCTGGCCGGCGTCGTGGACGAGCGCCACGGCTGGGGCATTCGCGACGACACCTATCACGTCATGCAGCAGCTCACCCGCTATGGCCACGAAGACTGGTTTCTGCTCGGAGATCGCGACCTGGCGACGCATATCCATCGCACCCTGCGCCTGCGCCAGGGACGCACGCCCAGCGAGGTGACTGATGAGCTGCGTCGCCTTTTTGGGCTGACGGTACGTATCCTGCCCATGAGCGATGAGCCGGTGGCGACGCATATCCAGACCCCCGCCGGCCTCCTCCATTTTCAAGAGTACATGGTCAAGCGACGCTGCGCGGATGAGGTACAGGGGGTTGTTTTTGTTGGCATCGAGCAGGCCAGACCAGCCCCGGGCGTTCTTGAGGCGCTGCGCCAGGCCGAGGCGGTGCTGCTCGCCCCGAGCAACCCTATCGTGAGCATCGGCAGCATTCTGGCCCTGCCCGGCGTGCGTGAGACGCTGCAGGCGACCTCCGCCACGGTGGCCGCCATCAGTCCCATCGTGGGCGGCGCTCCTCTCAAAGGGCCAGCGGATAAGCTCATGCGCGGCCTCGGATACGAGGTCTCCGCCTTGGGTGTGGCCCGCTGCTACGCCGACTTTCTTGATGTCATGGTCATCGACCAGCAAGACGCAGCCCTGGCGCCGGCCATAGAGGCCCTTGGCCCGCGAGTGCTGGTCACTGACACCATCATGCGCGATAACGAGGCCAAGATTCATCTGGCGCGCGAGGTGCTGCACAGCTGTGCACGTGCCGTCTAGTCCGGGAACAAACGATTCGGGAGTGGCGACTACTGTGGTGGCTCAACCGGAACAAGAGCAAGGGAGAGAACTGGTGGCGGCCTTCCCAACTCGCTGCAGCGCGCTGATCCCAGTGAAAGCGTTGGCGGCTGCCAAGGGCCGGCTGGCGGGCTACTTAACGCCCGCCCAGCGCGCCCAGCTGGTGCTGACCATGCTCCACCACGTTGTGGCCACACTGCAGGCCAGTGGCCAGCTCTCCAGGATTGTGGTCGTGAGCGCGGACGCGCATGTGCGCACCTGTGCAGTCAGCTGGGGAGCGGAGGGATGGCCCGAGGAGCAGCCAGGGCACAACGCAGCGCTGGAGGCCGCGGCCTGGCGCCTGCGAACCGAAGGGGTGGCGACACTGCTCACCATCTCCGCCGATCTCCCGCTGCTCAAGCCCGAGGAGGTCAAGGCGCTGCTGGAGCGGGGCCGGCGTTATCCGGTGGTGCTGGCACCAGCCCACGATGGTCAGGGCACGAATGCCCTGCTGCTGCGACCTCCTTTACTGCTGCCCTATCTGTTCGGGGAAGAGAGCTTCCGGCGCTACTGCGAGGCCGCCCAGCGTCGCCACCTCGCCTATAGCCGCTATGAGAGTCCGGGGCTGGCTCTCGACATCGATACTCCGGAGGACCTTCAGCGCTCGGGTCTGGTCGAGCGCTGGCTGACCGCCAGGTCCTCCTCGCATTGTCTCAGGGAGATGACACCATGCCAGTCGTTGGATATTCCGCAGCCTTAGAGCAGTTCCATCCCAGCGACCTCCTGCGCTGGTGCCGGGAGGCCGAGGAAGCTGGCTTCGGCGGCGTCATGGCCGCTGACCACTTCCATCCCTGGACGCCGACCCAAGGGCAGAGTCCCTTTGTCTGGTCCTGGATGGGCGCCCTTGGGCTGGCCACGCAGAAGCTCACCTTTGGCCCAGGCGTCACCTGCGCCTCCTACCGCTACCATCCGGCCATCATTGCCCAGGCCGCAGCCACCCTGGCAGCCATGTACCCCGGGCGCTTCTGGCTGGGAATCGGCACCGGCGAAGCGCTGAACGAGCACGTCGTCGGCGGCGAGTGGCCCGAGGCGCCGATCCGTTTGGAGCGCATGATCGAGTCAGTCGAGATCATCAAACTGCTCTTCAGTGGTAAAAAGGTCCGCTACAGCGGCAAGCACCTGCGCATGGAGAGTGCTCGTCTCTACACGCGCCCGGAGACACCGCCTCCGATCCTGATAGCGGCCTCCGGTCCCAAAGCAGCGGAAACGGCTGGACGCCTGGGCGATGGGCTGATCACGCCGGCAGCGCCGCCTGAAAAGCTCAAGATGCTGCTGGAGCGTTTTGAGAAGGGGGCGCGCGAGGCCGGCAAGGACCCGAGCACGATGCCGCGCCTGCTCCAGCTGCATGTCTCCTGGGCGCCGACCCACGAGGAGGCCGTCAACAACGCCCTCAAGGAGTGGCCTAACGGTGGCATCAAGGCCCCGAAGCAAGATATTCGCTCGCCGGAGGATTTTGAAGCCTTTGCCCAGCTGGTACGCCCCGAGGACTTCCAGGGCCGCGTCTTGATCTCGCCCGATCTGGAGGAGCACCGACGTCATATCCAGAGCTTCTTTGACCTCGGTTTCGACGAGGTCCATGTCCATAACGTAGGGCGAGACCAGAGCAGCTTTATCCGCGCCTACGGCGAGGCCGTTATTCCAGCCCTGCGTCAGCCGACAACAACCTCGCGGCAGGCACCCACCTCCTGAGAAGGGGGCTCGCCTCTCCTGGCTCAGCCCGCGAATGGGTGAACACCTGGCAAGCTCCCAATTCCTGGCCACGGTCGGAACTGGCCGCCCGGCCAGGGGCTGGGGGCTTGCGCAATCAGCATCTCAGAAACGGAATGAAGGAGGCAGACGATCGATGGCAGCGCTCTCAGAGCGCGCACGCGCCTTTCTGCAAGAGAAGCCGCGCTTTGGCGTCCTCGGGACAGTGAACGCCGATGGTTCTCCCCACCTGACCACCATGTGGTTCCTGCTCGATGGGGACGAGATCCTCATGAATACGAAGGTGGGACGAGTGAAGGAGCGGAATATGCGCCGTGATCCGCGGGTCTCCCTGTGCGTTGAAGATGGCTATCGCTATGTCACGATCAGCGGTCGGGTGCGCCTGATCGACGACCCGACGGTGGCTCAGGCCGATATCTATCGTCTGGCGCGCTACTACGATGGCGAAGAAAAGGCGCTCCAGCAGATGGAACACTTCAGCAGGGAGCAGCGTGTGACCGTGCGGCTCGCTTGCGAGCAGGTCCTTGAGCACTTCTAAGGGATAGGCCCCCGCCGAGGCTGCCAGGCGGGCTGGCGGAGAAAGGGCGCCAGATCTGAAAGGAAGGAAGGGCCGGCGAACAGACGGGGGGAGGCCAGAGCAATGGGACATGCTCCCACTCTCCGGCCTCCCCCCGCGGCATGGTAGGGTGGCTGTGATGTTGTGGCTTTCAGGTCAGGCCGCTACCGTCAACAGCCCCTTACGAGGAGACCTCCGTAGCTGAGGCTGCAGCCTCGACAGTCGGGGGAGTCTCGGGGCGTACGGCGGGACGCTCACCGAGCTGGCGCGGGCGCCAGACACGGATATACTCGGCCAGGAAGTAGGACCCAATGACCAGGATGGCCGCCAGAGCCTGAGCCACCAGCCCCTCAACGTTGGGGAAGACCGCGAACCAGAGACCCATCCAGTCAGGAATGGGCAAGGGAACAGGGGTAGTACCAAGCCAGCCTGCCAGCTGCATTTCCTGAACGCTCTCGCCCACCATCACAATCAGCACCACGCCCAGCAACACGCCCGTCAGGACCAACATCTTCTTGTAGGGCAGCCGATGGTGAGCCACGAATGTCAGCGCTCCGACGGTGGCCGTGAAGGCCAGGCCAATCAAGACACCGATGAGAACAATACCTGAACCAACCTGCATGCGCAGATTCTGCAGGAAGAGCACGACCTCGAAGCCTTCACGATAGACTGAGGTGAAGCCCAAGACAACCATGCCCCAGACAATGCGCGCTTCTTCATCTTCGCCCAGGCTCAGCAGGCTGCGCCGCCGACGATTATGGAAGGAAATCCAACCAGTCCAGTAGACACGGTGGAAGAACCAGTTCATGATAATGAGGAGGACAATGACCGCCAGCAGACCTGTGGCAGCCTGGATGTGCAGCTCGGGAGCATTCACCTGGCTAAGGATACCAACCACCACAAACCAGGTGATCAGACTCGCCAGAAGGGCGAGTCCAGCTCCAGCCGCAATCGGGCGGCGATATTTGTCGTGCTTTCCCATCATGCTGGCCGTAATCGCCGCCAGCACGAGGATGGTCTCAAGCCCCTCACGAAACACCAGCAAACCAGTATCCAAAATAGCCGCGCCCGTACTCAGATGGGGGACCGTGGGATCGGGATTCCCTTGCGCCGTAACGCCTTGCCAGACAAGAGCGACGACAACCACGGCTCCAGCCAGCAGGAGTACTGCACGGATGGTGCGCTGTAGAAGACTCCCGGTAAAGTAGGCTTGTAGGTACCTCACTCCAGCAAGTCCTTTCGTCTCTTCCTTCTTCTTTCTACCCGGTTGTGACGTGTCTCACTTCGCTGATCCGCTCGCTGCCCTCTCGATATTAGGGCAGGCTAATATCTTAGTGGTGTACTAGGATATTAGCATTGCCTAATCCATTTTGTCAAGGGGCAGATCGGCTTTCTCAAGCCTCCTCCGCATCATTACCGGGGCGTGCATTAAAAATACGTTAAAATTGTAGGCCACGCACTATCTCTATATATCCGAATTGACATATCCATCTCCTCTTTCCTAAACTGAGAAGAGTTGTGAGTCAGAGCCGTGCATTCTCCCAGCAGAGTGGAGGGGCACGCTGGAAAGAAAGGAATAAGAGAGGAAAAGATGCGCTGGTGGTTCTTCCGACGCAAACCCGCTGCAGCGCCGGCAGCTTCCCCCCTAAGCGAGAGCAGCCCACAGTCGGTGCGCCCACGCACCTGGGCAGGCGAGGTGACCTTACCGCATCTGGGTGACAGTGATGGACGACGCTACCTGGACGAGCAGCCGTATGTCCTGCCCAAGGATCTCCAGGAGATCAATCGGCTCGACTTTCAGCATTATGTGCTGCGGGCCATCTTGAAAAGGAACTATCTGGCCCCGCTGCGTCAGCCACGCCAGATTCTTGACGTAGGCTGTGGTACGGGGCAATGGGCCTACGAGCTGGCGCGGGAATACCCCCAGGCCACCGTTATCGGGTTAGACGTCGAAGAGACCAAGAACCCGACTGCCCCCCCACCGAACTATCGCTTTGTCTCAGGCGATATCCTCAAGGGCCTTCCCTTCGCTGATCACAGTTTCGACTTTGTTCATCAGCGGCTCCTTCACTCGGCCCTACCGCTGACCGCCTGGCCAGGAGCTGTGAAGGAACTGGCGCGAGTGACGGCCCCCGGTGGCTGGGTTGAGTTGCTGGAGCTTCATCCAGAAGTGACCCCTTCGGGACCTGCAGGTCAGCAGCTGCGGCAGATTATCTTGCAACTGGTAGCTCTGCGAGGATTGGATGCTGAGGGGGTTGTGGCGCGTTCTCTGGATCTCTATCTGGCTGAGGCTGGCCTCGTCGAGGTTGAGCGCCATGTTGTGGAGGTGCCGCTGGGAGACTGGGGGGGACGTCTTGGTTCTCTGCTGGCACTCGATTTCCGCGAGGTGGCGCTAGCTATGTGCGGACCGGTGACGGCGCGCTTCGGGCTAGCGCGTGAGGACTATCTGGCCCTGCTTGAGACAACTATGCAGGAATGGAACGAGCTGAAATCCTGCCATCATTTTATCGTCGCCTACGGGCGCAAGCCCTGAGCAGTCCAGCCGAGCTGAGGCCCTCTCGTCACTACGCCTGCTCTTGCCGGGAAGAGCAAGCTCTTGAGGAGGGGTCTCCGGCGAGCCAGCTATGAAGCTTCTTCACCCCTGAGAAGAAAAAAAGAAAGACAAGAGCCTGCCCTGGAGGGCGTCCGCTGGCCTCTTGATCCCTGTGTATCGCTCTTGCCCGTCGAGACGGGCCATAGGCGGGTGAGAGGGACACAGCAGCAGCGGACTGGACATAGCCGCTGGCGATCGCTTGCGCTTCGTAGGAAGAAGGAAGGACAAGCCATAATGTCGAGCAAGCATGGCCCAACAGATACGCTGCGAGTGAGTTCTCTGATCTTAGAGAGCGAGGTGAAAAAGGAGGAACCATGCCCTGGTGGTTCTTTAAGCACGGCGGGGGGAGTGAAGCCAACTCGACGGAGCGTGAGCCGGCCCCAGGAGAAGGGCAGCATCTAAGCGGCCTCTCCGGGGAAAGGGGCCATGCTGCTGAGTTCAATCAGCCTTCTCTCCAATCCCTTCCCAAGAACCTGCGAGAGATTGACCGTCTTGACCTCCAGCACTATGCCCTACGCGTGGTTTTGGGGGCCAACTATCTGGCCCCCATCGGCCTACCGCGCCGCATTCTCGACACAGGTTGTGGAACAGGGCGGTGGGCCTGTGACCTCTGTCAAGAGTTTCCCCAGGCGACCGTTGTCGGCCTGGACATTGAGCCAATCAAACAGACGACCAATCTGCCAGCAAATTTTCGCTTTGTGCGAGCCAACCTTCTGGATGGCCTCCCCTTTGCCAACGACAGCTTTGACTTCGTTCACCAGCGTCTCCTGGCGCTCTCCCTGCCCGTCACCTGCTGGCCAGTCCTCGTCAAAGACCTCGCGCGGGTGACAGCCCCCGGCGGCTGGGTCGAGCTGATTGAAGGCAGCGCAGAGGTCGCTCCCGCTGGCCCGGCGACGCAAGAGGTCTTTTCGCTCATGGGGCAGTACCTGCTGGCTCGTGGCCTGGATGGTCAAGGCCACGTTGCCCGTTCCCTGGCGCGCTACCTTGAGGAGGCGGGTCTGAGCGCCATCCAGCAGCGCACTGTCGCCATCCCACTTGGCGAGTGGGGCGGTCCAATCGGTCACCTGATCGCCCTGGATTTCCGCGAAACATTCCTGGCGCTCAGCGAACGCGTTGCCCAGCGTTTCCAGCTTCCAACCGAGGCCCTGGTGGCCCTGCTCCAGAGCATGCAGCGCGAGTGCAACGACCTGCAGACCTGCTATGCCTTCATCGTGGCTTACGGGCAAAAACGCTAAAACCGTTGCCAGACGGTGGGGTCTACTGGCGCCGAATCTGGGCCGGGGTTGGTTTCCAGCCCCTGAAGCCAGCCGCCACTGGCTAGCCTGGCGTCCTCTCGGCCAGCAGGGAGGGGCGCAGCGCCGTCGGCTGGGCGCTATAGCTAATCCAGAGGCCGTTGGTCGTGGTCCAGGTCGCTACGGCGCAGTAGCGAAAACCAGCGGGTAGACCCGCCGGAGCAGGTTGCTGGCTCAACTGCTGATTCAAACGCTCTTCGAATATCGCAGCCAGACCGGTGACCGGCAGCCCCCCCAGATCGGCGTGCAGCACATGCACCTGAGGATGACAGGTCACGATCACAGGCTGCACCTGCAGGAAGAACGGGCGTGTCAGTGCCATGCCGAAGAGGGTCAGCGTCTCCTGACCTGTGACCTCGATCAGAGCCCGTGGCTGAAGCGTGACGCGCACCTGGCTCACCTGACCGGGCAGGCCGGCCCGAGGGAGATTGCGCGCCACGAGTGCCGTCAGGTAGGCTGGAGACAGCTGAAGCACCAGATCGCTCTCGCCAGCTGCAGGGGATGGTGAGGGAAGAGGAGGATGATCCGGACTGATGAAGAGCAGCGCAACCAGCCAGAGAGCCAGTACGCCGCTGAGCAGCCCCAACAGAAACGTTCCCACTGGAAGCCAGCGTCGAAGTCGAAGACGATGACGAGCTGGGGCTGAGGGGAGGCGCGGCGGCCCTGCCTCGGTATCGGGCAGTGGACTGGATAGCTGCCGGGTCGGGCGCGCCTCCCGAGCTGGGGGAGACTGGATCTCGCTCAGCTCCCAGGTCGGCGGGTCATCAGGAAGATAGCTGGCCTCGGCAGGCTCAACAAGGCCAAGATCGGAGAGGTCGGCAGCGCTCTCGAAGACAGGGAAAGGGGTGGCCTCAGAAGCTGAGCCGGCCTCATCATCGCCGTTGGCGCTGGAGTTGGTGAACCAGGACATGGCTGGCAGCACTCCTTTAGCAAGCAAACCTGCACTGTATCATAGCTGTTCGGTTCCAGCTGCGCAAGAGGCGCTCACTTTTGGGCAATCTGCCCAAAAGTGAGCGCGACTATTAATAACAAATGAAGCGGACCACCAAA
>NZ_JADGIA010000235.1 GCF_019683635.1 Thermogemmatispora sp. | reverse complement strand
GTCTCCCCCCCACCACAGCCCGCCCGCTCGGCAGCTTCTCCTCCTCCAGATTTGCTGCGCCGTTTGCACGATTTGAGCCATAACAAGACCCTGCTTTTGCTATGTGCCGCTCTGCTGGTAGTACTCGTTTCTCTTATTCCGCTACTCGTAAGCTGGTTAGGGGCGCCCAGACCAATGGGCCTCAGCGTGCAACCGAACACAGCCACAGTGGCGGCCACACCGCTTAACCAGGCCCCTGTTAATCCGCACCAACTGGTGATCATTCCCAGCGATACCGATCATCCGCCTCCACCAGTGCTAGCAACGGCGGCTTATCTCATGGATATGGACACAGGGGCGACGCTCTACGCCTACAACCCCTTCATGCACCTGCCGATGCTCAGCACCACCAAGCTGATGACTGCCCTGTTGGCCGTGGAACACGGGAACCTCAATCAGGAGGTGACGATCACGAGCGCCCTCGATCGCGATATTCAACAGCATATCTCTTCGGATAGCAGCCTCTTCGGGCTGAAGAAAGGCGAGACCTATACACTGCGAGACCTGCTCTACGGCCTTCTCCTGCCTTCCGGCAACGACGCTGCAGTGGCGATCGCTGATGCAGTGGGTGGCTCCTATCAACACTTTGTGGACATGATGAATCAGCGCGCTCGCGAGCTGGGCATGTACGACACCCACTATATGAATCCCAGCGGCCTGCTCGCCACCGGCCATTACTCTAGCGCCCACGACCTGGCGGTGCTCGGTCGCTACACCATGAGCAACCCCATCCTCCATCAGATCGCGAACACACGCATGTACCATATCCCCAAGACATCCCAGCACGCCGAGCACTATCTGGTCAACGGAAACCAGTTTCTCTGGTGGTATCCTGGCGCTGACGGCGGTAAGCCAGGCTGGGACGGCAACACAGACTTTGTGCAGGTGGTCTCCTGCACACGCAATAACCGCCACCTGATTGGAGTAACGATGAACACGAAAGACTGGTGGACGGATATGCGCGATTTGATGAACTGGGGCTTTGACAATTTCCAGTGGATCTCACCTTACGATGTCGATCTGCAACACCCCATTCCCTACGACTATGACTGGGGTTACTTTGTTCGCGATAAAAAGACCAACACGCTGCCAACGGCTAATCACGGTCGCTATTACATCTATACAGGCTACAGCGTCTCACCTCCTATTTTAAACTTTTTTGACAAGAACGGCGGCCTGGATAAATTTGGCTTTCCAACCAGCATGCCCGACTACAATCAAGGGAACCTGGTAAGTCAGCATTTCCAGAAAGCTACAATTCAGTGTGATGTGGCCGGTAAGCAGTGCAAACGTCTCTAGCTAGCCCAGCCAGCCACCAGGCCCGCCATCGGCGAAGCCCCTGGCTGGGCCCCGGACTTTCCCAAGGCAAGCGGGGGATAACCAGCACAGCTGCTGGCTGGGGCCAGCTTGCTTTTGCGCTTGATCGCCATGCCACAGCACCCAAGAGAGGAGCGCCGCTATCCGCTGCCAGACGAGGGCCCAGAGCGGGTGCTAACGGGGCTGCAGCACGATGGCAATCGGCACCGGCGTCAGGGAATCCACGCCGAAGCGCTGGCCACCGGCATTCAGGTACATCCCCGTCGAGGAGCCGCCGTCAAGGTTGAGAGCGACATCAATATTCAGGTCAGAGGCCAGCAGTAAATCGTCGAACTCGTCCAGCGAAAAGGCCGCATCGGGACTGATAATGAAGAGAAGGCGCCCCTCTTTATCAAAAGCGACAACTGTACGCCGGTTGCTCGATGCGTCAGCGTCAAACTGGGTGCGCTTGCCTCCGGGCAGGACAAGCATGGGGGAAGATTGCGTGGCCTGCTGCAGTTGCTCGCCGGGACTATATGGGTACTGGCTCAGAGAGCGCAGATGAATGGCCCCCTGGTTATCGACGTAGAGCATACCGCCGAAACCGCTGTAGGAGCTGCCGTAGACCTGGCCGTCGGAGACGACCAGACCGGTGGCCTCACCTTGATCGTTGAAGTAGCCGCCATTGATGACTGCCAGCGCCCCTTTCTCCTGTTTGAGCCAGTCACTAATGAAGTGCGGCGTAGAAGGACTGTAGAGCACCCGCAAAGTGATCCGTCGCGGATCGAAGCGGGTGATCATGATGGTGTCCTCATTGCCACTTGGCCCCTTCCAATGCTCATAACGTAGCTCGACGCCCATAGCGAGCATCAGCCAGCGATCTAACGGGCGGCTGGTGCCATCAGAGGAGGTAAGCACGGTAGGGGAAGGCGTGCCTGGTCCGGTAATGTTGATGCTGATCGGCTCCTGACAGCTTGTCAGGAGCCACGTGCTCAGAAGCAGCGAGCAGAGCAAGAGCCACGAGAATCCTTTTCTGCCTTTTTCTCTCCCTCTCATCCAGGGCATGACAATAGTCCCTTCCTGCCACAATTATCAGCTTAAGATCTTGTTCTTTCCTCGTGCGCTCAAGCTGATGCAGCGCCCGCCAGGCTCAGAGCGCGAGGAAACCAGTCAGCCAGCCGATCGTAACGCCAGCTCCAGACTCGGCCCCCAAAAAAGCCTAGCAGCCGGCCTGCGAGTCCCGAAGCGCAGTAAGCTAGAGGGAGCGCGAGGTAGAGCCAGGCGAGAGGCGTTCTCGCCAGGGAGTAGCATCGATAGCCGAGACCGTTCCTTTGAAGGCCATCGCCAGCTTGAAGGCTGCTGCGTGGGCCTCCTGCTCTGTCGAGTCATCTAGAGGCGGCAGCTCAACCTGTCCATAACGGCGTGCCAGCGCGCGAGTAATCAGCAGATCGGTGAACCAGGGATTCTTCGGCAGCACAGGCCCATGCAAATAGGTCCCAAAGACATTTTTATAGACCGCTCCTTCATAGCCATCCTTACCATTATTGCCCCAGCCAGCCAAAACCCTCCCCAACGGCTGAGCCCCTGGTCCCAGATAGGTTCGCCCGCTATGATTTTCGTAGCCGACCAGCACCTGCTTGCCGCACTCAGGGAACTCACATTCGATGGCGATATGGGTCATGAAGCGGGTGCTTCCGCCTTCGGTATGCAGATCAAGGATGCCCACCCCTTTCAGCTCAGGGCCTTCGAAGGGTTTGTAGGAGTGCCCAAGCAACTGGTAGCCAGCACAGACTGCCAGAAAGACTGTATTCGACTCAGCAGCCTCACGCAGCGAGGGCGCCTTGAGCTGCAGATCGCGCGCAGCCACCTCCATCTCGCGATCGGCCCCTCCGTGGAAGAGGATCAGATCATACTGCGTGAAGTCTGGCGTTTGCTTGACAAAAATCTGGTCAATAGCGGTCTTGATGCCACGCCACTTGCAGCGTTTGACGATCGCGAAGAGATTGCCGCGGTCGGCGGCCACACTCATCAACTGCGGATAGAGATGCCCAATGCGCAAAACCAGGCGCGTATCTTTTCCCTGCTCGTTTGCCATGCCTGCTTACTCCTCCCAATAGGGCTTGACCCAGCCACGTTTCTGCATAATGCGACGCAGCTCCTGTGTGGGTGTATAGCTGGCCATGATATAGAGTGTGCCACCAGGACCGGCGTTCTGCAAGGCCGCATTAAGCGCTGCCTCACGCTCATGGATGACGCGTACACGATCGAGGGGCACCTCAGCATATTTTAGGCGCATCGCCAGCTCTTCGGCCTTGGTTCCGCTGCAAATCACATCGGCTACTTGGGGCGAAATCTCCTCCAGATCGACGTCCCAGAGCCAGGCGAAGTCTTCGCCGTCGACAACCGTATTGCTGGCGACTAGCAGCAGATGCTTCTCGCCCGGATGCTGGGCGATGAGACGCAGCACCAGATTAAAAGAGGTGGGATTTTTGACGAAGGCCAGATAGATGGTCTGGTCGCCAGCCTGGATCTTCTCCAGGCGACCGAAGGCTGTACGGATATTACTGAGAGCCGCAGGGATCTTCTCAATGCCAAAGCCCGCGGCGATCGAGGCGGCGGTGGCGGCAGCAGCATTGTAGACATTATGGACGCCAGGCAGGGGCAGCGTCAGCTCCAACTGGCCGAGCGGCGTCTCCATCGTTACCTGAGTGGGGCCATCCCCCCGCGGGTCCAGATGGATCGAGGTTGCTGCTACATCCAGGGGCGGCAACTCATAGCCACAGTTGGGGCAGCGATAGAGTCCCAGATGAGAAAGATAAGCCACTTCGTAGACCAAATCTTCATTGCAGCGAATGCAGCGAATGACGTCGGCAGCATGCTCGGGCACGGGGCGACCGATATCAGTAGTGCGCAGGCCGAAGTAGAGCTTCCTGGCGCGCGCCTGTTGCCCAAAGCTAGCCACCTGGGGGTCATTGCCATTCAGCACAATCGTGGCTGTCTCTGGCAGGCTCTCTAGTAGCTTATCGAGAGCCTTGGCCACAGAATATAGCTCGCCATAGCGATCCAACTGGTCGCGGAAGATGTTGGTAATGACGACGACATCGGGCTGAATCTCGGGCATGGCCACCGGCATTGTGCCCTCATCAATCTCAAAGAGTAAGAGATCGCTATCAAGTCGCCCGAAGATATCTGCGAAGTTGACGATAACGGAGGTTACGCCTTGCAGCAAGTTCGAGCCGGTGCGATTATGAGAAACGCGCCGACCGCTGGCATCGGCGATGGCGGCGGTCATGCGCGCAGTAGTAGTTTTGCCATTGCTGCCAGTGATCACAATTTTTTTTGCGCTCGTGGTCGCCATGACGGAGCGGAGCACGTTGGGATCAATGCGCCGTGCAATCATGCCCGGCAGGCTTGTGCCGCCGCCGATGCGAAAGAGGCGGCCCGAGGCCCCCGCCAGCTTGCCAGCGGAGATTGCCAGGGCCAGGCGTGCACGGCCCGGCCATGAGGTTCCCCCGCCACCATGTTTCGAGTAGTCTGCCATACGAAAAGAGCCTCCCAGCACTCAAGGCGGATAGTTCATCGTGAGCAGTATAACAAAGGAGGCTCAGGCGGGCAAGTCAGATAAGGTCTTCTTGCTAGCTTTCTTCCGTCCGGCCTGGTCCGCTGCCTCCAGACAAAGAGCTGAGAGAGCCACGCTGTTCCCGCCGGACCCACCAGGCCCGCCAGGCGCCCCGCTCCAGCGTCTCTGCCTGGACGAAGACAGCGAGGGACAGCCCCAAGCAGAGCTAGCGGAGACTGTCCCTCTGTCAGGATCGATTCGATCGACCGAGACAGCACCTCATTCCCCGGATGAGAGTAGTCCCATCCACACCACCATGCTCAATACGAGCGCGCAAAGACGGCCTCGCAGGTCGCCGGCTTCCCCGTGTAGAAGCAACGTCCCTGCACTCCGCCCTCGGGCTGATCAAAAGGAATGACACGCAGTGTGGCTTTCGTCTCCTCCTTGATCGCCAGCTCAGCCTCACTATCCTCTGCCCACTTCACCCGCACAAAGCCGCGCTTCTCGCTCATAATCTCCTTAAACTCGTCGTACGTCTCAGCGTAGTAGGTATGCTCCTCGCGGAAGGCCAGGGCCCGCTGGAATAGAGCCTGCTGCACCTCCTCTAGCAGCTCTGGCAGGCGGGTCTCCAGCGCATCGATGGCCACCGTCTCCTTGGCGCGATTATCGCGGCGCACCAGCACCACACTATTGTTCTGCACATCGCGCGGACCAATTTCAATGCGCACCGGCACCCCACGCAGCTCCCACTCGTTGAATTTCCAGCCTGGCGTATTGTCGCTCAAATCGACCTTGAGCCGCACCTTGCCTTTCAGCATGCGCTCGATGCGCCCGATAGCTTCCATGATCGCCCCCTGATCGGCATCCTTGCGCCAGATCGGCACAACCACGGCCTGATAGGGAGCGACATGCGGCGGTAGAATCAGGCCCGACTCATCGCCGTGCACCATGATGATAGCGCCTATGATGCGCGTGCTCAGCCCCCAGCTCGTCGTCGCGCAATACTTGCGCTGGCCATCGGCATCCAGATACTGGATATCGAAGCCCTGGGCAAAGTTATGGCCCAGATTATGGCTGGTGGCCGACTGCAGGGCTTTGCCATCACGCATCATCGCCTCTAGAGAGTAGGTGCGCAAGGCCCCGGCAAATTTCTCATTCTCGCTCTTGCGCCCGTGGAGCACAGGGATCGCCAGATCCTCTTGCACAAACGAGCGGTAGACTTCCAGCATCAGGCGCGTGCGCTCTTCGGCCTCCTCCAGCGTTCGATGGGCGGTATGACCCTCCTGCCAGAGGAACTCGGCGGTGCGCAGGAAGAGCACTGTGCGCTTCTCCCAGCGCATCACGTTGTTCCAGAGATTAATCAAGAGCGGTAGATCGCGATAGCTCTGAATCCACTTGGCGAAGCTGTAGCCAATGATCGTCTCGCTGGTGGGGCGAATAGCCAGCGGCTCCTCCAGCTCTTCGCCTCCTCCGCGGGTCACCCAGGCCACTTCGGGAGCGAAGCCCTCCACATGCTTGGCTTCCCGCTCCAGGAAGCTGCGCGGGATCAGCAGCGGGAAGTAGGCGTTCATCACGCCTGTTTCCTTAAAGCGGGCATCGAGCAGGCGCTGAATATGCTCCCAGATGGCATAGCCATAGGGGCGGATAATCATGCAGCCGCGCACCGGCGCATAATCGGCCAGCTCGGCCTTGCGGACTACCTGGTTATACCAGCGTGAAAAATCGTCGCTCTGATCGACAAGTTCCTCGACGTACTTCTCCTTTGCTCCTTCGGCCATATTGAAGAACACCCTTTCTCTCGCAGAGAGCAGACAGCAGACGGATAGGAAGAGAAACAGCCCAATAAAAAAACTCGCCCTTAGAGAAGGACGAGCACCGAGACCCGTGGTACCACCTTACTTGAGCGGCCTCTTGCGAGACAGCCCCACTCGTACGACCAGGCAGCCAGCTATCTCTCAGCAGCGGCTCGTCTCAATCAACCCCTGGCCCCAGCGACAACCTCTCTCTTTCAAGCGGGCCAGTAACCAGCCAGCCAGTACCTTGCCCTAGCAGGCAAATCCTGATCGCCTCCTCCGCTAACGGCGAGGGAACCGGTCGACTCTTCGCCGACGCTCTCAGGTGGGTTCAGCGCGGTCCCATTCACCGGCTTGCACCGTCCCGGCTCGCTATCGAACGGTCGCCACGCTTACTAGTCCTGATCACCGCACTCCACTATGCTACCTTCGGGTTAATCGCAGCTGCGCTTTGCTCTGGCGCTCAGGATACACCTTTTCCCCTGGGCTGTCAAGCAGGTGAGGCGGAAGAGGATGAGGCGAGAAAAGGCCCGCCTCGCCTCCTCAAAACATGCGCCCTCCAAGAGGGACCTCTCTGGTGGGGGTCAGCAAGATGACTTTGCCGTCGGCATCGGGTACGCCCAGGGTCAGGACCTCCGAGCGGAAAGGACCAATCTGCTTTGGTGGAAAGTTGACTACAGCTACTACCTGCAGGCCAAGCAGCTCCTCTTTGGAATAGTTGGTGATCTGAGCAGAGGAGCGCTTGAGGCCGATCTCAGGACCGAAATCGATGGTCAGCTTATAGGCGGGCTTGCGCGCTTGAGGAAAGTCTTCGACGGCCACGATTTTGCCCACCCGAATATCGACCTTTTCGAAGTCTTCATAACTAATGGT
>NZ_JADGIA010000234.1 GCF_019683635.1 Thermogemmatispora sp. | reverse complement strand
GGCCGGGCTTTGCAGAATCCACTGCGGATTGTAGCCCAGCTTATAGGCTGTAGCGATAATAGTCGCCGTCGCCGTCGGCAGCGTCGTCATAAAGACGTACTTCGCCCCGGAAGCCTTCAGCTGCGCCACCTGGGCGGTGAAATCCGTATCATTGACCGCAAAGGAGACCTGGGCCACGTCGTGCAGGTGGTAGACACTCACTGCCTCGCGGTAGCCCGTTAGCCCATCCTGGCCATAGTCATCGTTCTGATAGATGATAGCCGTGGCTGGATTCTTGACCCCGAGCTTATTGACAACGTAGTCAAAAGCATTCTCCACCTGCAGACGGTAAGGTGTGCCAACGAGGATCAGATATTTCTCACGCGCCAGCGCCGAAGAGAGCGTAGCAGCCGAGACCAGCATGTGATCGGCAGCCGCCAGATCCTTGATGGCAAAGGTTGGCTGCGTCCCGAGGCTGTCGGCGATCATCAGCACCTGGTTGCGAATCTGGTTATACTTCTGCACCTCCAGCTGCGGGCTGTACTGCGTATCCTGTTCAACGAACTGGACTTTGAAGCCGTTAATGCCGCCGTGGTCATTGACGTGATAGAAGAAGGCTTTGACGCCATTGGCGATCGGGATGCCGACCGGCCCAGCCACCGGCCCCGAGTAGGGCGAGAGGATGCCCAGCGTGATCGTCTTCTTATTGAGATCGACACCAGGTCCCGCCTTGAGTCCACCCGAGCTGCTGCCCGTGTTGCTGCCCGCGCAGCCTGCAAGGATCGGTAGACCGGCCAGGAGGATGAGTATACAGGCAAACAAGAAGCGTTTCGTAGCCATAAACAATTACCCCCTTATCGAGCCAAAGGCACAAGATAGCACATAAAACCCGGCTGGTTCGCTTTTACTGGCTTCCTGACTGCAGACCTCAAGCGAAGTGCAGGTATGCCACCACAGGCTGACCCACTGGCAAGTTGGCAGGCAAGAAGAGGGGAGTAGACGCGACGAGACCCGTCCAGATCTCGTCAGGCGCGCTCAGGAGGCACCGGTTCCGCCACTCCCCCGCTCCTCGCCGGGGCCAGGGACGTGCTGCTGAAGATCAACCACCTCGATGCTCTCACCCCCTTCTTTGGCTGTCTCCGCGCCCGCGCCTGCGCCCGCGCCCGCGCCCGCGCTCGTCCCCAACGTCTGGGGGCGAGGCCCAGCCGGGCGCAGGCGGCGCACCAGACCAATGACTCCGCCTGGCTCAAACAGCAGGAAGACAATGATCAGCAAGCCATAGAGGAGCGCGTTCAAATCTCCGCTGCTGAGGCCCCCACCGCCAGTGCTGGGCGGCAGCAGCGAGAAGTAGTCGATGACCTGGGGAAGGGCGAAGACAAAGGCAGCCCCCAGGATCGACCCCCAGACATCGGCAATGCCACCGATGATGATGGCCGCCACAAACTGGATCGATAGGCTCAGACTCCAGTAGTCGGGGATCACATAGCGCGCATAGGAGACATAGAGCGCGCCGGCCACGCCCGCCAGGAACGAGGAGAGCACGAAGGCCCCCATCTTGACCTCGAAAAGGTTCACCCCCATGATGGCAGCGCCCACTTCGTGATCCCGCACGGCCCGCATAGCGCGACCGACGCGTGAACGACTGAGATTGTAGACGAAGAGTGCCGAGAGCAGGAGGACCACCAGGATGAGCAGGAAATACTGCTGCCCCGAGGTCAGGGCGACGCCCAGGATGCTGTTCTGCTGGTCGAGCGAGAAGCCTCCAAAGGCCGGCACCGGGAAATTGCGCCCCTGCGGCCCCCCGGTGATGAAGCTCAGGTTGCGGAATAGATAATTGCCGATGAAGACCAGAGCCAGGGTCACAATGCCCAGATAGAAGCCACGCAGGCGTAGGGCGCTCGGCCCGATCAGCGCCCCCACCAGAGCCGCAACCAGGCCCGCCGCCGGCAGCCAGATGAAGACGGGCAGGCCCAGGCCCCAAGGATCAAGCGGGCCTGCGGGCGGATTGCCGCCCAGGAGCGCCGCCGTATAGCCTCCCAGGCCCATGAAGAAGGCCAGGCCCAGCGAGATCTGGCCAGTGTAGCCCGAGAGGAGGTTGAGCGCCAAGGTGGCGATCGCCGCAATCAGGCAGTAGTTGACAATAGTAAACCAGTCGTCGCTGGCCAGCGAGAAGAAGAGCAGCAAGGCCAGCACTCCAACCCCCAGCCAGAGCCAGCGCGCCAGGCTCCCCAGCAAGCGAGGTGGCTCGGCCTCCCGCGGCAGCTCTTGACGAAGACGGCTACGGCCAGGCTCCCTCGTAGCGATCATACGCGCTCTACCTTTCTTGAGCCAAAGAGACCATAGGGACGAATCATGAGGATGAGGATCATGATCAGATAGGGCGTTACCTCGTGCAGGCCCGTGCCAACGACCGCCGGCAGGCGGCTCTCGTAGCCAGCCGTCAGGACGCTGGTCAGGCCGATAATGACGCCGCCGACAACCGCACCGCTGACCGAGTCGAGGCCGCCCAGAATGATGGCCGGAAAAGCCACCAGGGCCGCATTGCCAAAGTTGGGATCAATGGCCAGACTATCGATCGCCAGCAGGACGCCACCGAGCGTCGTGATGGCCGCCGCCAGTCCCCAGGCCAGGGCATAGACATTGCGCACATCGATCCCCATAGCCAGGGCCGCCTCTTGATCCAGCGCTGTGGCCCGCATGGCCAGCCCGTAGCGTGTGTGGCGAAAGAAATAGTAGAGGGCAATGCAGAGCACAATAGTCACGCCAATGGTCCAGAGATCGCTACTGCCCAGATGCACGCTGGCCACATTGAAGCCACTGGTAACGGAGAAAGGCGTGGCCGCCGGAATGGTGCGCGAACCCCAGCCCACAATGACCAGCGTACGCAGAATGATGTCCAGACCAATGGTAATCATGAGGACAGTGAAGGGTGGACGACCAATCATCCTGCGCAGCACAAGGCGCTCAAAGACGAGGCCGATGACAATGGTGACCAGTAGTCCCAGCGGCAATGCCAGCAAAAAAGGCAGATGCCAGTTCAGGACGGCGCTGGCCACGACATAGGTGCCAACCAGCAGCAGCTCGCCCTGGGCAAAATTGATGACCTGGCTCGCCTTGAAGATGATGCTAAAGCCCAGCCCGATCAGGGCGTAGATGCATCCCTGGGCTGCGCCCGCAAAGACTAGCTGAAGGAAGTAGGCCATAGCTCATAGCTCCTCCTGCACAAGCAAGCCGCAAATAGGGCGATCGAGCGATGGGTATCACCATCGGCTCTCTGGTACGCTCAGGTCCAGAGAGCATTTCTGGCATCTCTGCACGGGCAAACGAGCAAGCATACGAGCGAGTAAGCAGAGCTGTAAGCTGACACGCCTGCCAGTCCGAGGCGGCGTTTAGTTCTCGGAGACGGCGGGCAGGTCATCGGCGGGCGCCGGCAGCTGCTCCGATTCTTCGCCCAGGTAGGCTTTGATGACTGCCGGATTGGCCTGAACCTCCGCCGGCCTGCCCTCGGCAATGACGCGACCAAAGTCCAGCACCAGCACACGATCAGCCAGACCCATGACCAGCGCCATATCGTGCTCAACAAGGATCTGGGTGATGCCGAGCTGCTCCTTGATCTCCAGAATGATGGCGGCAATCTCCTCGGTCTCTTCCAGGCTCATGCCCGCCACCGGCTCATCCAGAAGCAGCAGCCGCGGCTCCATCGCCAGGGCGCGCGCCAGATCAGCCCGCTTTTGCAGGCCATAGGGCAGGCTGCCCAGAGGCCGGTCGCGCACCTCTTTCAAGTTTAGCAAATCGAGAATATGGAGACAGTAGGCGCGGTTCTCCCACTCTTCCCGGCGGGTCGGGCCGATAAACAGTCCGGCGCGCAGGATGCCACTGTGCATGCGCGTATGGCGGCCCAGCAGCAGGTACTCCAGGACGGTCATCGTGGGGAACTGGCCCATGTTCTGGAAAGTGCGTGCGATGCCAGCCCTGGCCACCTGGTGGGGTTTCAGGCGCAGCAGGTCCTGACCGGCAAAGATGACCTGCCCCGCCTCGGGCTGGTAGACACGCGAGAGCACATTAAACAGGGAGGTTTTGCCAGCGCCGTTGGGACCAATGACGGCAAAGAGTTCGCCCGGCCAGACGACGAAAGAGACCTCGCTGAGAGCGCGCACCCCCGCAAAGCGAACCGAGAGCTGTTCAACACGCAGCAGCGGCTCGCTGGGATTGATCTGGTGGTTGTCGCTGGCCAGGTTGCTGTGGTGAGGCCTCTCACTCATGACTGCCACCTCCTCTCCGCCACCCTTTCCTGCCGCTGGCGCAGGCGCCCAAGCGCGAGCTGGCGCTCTCCTTCGCGCAGGCCCAGGTAGAACTGACGGATGTTCTCCTCTTGCAAGAGGCGCGCTGCTGGGGCAGCCAGAACGACGCGCCCCGTTTCCAGCACATAACCGTAGTGAGCCACCGAGAGAGCCATTTGCGCGTTTTGTTCGACGAGCAGTACGGCGGTGCCTTCAGCGTTGATCTCGGCAATGATGTTGCGAATGCGCTGTACCATGAAGGGGGCCAGGCCAAGGGATGGCTCGTCGAGGAGCAGCAGGCGCGGCGAGGCCATCAGGGCGCGCCCGATGGCCAGCATCTGCTGTTCTCCGCCCGAGAGATAACCAGCACGGCTGCTGCGCCGCTCGGCAAGGACCGGGAAGAGGCTCATGACGCGATCATAGGCGCGACGGATAGCGGTGGGATTGCGCACGGTGATGGCGCCGGCGTGGAGGTTTTCATCAACGGTTAGATCGTCAAAGATGCGGCGCCCTTCCAGGACCTGGGCGATGCCCAGCTGCACGATGCGCGTGGGAGAGAGGCGATCGAGGCGCTCGCCTGCAAAGAGGATGTGACCACCAACGAGGGCGCCACGATGCAATGGGAGCAGGCCGGAGATGGCCCGCAGGAGGGTGGTCTTGCCGGCTCCGTTGGTGCCCAGCAGGGCGACGACCACCTTTTCAGGGATCTCAAGCGAGACACCCCGCAAGGCGGGGATGACGTTCTGATAGGTGACGGCAACGTCCTGCAGCTCTAACATAGGCGCTTCCTCCGTCGGCAGCGATGCTGACTCTCTCTGGCCCGACTCGCTTCCCTGCTCAGACCCGCCGCGGACACTCGATCGGCAGGGCGGCTACGGCCCACTGCAGCCGGGCTTGCCTCTACTCGCCTGCCCGGCCAGTACGGGCAGCCTACCTTGACTAGCCCACTCAGGCCAGTCCCTCGCCTGCCTGCGCCGCCGCAGGTTCCTCTCCTTGCCGCTGGCACCGACCCTGGCGGCCACTGGCGTTTCGTGCAAGCCTATTGTAAACAGGCAGCGTGATGGTATACAATGTCTCTATCTACAAATTGGCGGATAGCTATTTGTTAGCTTCCACAATGGCGAGGGCGCCACTATGCAAGAGCATTGTCCAGATCCCTGGACCCCCGTGACGCATGCCCTAAAGAGCGCAGCCCTCTGCCCAGAGCAGCGCGAGGAGGCCATTGCGCGCGCTCTCCAGGAGCTGCTGACACGCGTGCCCGCTGTGGCCACGGCCTTGATCTGGCCCTGCCCGCAGCGCAAAGGGCCGTGGAAGGTCCACTATGCCGGCATCCGGCGCAACGCCATGCATCGCTGGCTCTCAGCACGCCTCGATCCCTCCCCCGAAATGGTGGCCAGCGTACTCGAACGCGATCTGCGCACTGGCCTCAACGATATGCCGCCAGCCCTCCTCTTGAAGCTCGCTTCCCCCGAGAGCGGTCGACGCGCCTTCTGGATTCTCTGGCCCACTCCTGGCGAGGGCGGCGCTTTCACTCTGCCCCCGAACGAGGGGCTGCTGCGCGTGCGCCAGACCCTGGAGGCCCTGCTAGAGGTGGAGGAGAAGGAGGAACAGTATTTTTCGCCTAGCTCACCCGTGCACGATCGCTCCCTCATCGAGGCCCTGGCCCACGGCGACGCCCAGGCCCTGGCCGCTATTTTGAGCCTGGCGCGCATCGTGACTCGCGCCGATTTTACCTTCTGGGGCCAGGCTTATAACGATGTGGTGGAGATCGCCGGCCACCTGGGCGCCCGCCACAGCAATTTCGGCTTCGCCCTGGGCCTGGGACGCGGGATCGGTGGGCGCGTCGCTGCCTACGGAACACCGATGGGACGCGGCGATTATCGCAACTCTCCCTACCGCGACCCAAGCGTCTCCGATATCGTCGACCGCGAACAGGTGCGCTCAGGCATGGCCCTCCCAGTGCGTTCGCAGTCCGTGCCCGATGGTAACGTTCACGTGGCCGCTGTCCTCTACACGACGAGGCGCACTGTCGCCCCTTTCTCGCTGGCGGAATTTCTCCTTGGCCAGCGTCTCACCCGCTTGCTGGAGCCGCTGCCCCTCGCCGAGCGCCCCACTGTGATTCACTGGCCCGGCCTGGTGCGTACTCCTGACGCCAAAACGGCCTGGTATGAGCTACTGCTGCACGCCAACCGCGTAGAGGCCGTCGAGAACTGGGCCGGCCAATTGATCAAGGGACCGGTGATTGTGACCGATGGCAGCGGCAAGCCCTATGTCCTGGCGCGCAGCGAGGAGCTGGAGCAGTTGCGTGCTGAGCGCGCCCGCCAGCCAGAGAAGGTACAGGTGGTCCCGCTGGCGCTCGCCGGCCTTGATCGCGCCGGCGCGGTCTACCTCTGCCCTGCCGTGTCGTTACCGCCTCCGCATTGGCCGGACTTCCTCTACGATCTGGTGGTGGCCTGCAACCTGGTAATCACTCGCCTGGAGCAGGTGCAAGACCAGCTTGACCGCCGCCGCGAGCAGTGGCTCCGCTCGCTGCTTAAGGGCCATTCGCTGCAATACGTGGAGCAAGATGGCTACCGGCTCGGCCTACCCGTGGAGCGTGGCCAGTTCTGGGTGCTGGCCTGGCCCCAGGACAGCCTGCAGGCCATGAAATCGGCCCGTAAGCGCATGATCGTCGAGAGCGTGGTGCTGGACTGCCTGAAGAGTCCCCTGATCTTTGTCGACGACGACACGGCCATCGTCTTGCTGGAAGGCCAGGCTCCTCAGCCGCCATCGAAGGTGCGCGATGCCTTGCTGCAACACTGCGGCGTGCAGCCACTGTGGATCGTCTACGGCGGACGTTACCACTCGCTGGAAGATCTGAAGATGGGCCTGACCCACACCATCGCCCTGGCCCAGAAGGCCCGCCGCGAGGGCTACGGCGAGTATCTGCTCGATGTCTACACCTTCGGTCTGGATAGCCTGCTAGAGAACCCGCGCCTGATGAAGGACCTGGAAGCTTTCGCCACCAAGCTGCTCAAGCCCTTGCTCGACTACGATCGAGCCACTGGCTCCCACCTGACCGAGACCTTCGTCCTGGCTCAGACGCTTGGCTCAGCTCAGGCCGTGGCCGAACGCCTCGGCGTCCATGTCAATACAATCCGTTATCGCCTCCACCGCGCCCAGGATCTGCTGGGCAGCGATGAGCATAGCCCCAAGGAACAAACGGCGATGGCCCTGGCGGCCTTCATCTGGCAACGCAGCCATGCGGGAGAGGGTCCCAGCTCCGCAGACTCCTCACCCTAACCCACAGAGGCCCCACTCCCCCGCCCTGACGCCGTCCCGTCCCGTCCCGGCCAGCTCTCTGCTCACTGAGAGCCTGAGAGCCTGAGAGCCGCCCCCGGACGGCGTAGCTTC
>NZ_JADGIA010000042.1 GCF_019683635.1 Thermogemmatispora sp. | reverse complement strand
ACCCTGGGGTGCGTGAGCCAGCTCCAGGCCCTGTCGCGGGCGGTGAAACAGGTGTACGGGGTTGAAGCCAGTGCCGTTCGCAGAACAAGCCGGGAGAACCTTGGCGAGGCTCACGTGACCGTGCGGGGCGCAAGCCCCGGCGAGGAAGGAGGCGTAAGCCTCATGCAGCAGAGAGTGTTGGTCGTAGGAAAGGACAGGAGGCCGCTCATGCCGTGCAGTCCCGCCCGGGCCCGGATGCTTCTGAAAACGGGCCGGGCGGCGATTTTGCGGCGGTATCCGTTCACGATCATCCTCAAAGGCAGGGAAGGGGGTGAGGTTCAGCCGGTCGCGGTGAAGTGCGATCCCGGCTCGGAGACCACGGGCGTGGCCCTGGTGGCTGAGTTCGGCAGGCGGGGACGAATCGTGGTCTGGGCGGCGGAGATCCACCACCGGGGCAAGCAGGTCCAGCAGGCGCTCGCGGAACGCCGGGCTCTGCGCCGGGCCAGGAGGAACCGCAAGACGCGCTACCGCAAGCCGCGGTTCCTGAACCGGAAGCCGCAGAAATGCGACGGGTGCGGGAAGAACGCCAGGCACGGCAGCCGGTCCTGCCGGCTGTGCAAGGCGGGGAGTGGTCAAGGATTTCGGGACAAACGCCTGGCTCCTTCCTTGGAGAGCCGAGTGGGGAACGTCCTCACGTGGGTGAACCGTCTCTGCCGATATGCGCCGGTCTCTTTGATAACGGTTGAACACGTCCAATTCGACACCCAACTGCTCCAGAACCCCGACATCTCGGGTGTGGAGTACCAACAAGGCACCCTTTTCGGGTATGAGTTGCGGGAGTACCTGTTGGAGCAGTTTGGCCACCAGTGCGCGTCCTGCGGCGGGGCCTCGGGAGACACCGTGTTGAATATTGACCACGTGATCCCGAGGTCGCGAGGCGGCAGTGACCGGGTGAGCAATCTGGCGGTGGTCTGCCGGAGGTGCAACGAGGCGAAAGGGAACCGGATGCCGGAAGAATGGTTGGGAGAACTGAATGCGTCGGTCCGTCCGCTTGACGGTATCCGGGCGCAGCGTTTTCCCGAGGCGCTCAAACGGCTCAAACAGCCTCTCCAGGATGCAGCGGCAGTGAACACGGTCCGGTGGGTGATCGTGGAGCGGTTGAAGAGACTCGGTTTGCCATTGGAGTTGGGATCGGGAGGCCGGACGAAGCGCAATCGTTCGAGCCAAGGCTATCCGAAAAACCACTGGATAGACGCGGCGTGTGCGGGGGCATCGGGGGAGCGTGTGCGGCTTGACCCGGACATGCGGATGTTGCGGATTGAGGCGAAGGGGCATGGGAAGCGGCAAAGGTGCATCACGGACAAATACGGATTCCCGAAAAGTCACGCACCTTCTGCGAAGTCGTCCCTGGGGTTCCGAACGGGAGACCTGGTGCGGGCTCATATCCCGCGAGGGAAGTATGCGGGCAGGCACGTTGGACGCATTGTGATCCGGCACCGGCCGAGTTTCAGGCTCAACGGGTTCGACGTGCATCCGAAACACTTGAAGCTTGTGCAGCGAGGTGACGGATATGCGTACAGCGAGGGATAGCCCCGGCGTCTCCTCCCCACGGCTAAAGCCGGGGGCCCCCGACGCCGGGAAGGGTTGGTGGAGAGGGGCGAGGGATGGGAGGAATGGGTGAGTAACCCACACGTGGCACTGTCTCACGGTCACGGGAGACAGCACCCGAACACTGATGATGGCCTGTCCATCGTTAGGGCAGTTTCGGAGAACGGCGTTGTACTATGTCTTCCAATGCACAGTGGCAGGGTTCGCTAGCTGACCTGCCCAGTATTATCAGCAGTATTAAGCGCCTGCGCGCCTTTGGGCGGCTGACCGTGCGGAACAATACGCGTCTGGGGCTGGCTCATCTCTATTTCCGAAATGGCAGACTGGTGCATGTGATCGGAACGCGGGGCGCAGTCGATGCTGTGCTGGCGGATTTGCAGAGCTGGACGCGCGCGACGCTACGGTTTGAACGCGGTGTGACGGTCCAGAGCGAGAATGTGACGCCTGCCCATGAGCAGCGCTTTGAGCGCTGGCTCTCGCATTTGCAGGCGCGCTATAGCTCTGGGGCCGTATCACGCTCAGGGCCGGCTCCAGCCGCGCCTCCGCCTCCTGCGGCCCAGCCGCGTCCACAGGTTGTAGAGGGTCAAGTGGTGGCCCGTACCAAGGTCAATCAGCTGATCTCTCCCTGGGAGTGGCAATTGCTGGTTGAGGCCACCAGGAGGGTCTCGTTGGCCGTAGCTCAGCTGGTCGGGCCGAAGGAGGCAATGAACGTTCTGCGCGACATCATCGATGATTGTTCCGCTGCTTTCCCTGCCTTCTCTGGCCTGAGAATCTCCCCCAACGGCTACCTCTATGTGATGGATAAGTCTCACCTTGACCGGATGCCTCGTGAAGACTTGCTTGAGGGGTTCTCAGCTCTGATTGCCATCTGTCAGTATTTCTGCTCTCCTATTGTCGGCGAGGTAGAGGCTCATAAGCTGATTATTCGGGCCTTGGGAGACATCGCCCCGGCCCTCGTCAGTCTGGGGGTCTTTCAGGTCGACAACCGCCTGCTCCTTAATGGGGGCTGAGTCAGGCGAAAGGAGCGAGCCAGCCACGCCGCACCAGGCCTGCTCAACGCGGCTCGGGTTGGCGGCGTGCGCTGGTCTCTGGCTTCCTTTCCCCGCCTGACTAGCCAGGTGGACTTTCCTGGAGCCGCTCGGGGTGCTTCTTCCGCCAATAGCGCATGTAACCCTGGACCGTCATCGGATAGTTGGTCGCAAGGTCGTAGCGCTTGATGGCCTGGGGATCGCGAGCGACGCGCTCCAGCTCAGGTTGGGTCTCGGCGATGAGGTGCTCGCGGATCTCCTCTTCGCTTTTGCCTTCGCGCATGGCCTGCAAGACAATCTCGCCCCAGGCGATGAGGCGCTCACGCAGACTGGCGATGTGCCGTGTGACATCGCGCGTTGGCCCAAAGTGCCCCAGGTAGAGCACATCAGGCCGCAGACGGCTAATGCGGCTCAGGCTCTCGAACCAGGCTTCCAGATCGAGATCGGGTGGCGGCGTGGGTGGGCGCACATAATCGACATCCTGGAGACGCACGCCAGCGGCGTCCCCAGCGAAGAGTTCTCCCGAGTGGACATCGAAGAAGATAATGTGGTGAACGGCGTGTCCAGGTGTATAGTGCACCTCTAGCCGACGCCCGGCAACTGTGAGCACATTACCGTCTTCGAGGCTATGGACACGCTCGGCGGGCACGGCCTCAACCTCGCCCCACAGCGTTGGCATCTGCTCGCCGTAGATGCGGCTGGCGCTGGCGATGACTTTCGATGGGTCAACCAGGTGCGGGGCGCCCCGGCTGTGAACATAGACCTGGGCCTGCGGCAGCAGGCGGGCCAGGGTGCCTGTGGCCCCGGCGTGGTCCAGATGAATGTGGGTGAGCAGAATATGCGTAATGGCCTCGGGATCAAAACCCGCCTCGCGCAATTCGCTTAGCAGGGCTGTCACTGTACTGGTTGGCCCGGGATCAATGAGAGCCGTCTCACGCTCATCTGTGATGAGGTAGCTGCCGACGATCCCGTGTTCGCCGAGGAAAGGCAGCGAGATCTGCCATGTCCCCGGCCTTTCTTTCCGTAGGCGGACAACAGGTTGGAAGTTTGCAGACACGTAATACACCTCTCTCGTGCCGCGACGCAGGCGCTGCCCTGCGGCAACAGGCTGCTCTTGTTTTGGCTCACTCGCCTGCCGGGCGAGCTAGAGCTTCTTGGCCGAGATCGCCTTAGCCTGCGTAAACAGCAGGAGATAGTCGCGGCCCCCGGCTTTGGAGTCCGTGCCTGACATATTGAAGCCTCCGAAGGGGTGCACGCCGACCAAGGCTCCCGTGCACTTGCGGTTAAAGTAGAGATTGCCGACATGGAACTCTTCTTTGGCCCGCTGGATGCGCTCAGGGTCGCGCGTATAGACTGAACCCGTGAGGCCGTACTCGGTATCGTTGGCGATGCGCAAGGCGTCACTAAAGTCCTTCGCCCGGATGAAGGCCAGCACAGGCCCGAAAATCTCTTCCTGGGCGATGCGGGCGTGGGGATCGACGTCGGCGAAGATGGTCGGCTCGATATAGTAGCCCGGGCCGTGATGGCCACCTCCAAGGACAAGGCGCCCCTCGCCTTTGCCAATCTCGATGTAGTCAGTGATCTTTTTGAAAGCGTTGGCATCGATCACTGGCCCCATGAAGGTTTCTGGGCGCGTGACGTCGCCGACGCTGAGCTGTTTGGCCTTCTCTACTACCTTCTGCAAAACCTGATCGTAGACGCTCTCGACAATGATGGCGCGTGAGCAGGCTGAACATTTCTGGCCCTGGAAGCCGAAAGCGGAGACAACAATGCCGTTGGCGGCAGCCTCCAGATCGGCGGTTTCGTCGACGACGATCGCATCTTTACCGCCCATCTCCAGGATAGTGCGCTTGATCCAGCGCTGGCCCGGCTGAGTCTTGGCCGCCAACTCGTTGATGCGCAGGCCGACATCGCGCGAGCCGGTGAAGGCGATGAAGCGTGTCAGGGGATGGGAGACCAGGGCGTCGCCAATGCTGGAGCCGGCTCCCGTCAGGAAGTTGACAACGCCTGCCGGCAGGCCGATTTCTTCAAGGATGCGTACAAACTGGGCAGCAATAGCGGGCGAGGCGCTCGATGGTTTGAGAACCACGGTGTTGCCCGCCACAAAGGAGGCGCTGGTCATGCCAACCATGATGGCGCCGGGGAAGTTCCAGGGTGGAATGACGGCGCCGACGCCCAGCGGAATGTAGACAAGTTCATTATCTTCGTCTGGAATACGAACAAGCGGCTGTTCTTCGGCCAGGCGCAGCATCTCGCGGGCGTAGAACTCCAGGAAATCGATGGCCTCAGCGGTATCGGCATCGGCCTCGGTCCAGCTCTTGGCTACCTCATAGATCATCCAGGCATTGAAGAGAAAGCGACGCTCGCGCAGGCGGTCGGCGGCGGCGAAGAGATAGTTGGCGCGCTCGTGGGCTGGAACGCGCTTCCATTGCTCAAAAGCCTCAGCAGCGACGCGCACGGCCTGGTCAACCTGTTCGAGGGTGGCGCGCGAGAAATAGCCGATGACCTGGTCGGGTTGGGCTGGGTTGACGGAGGCGAAGGTATCGCTGTTCTGGATGTGCTGGCCGCCAATGATCAGCGGATAGGTGCGGCCTAGCTCGCTACGCACCTGAGCCAGGGCCTCTTCCTGAGCCTGGCGATTCTCAGGGCGCGAGAAGTCTGTAAGCGGCTCGTTTCTAAAAGGAGTCCGCGCACGCTCTAAAACGTGCTCTGCGGTTATGGTCATAATTGGTCACACTCCTTCGTGTTCTCAACGGGTACTTCCCCCTTTATTGTATCCCACAGAGTGGCCCGCCTGGTAGGGAAGGGGCCAGCTCTGCCGGCAGGCCGGTGGCTGGTTGGCTCGATTACTGACCGTCTGCTCGATCGGCTCAGCAGAGGGCGAGGTCGCTGGCGATCGCGATCAGAATGGTGCCAAGGCAGAGGAGCGCGACACCAGGCCAGCCGCCGTGCAGAAGGGCAATGCCAGGCAGGACCGCCCCCAGACTGCCACCGAAGTAGTAGCAGGAGAGGTAAAGAGAGGCTGCTGTCCCTTTGGCTTTGTGAGCTTGTTCGCCAAGATAGAGATTGACAGCAGGAATGGTGCAAAACATACCAAGAGCTAGTAGACCAAGACCTGTGATGACAATCGGCAAAAGAGGAATCAGAGTAACTAGGAGACCGCAACCAGCCAGGCTCATGCTGACAGCAATGGCGCGCCGTGAGCCGACACGTCCCGCCAGGCTGCCCGCAATAGGCGAGCAGAGGCCAGTTAGCCAGAGCAGATAGACCAGACCAAGCTGGACCGTTGAGAGACCGAAGTGCGGTCCGCTGAGGTAGTAAGGTAAATAGGTGAAGGTGCCAACGAAGCCAAAGAAAAGGGTGAAGCCGATGATGAAGGCTCCCACCAGGTGCCGATTGTGCAAATGGAACCAGATATCGCTCAGCGACTGACGCAGGGCGTTGCCCCCTGACTGATCACTGACGCTGTCGGAGATCACGGTTCGCTGGCGCCGGTGGAGCAGATGAGGAGCGTGCTGGGACTGCTGGCCCTGGCTGTCGGGCAGGAAGCGCCACATGGCGAGTGCGGCGATCAGGGTCGGCAGACTGAAAGAGAAGAGGGCGACCTGCCAGTTGGTGGCTGCAGTCAGAGCGGCGCTTCCGAGGCGGGCGAAGAGACCGCCGAGCGTCTGCCCGCTGACGTAGACGCCCATGGCCAGGCCACGCTCGCGCCCTCTGAACTCATCATTGACATAGGAGATGGCTACACTGGTCAATCCCGGCATGAGCAAGCCCTGCAGAGCGCGCAGACAGAGCAGAATGGTAAAATTAGGGGCAAAGGCGCATAGCAGCGTCGGCAGGGTAATGAGAAGGCTGCTGCCTACCATGACGATTTTGCGCCCGATGCGGTCGGAGAGCGGTCCGTAGAAGAGTGAGCCAATCGCGACCGCCAGGACGATGATGGAAATGGTCAGGCCCGCAGTGGGCGCATCGACTCTGAAGACCCGGCTCAGCACGGGCAAGATAGCCTGGGTGGTGTACATGTTAGCAAAGACGAAGGCAGGACCTAAGAAAAGGGCTATCAGTGCTCCGATGCGGATGTTTTGCTGCTCCGGGTGAGAAGAGAAAGAGGTCGTGCTAGACATGAACGGGAAGACCTTTCCAGAGACAAGAGACTGCCAGAAAAGAGATGGATGTCTCTATTATAGCCTCGTGAGGGCTGTCTGGCCAACCAGGTTGGTGGCCGCGGCTTGGCTGCCTTGCTGTTATGGTCAGGACGCTGCCGACGTTTGTTGCTCTTGCCAGTGTCGACTATGATAGGAAAAGCGAGGAAACCGTATGGACATCTATCGCGCCCTGGGACTGGATGTGCCGATCCTCCATCTCTGTGTCCGCCTGCTAGCTCGGGAGGGGGAGGCTGAACTTTTGCCGTTGCTCGCTGCGCTCCATGAACGCTGCGCGGCGGTCGCTGCGCGCTTGCAAGAGTGGACTGAGGAGCAGTGCGCGCGCTATGCGGAAGAGGCCGCGCTGCGTCTTCAGCGTCTGGGCTTCCTTGCTGCCGCCGTGCAGCCATCCCAGGTTGCAGCCGCCTTGCAGCGTGAGCTGCGTCATCTGGCCATGCGCTTAGGCTCGACCGGCCTTTTCCCTCTTGAGGGACCAGCGCTAGTTGTCTGCGCTGTCCCGAAGCTGGGGCCGGAGTTGGCCGCCAGTGAGCTGGCGCCGGCATTACTGACCGCCAAGACCAGGCTGGAGGACTGGCGACGCTGGCGACCCGGGCACCAGCTCTATGAGCTGTGGTTTCTCTTGCGTGGCGCCTGCGCCTTCGATCTGCTCAATCAGTTCGTAGCAGAGTGGCCAGCTTCCTTGCGCGGCGATCGGGCGCTGACAGAAGAGGAAGAGCTGCCTGCGCCTGCCTCTGCCGGGCTGCCCTCCGTGGCCAGTGGCGCACTTGTCTATCATCTCGTTTACCAGCTCGGCGATGATCTGCTCAGTGGCCCAGCGCCAGAGTTGGGGACGCAGACGCTCTCGCTCTCCTTCTCGGCGGGCGATCTTTCGTATAGTACTCTGAGGTATGAGGTGATGGCCTTGCTGGAGCAGCTGGCCGAGCAGCCTTTCCTCCGCCACGCCTCGTTTTGGCAGCGTGATCCCTGGCCGGGAGAGAGTGACGCGGCTTTCCTGCTACGCCTGCGTCTGCCAGCGGGAGAGGTAGCGCTGCGCCAGATTGGGGAGGCGCTGGTGGCGGCCAGCCCCGTTGGACGGGAGTGCCTGTTGCGCCGGGGCCTGCTGTTCACTGGGCGGCGCCTCTTCTAAGTACGCAATGGGTGGCCGGATTGGTCCGGGAGTGAGGCTAATGCAGTGGGGTGTCGGCCTGGCCGGTCCTGCTGATGTGGACCTCGCCCGACTGACTCGACAGAACTGGCGCCAAAGGCTATACTGGAGATCGCCATCAGAATTGCTGAGAGTATAGGAGGAATATGTAACATGGCGCAGACGCGTGAGGAGTTCCCTATCGAGAAACAACTGCGGAAAGATATTCAGGAAGCTCAGAGAGCGCGAGATCAGCTCAAGGTTGACACGCTACGTATGGTGCTGGGGGCTATCCACAATCTGGAAGTTGCGCGCACTGATCGCAAGCATCCTGAGTATGGGAAGCCGCTGACCGAAGCCGACTGCTATCAGGTACTGGAGCGCGAGATCAAGATGCGTGACCAGGCCATTCCCCTCTACGAAAAGGGAGGGCGCAGTGATCTGGTCGAGAAGGCCCAGCGCGAAAAGGCCCTCCTGCAATCCTATCTTCAGGCTGCCCAGCTCAGTGACGATGAAATCCGGGCTGTAGTAGCGCGTCTCATTGAGGAGCAGGGGCGCGATTTCCGCAAGGTCATGCCGCTGGCGGCTCGCGAACTGAAAGGCAAGGCCCCAGGCGCCAGGGTTCAGCAGATAGTCAAAGAGATGACCGCCTGAGTCGGGGCTTTACCTGTGCACGAGTGTTGCTGGCGAGGAGGGAGGCAACTGCACGTCAACGCATTGGCGAGACGGCCCTGCCTCCTCGCCTGGTCGAGGCCGCCGGGCCGGGGGTATAATTCCGTGTGGAGAAAAACGCACATGGTGCGGCCAGTAGCAGTCGGCGCCAGGGGCGGCGGTTGAGCTGAGCCGAGCCACACAGACGCTCGCTCGGGCGGGGACTGGCAGAGGGAGGCTGTCACGGAAGCCGTTCGTCGTTGTTCTGTTTGACGCATGCTGGGAGCGTGACGAGGCGATGAGAATCTATAACACACTCACGCGGCGCGTCGAGGAAATTGTCCCGTTGGAGCCTGGCAAGATCAAAATGTACTCCTGTGGTCCGACCGTCTACCGCTATATCCACATCGGAAACCTGCGCACCTTCACGATGGCCGACTGGCTCCGTCGCAGCCTGGAGTACCTTGGCTACGAGGTCTTCCATGTGAAAAATATCACCGATGTCGGGCATATGCGTCATGAGCTGTTGGACCGCGGCGAGGATAAGATGCAGGCCCAGGCCCGCAAGGAAGGGAAGACCTCTGCCGAGATCGCACGCTTTTACACGGAAGCCTTTCATCGCGACGAGGCCAAGCTCAACATTCTGCCGGCCCATGTCTTCCCGCGGGCCAGTGAGCACATTCCCGAAATGATCCAGATGATCGAGGAGCTGCTGCGTAAAGGCTTCGCCTACGAGGTTCGCGGCTACGTCTATTTTGACATCCAGCGCTTTCCCGGCTATGGCAAGCTTTCGCGCAATCTGCTGGAGTATATGCAGATTGGCATTCACGAGGGCAGCGATGCTGACCGGCGCCATCCCGAGGATTTCCCGCTCTGGAAACCGGCTGAGCCGGGGCGTGACATGGCCTGGGACAGCCCTTGGGGGCGTGGCTTCCCCGGCTGGCACATCGAATGCTCGGCCATGTCCATGAAGTATCTGGGACCCCGCTTCGATATCCACACCGGCGGAGTCGACAATATCTTTCCCCACCACGAGGATGAGATCGCCCAGAGCGAAGCCTACAGCGGCCAGCCCTTTGTCAACTACTGGGTTCATGCCCAACACCTGCTGGCCGACGGGCAGAAGATGGCTAAGTCGGTCAGCAACGACTATACCTGCGCTGAAATTGAGGCGCGCGGTTTCGATCCGCTGGCCCTGCGCTATCTCTACACCACCGCCCTCTATCGTAGCCGTCTCAACTTCACCTTCCGCGCTCTAGAAGCGGCCCAGGTCGCTCTGGAGCGCCTGCGCGAGCGCGCCTATGATCTCTGGCTGCGGGCTGATCAGGAGCGGGCGCTCAGGCCGCTGGAGGATGAAGAACAGCCGTGGCGTCTGGCTTTCCGCCGTGAGCTGGAGAATGATCTCAATATCCCTCGGGCGATGGCGGTGCTCTCGGCCATGCTGCGCGCTCCTGAGCTGGATGCCACCAGAAAGCTGCAGCTATTGCTCGACTTTGATCGTGTACTCGGTTTCAATATCAAATCTTACCTTCTGAGTGAAAAACCACGCCAGCATCGTGAGCCGCAACACACACAGCATCTTTTGCCGGCAGAGCTGGCAGCGCTTGTGCATGAGCGGGAGGCCCTGCGTCGGCAAAGCGACTACGAAGGCGCTGATGCCTTGCGGCTCCATTTACTCCAGCGGGGCTGGAAAGTGTGTGACCTGCCCGAGGGGACGCTGGTTCGCCCCCGGCGCCTCAGCGAAGAGTTTCCGGTGCTCTCGCGCTGGCAGGATGCTCCTGACGCCACACAGCTGCCATCGCGCTATGCCTTCTCGCTCAATCTGCTGGCACGCAATAACTACAGGGACCTTGAGCGCTGCCTTAACAGCATCTGTCGCCACGCCAACGGGCGCAGTCTGGAAGTCGTCGTGATCGAGAATGGTTCAACCGATGAGACCCTCCCTTTTCTGCGGGAGTTGGCCCGGCGCGCGGAGCTAGTCGGGGCCAACGGCGAACGGCTTGCTCTGCGCGTGCTCTTCGCCGACCATAACCTGGGCTTCGCCGCGGGGCGTAATGCGACCATGCGCGCCAGTCAGGGAGCGATCATTGTCTGGCTGGACACCTCGGTTGAGATCCAGGGTGATATCTGGACGCCCCTGGAGCAAACGCTGACCGATCCACAGGTAGGGGTGACTGGTCCCTTCGGCCTGATTACCGAGGATCTGCGCGAATTTCACGAGGAGAGCGGTCCCGAGGTGGACGCCATTGAAGGGTACCTGTTTGCCTTTCGCCGTGCCTTGCTCAACGAGGTCGGCTGGCTCGATGAAAAGTTCCGTTTCTATCGCCTGGCCGACGTCCACTACAGTTTCTTCTTCAAGGCCGCTGGCTATCGCGTTGTAGTCTGTCCCGAGGTCGCAGCCCGCCTGATCAGGCATCCTCATCGCGAGTGGTACAGCCTGACGGAGGAAGAGCGGCGTACCAAGAGCAAGAAGAATTATGATGTCTTTCGCGCGCGCTGGCATCACGGGCAGAGCCTGCTGGTGGCGCACTACAATCCGGCTCATCGCTGGTATGGGCATGATCATCCCTATCATCTCGAAGGCACTCATAGTCACGCGCCTGGAGAGCTGCCGCCGCCGGGAGTCATGCATAGCCACGAGCATCGGCACTGGCCCGACCATGCTCATAGCCACCCCCATCTCCATGCTGTTCAAACGGTCTGAAGCGCTCCTTTGCTGTCAGAGCAGATCAGCTAATGGCCTTGCCTGGCCTGGTTCCGTTGGCGGGGGCTGCGTTGACAGGCTGCATCGACCTGGCCAGAGTCTCTCTCCGACGCTTAAGAGCGGGGTACCCAGGCCGGCGGGCCGGCATAACAAAGGCGAGGCCCCAGTGAGAGCTGTGGCCGTCTGCCCGGCCACAGCCCAACCTGCCCAACCAGCACCAGCGGGCACGGATGCGGATGCGCCAGCAGAAGCGAGCGAACATACTCACGATCCTGCAAGAAAGCCCGTGCGCTAAGGAGAAGATCCCGTGGAGAGAATCGTCGAGGTCCCACTCTTCCCGTTGCAGTTGGTCCTCTTCCCGACCGCAGTCGTACCGCTGCATATCTTTGAACGGCGCTATCGCCTGATGATCGCTCGCTGCCTTGAGGAGAAGTCTCCTTTTGGCATCGTCCTGATGCGTCCCGAGAGCCGTCATCTTCAGGAAGTGCCCTACAGCGTAGGCACGCTGGCCGAGATTCAGCAAATCGAGCGTCTAGAAGACGGGCGCTACAATCTCATCGCCATTGGCAGCGAGCGCTTCCGCATTCTCCAGCTCAAGCATCAGCAACCCTACCTTTCGGGTGTAGTTGAGCTGTATCGCGATGCGCGTGAACCAGCCAATCTGCTCAGGCCCTACGCCGAGCGCGCCCTTGATCTCTTCAGCAGCTATCTGGCAATCCTCCTAGAGGCGCGCAGCCTGCCAGAGATCAAAGAGCATCTTCCGACTGATCCAGAGGAACTTTCTTATCTCATTGCCTATCTGCTCGATCTGCAGGATGAGCAGAAACAACACCTGCTGGAACTGACCTCGACGCGGCAGCGTCTGGCCGAGGAGAACGAGATTTTGAGGCGTGAGGTCCCCTTTGCCCAGCAGGTACTGCAGCGTAACGCCCATTTGCAAACTCATCCAGACCGCAGCTTCTTGAATTAGCGCGACGAAGAAGAAGGGGCGTGCCCATTGGTAGGCGGGAGCGTTAGCTGAATCAGCCCCTGTTCCTGCAAGCGCTGGAGAGAGGCATAGACCTCAGCGGGTGTGCGCCGGGTCAGCTGTGCCAGATCGCCGAGCGTGCGCCGACCATTGATGAGGAGAAAGACGATCCGATCATAGCGCGGAACGGCGGTGGCCGCATACTCCTTGCCGAGCGCGGTCAGGCTGGGTACGACAGTTTCCGGCGGCAACGGACCGGACGGCTGGTTGGGCTTGACGGCTGGCAGCACCAGCGAGTCGCCGAAACGCGGAGTCAGGCGACCGTTTTGGGGTCGTGCCTGGCTCGGAGCCTGAACGTGAGTCTGCCCTACGCTGGGCGAGCGTGGCTGAGTGGGTGGGCTACCTACGCCGCCATGCTGACCCTGTAGTGAGATCGTCTGGCGGGCACTGCTCCGACCTCTGACAGTGGGCAAAGGTCCACTTTGGAGTGAGAGAGGTGGCCAGGTTGGCCTCCGCGTGCCCTCACCGGTAGGAGCACCCTCCTGTGGCTCCGGCTGGCCTGGGGCGGGCAGCTGCAAAAGCGGCTCGGCGGATTGAAAAGTAAAACGAATTTCTCCCCATGAATTTAGCCAGGCCAGCACAGCCTCGCTGGCCTCCTGCTGCTGGCGGTTCCAGACAACCAGCGTTGGTTGCCCTCGCTCAACCGTGATATACACTTCCTCCGGCGGCGCGCCCCGTGCTCGTTGAATAGTTAGCAGACCGCTGGGCCGGTAGATCCTGAGCTGCTTGAGCACCTCCGCGAGCGAAGGCGCGGAAAAAACCGGTCTGGAAGGCATACGGCCACCTCACTGAGCTCTGGTGCAGGCCCCCTGCTCTCGTCCTTAAGAAGGAACACGATCTGTTCGTTGTCTCTGGAATTGTACGTATCCTGGTGTCCGCTGTCAAGTCCGCAGAGCTGCCTCCTTCGCTAGAAAGCCGCTCAGCCCAAATCCTCGCATTCTGCCGCCTGACTTCATGGATAAAAAATGAAACTACCATTCAAAGCGCATTCAACAAGAATGAGCGCCTGTAAAGCATCAGTGAAGCACATCAATGCTGCGCGGTCACCGTTGCCAGCGAGCTTCCTGACCAGGACCCTGCCAGCCTCAGCACTGGTCTGTCCGCTACTGTGGAGCTGAAGGAAGGTAATGCGCCAGGAGCGCGGGCAACTCTTCGGCGAAGCTTGGTGGGAAGGCATGGCCCAGGCCAGGATATTGTTTCACCTCGCAGGTCAGTCCGGCGGCGCGCAGGCGCTCGACGGCTGCCAGGGTGATGGGAGCGCCATAATCATGCTCACCGAGCAGCACGAAGCCCAGGCGCACCTGGCAGGCATCTTGAGGAAGCAGGACCTGGCTCGCATCCAGGGCCGGGCAGACAACAATGAAGCCGATGGCGGGGATGCGTCCCTCCAGCGCCAGACGCAAAGCGATGCGTGCACCACGCGAGAAGCCGGCCAGAACCACATGCTGGGAATCAATGCGCTTCCAGCGCTGCTGCTGCTTCCAATGAGTGCAGACCTCCGCCACAGCGCGGGCCTCGTCGTTCCAGCTGGCCCGGCCATAGCCGATCAGCTGCGAAGAATAAGGCAGGACCACCTGCCAGCGATGCGCCGTGATTGGCTGCCAGTACTCAAGCTCGGCCAGTGGGCTGCTCCCATTCCCGTGGAGCGCGAACAATGTCGGATAGGGTGGCGGGACCAGGTTGTCAGGCTCCAGCACCAGAATGCCCGGATGTGAGCGGGCCCGGACCTCAGCGTAGCGCTCCTGACAGATCTTGTGCAGGGCTGTGAAAGCTGGTAGTGAACGCAGCGGAGCGAGGTCCTCATCCTCCAGCTGAGCAGGTCCAAACCAGAGTCCCTGGCCAACGGCCTCCTCCAGAATCGCCAGCGCCTTCTCGGGGCTTCCCAGGCGCAGCGTGAGGATGGCGCGCCATAATACCAGGGTGGGCCGATGTTCGGGGAAAAAAGGAAGCGCTTCCTCAACCAGCTCCCGAGCGCGGGTATAGTCCTGCTGGCGGTCCAGCTCCAATACCTGGGACTTCAGCCAGCCGAAAGATCTGTCATACGGAGACATCACGACTCTTTCACTAAGCCCAGCGACTCGAACTCAACCGTAACAGAGAGGAAAGCGGGGCACCGTCCTATCCTGAAGGATCAGCCATCGACCTCTGAGATGACAGCTCTCCGCTCGTCTTGGGAAGACGGTGCCCCATCCTGCAAGCGAATGACAGCGATATTGAGAGAATCGTCTGCCTTGCTCGCTCACTTGCTCGCCTGTCTCGCAAGCCAGGCAGCGAGAATCAGGCTGACTCTCCCTTCTCTTTCTTGTAGCGAGCGATCAGCTCCTGCTGGATCTGAGGAGGGACCTCCTCATACTGATAGAACTCCATCGTAAAGGTACCACGGCCCTGAGTGAGGGAGCGCAGGTCTGTCGCGTAGTGAAGCATTTCCGCCTGGGGGACTTGAGCGATGATCTTCTGCATGCCATTGCCAATGGACTCCATGCCCAGCACACGCCCACGCTTTGTATTGATATCGCTCATCACATCGCCCATTGTCTGCTCGGGCACGATCACTGTCACATTCATCACCGGCTCCAGGATTGTGGGATTGGCCTGGGGCACGGCCTCCTGCATACAGATCGAAGCGGCGATCTCAAACGACTGGGCGGAGGAGTCGACCGGGTGATATTTGCCATCAACCAGGGCCACTTTAACGTAGACCATCGGATTGCCGGAGATGAAGCCTCGCTTCAGCGACTCGCGCACACCCTTCTCGACGCCGGGGACGAACTGGCTTGGAACCACGCCACCCACAATACGATCTTCGAAGATGAATGTGTCGGGTCCCCCGATGGGCAGCGGCTCAATCTCCAGCCAGACATCGCCAAACTGACCGTGGCCGCCGGTCTGGCGCTTGTGACGTCCATTCGCGCGCGCCTTCCGGCGAATCGTCTCGCGGTAGGCGATATGGATATCGCGTATCTCCAGGTCGATGCCGAAGCGTCGCTTAATCATGTCGACCGCGACCTGGATATGCGTCTCGCCCATGCCCGAGATGCGGGTTTCGCCCGTCTCTGGATCGCGCGTTACCCGGAGAGTGTGATCCTCCTCTACCAGGCGCGTCAGGGCATTGCTCATCTTATCGAGATCGGCCTTGCTCTTGGGGAAGACTGCCACCGTAAAGCACGGCTCAGGGAATTGGATTGGTTCCAGCGCGGTGGTGACCTCTTTACTTCCCACCAGCGTATCGCCCGTATGCGTATTGGTCAGCTTGGCCACGCCACCAATGTCGCCGGCGGCAATCTCTGGTGCACTCTCCTGAGCCTTGCCGCGAGGAATGATCAACTGACCGATGCGCTCCTCGGCGTGCGTTTGCACATTGAAGACATGGCTATCGGCCTTCAGCGTGCCGCTGTAAACGCGGAAGAGCGAGATTGTGCCGACCTGAGCGGCAGCGGTCTTAAAGACAAAGAGAGACGGCGTCTCGCCCAGGGCGCGAACTTCATCAGAAAGTGCCTCGGCGGCGCTCGGCAGATAGTCGAGAAGCGCATCGAGTGCGGTCTGCACCCCAATATTCTTTAGCGCGGACGCGCACACCACGGGCACCAACTCGCCGCTTACCGTTCCCTGACGCACCAGCGTACGCAGCTCCTCCTCGCTCAGCTCCTCGCCTTCGAGGAACTTATCCATCAGCGCCTCATCGTTCTCGACCGCCGATTCAATCAACTGCTCGCGGAAAGCAGAAACCTGATCCTGGAGGTCGGGGGGAACAGTGACCTCCTGAACCTTATTACCGCCCTCGAATGTGAAGCCGCGGCGAGAAACCAGGTCGATCACTCCCTTGAAGTTCGATTGGCTTCCGATGGGGATCTGTAGAGGAACTACCTTTAGGCCGAAGCGCGCCCGCAGGGCCTCCAGCGTCTGCTCGAAAGAGGTGTTCTCGCGGTCCAGCTTGTTGACCAGGATCATGCGCGGCAGCCGGCGCTCATCGGCGTACTGCCAGGTGAGTTCGGTGCCGACCTCGACCCCTTTCTCTGCCGTCGTCACGATTAAGGCCGCATCGGCCACGCGCAGCGCTGCTTTCACTTCGCCTACGAAGTCAGGGTATCCCGGCGTGTCGATCAGATTCAGCTTCTGGCCCCGCCATTCTACCGGCACCGGCTTGGCGTGGAGGGACATGCCTCGCTTCAACTCCTCCGGGTCGTAATCGACCGCCGACGTCCGCTCATCCACTTTCCCCTGCCTGGTCACAGCTCCGCTGTCATAGAGCGCGGCATCCACCAGCGACGTCTTGCCCGCTCCTACATGCGAGATCAGCGCTACATTGCGAATCTGTTCTGCCGTGTAGACCTTCATGAAAACGTTGCGGCAGAACCCCTACCAGGATCGCTCCTGGCTGCGAGGTGCAGAATGCCGCCCCTCCTTTCCATGCGTATTACGTTCTTTTGCAAGCGCAGACGCGACGCTTCTCCTTTCTATGGTGGTAGTATAACAGGATCGCCATCTTTGTTCAATGCTGTTTGAAGACGATCGGGGTTCACTTTCTCTCATCTTTTGTTCAGCTTATTGCAGCAATGCGCACTCGGAACTGCATCTGAATGACACAGCGAGCGTCATGCTGCCTGGCCAGAGGCCACTGCCATTTACAGATCCTGGAGGCCATGCTACACTAAACCCGCCAGCGCTGCGCACGGTCAGCTCAGGGCGGCCAGCAGTCAGCTATAGCGGCACTCACTCGCTGGCTCGCTCAGCTACGCCGAAGGGAAGGCGCGTCACGCTCAAACGAGCCGACGAACGTGATGCACACGATATGAAGGCTTGATGTGTATGATGTGAACAGGTAGGGGTCTGGTGAGTAGACTACGTGTAAGCTCTAGTCACCTTCACCCCTCCCTCGCTAGCGGCTATCCGCAGCAGGCTCGCTGCTGATCCGCTGCGCCGCCACTCGCCCCGCCTGGCTCTTCTGGCTGGCACTGCCCCTGGCCAGCGGTCGCTCTGGTGATCGCCACGGCCCCGGCAGGCCAACGCCAAGGCACTGAGCCACGGCGCTCTTGCTGTCGCGCTTGCCGTATTTCTTTTGATGCTTGCTTGATCGCTCGGCACGTCTGCTTTTCGTCGGTCAGTTGATCAGCCAGACAGGGTGGCTGTCTGATTGGCTGGCTGCCAGACGCTAAACTGCCTGTGCGGGAGGAGGAATACTGATGACGGTCGATATCAGTGACATTGAGGCTATTCTTGCCAAGCAAGAGGACTGGCGCCAGAGACAGTGCATCAATCTGATCGCCAGTGAGAATACCCCCAGCCCAGCGGTGCGTCGCGTCCAGAATTCTGATTTCATGGGGCGCTATGCGGAAGGCCATCCTAATGAGGGCGAGCGCATCAATCGCTACTATCAGGGAACGCGCTACATCGATGAAATCGAGCGTATGGCGCGAGATGAAATTTGTGAACTCTTTGGGGCTAAGCAGGCGGATGTACGCCCAATCAGCGGCAATGCAGCCAATACGGCGATCGCGCTCGGCTTCCTGCGCGGCGGCGATACGATCGTGGTCAACTCGACTGATGCGGGGGGCCATATCAGCCACGGGGCCGTGGGTGTCTTCGGGCGACGCATTCAGACGCGGGGGCAGTCCTTGAAAGTGGGTGGGCCTCAGTCCATCAACCTCCACTACCTGCCTCTCACCGAGGATCGCTATCATGTCGATGCGCAGAAGACGATCGAATTGATCGATCGAGTGAATCCGCAGATCGTTGTCATGGGCAAGAGCCTCTTCCTCTTCCCCGAGCCGGTGGCGGAGGTAGCGGCCTTCTGCAAGACCAAGGATATTCCTGTTCTCTATGATGGGGCGCATGTGCTCGGCCTGATCGCTGGTGGCCAGTTCCAGTCGCCGTTGCAGGAGGGGGCCACCTGGATGACCGGCAGCACCCACAAGACCTTTCCCGGTCCGCAGCGCGGGGTGATCCTGGGGAATATGGATGAGGAGACAGCGAAGAAGTACTGGCCGCCTGCCGATCGCGGAGTCTTCCCTGGCTCTTCGAGCAACCATCATCTCTTCTCACTGCCGGCCCTGCTGGTGGCGACCCGTGAGATGAGGCGCTACGGGCGCGAGTATGCGGCCCAGATTGTGCGCAATGCGCAGGCGTTGGGCCAGGCCCTTGATGAGCTGGGTACGCCGGTGGAGGCGCGCGACTTTGGCTACACGCGCAGCCACATGATTGCGGTCAATGTCGCGGACTGGGGTGGTGGTGTGGAGGTAGCCAGGCGTCTGGAAGCTAATGACATCATCGTGAACTATAATATGCTGCCCGGCGATGCTGACCCGCGCAATCCTTCGGGCCTGCGCATTGGAGTGCAGGAGATGACGCGCTTCGGCATGGATGAGCGTGCAATGGGGGAGCTGGCTCAGCTGATCCACGATGCCATCCGCGGCAAGCAGGTGCGTGAGGCTGTCCATCAACTGCGTGCTCGCTATCTGGAGATGCACTACGTCTGAGTCCGAGCCACTGCAGGCGCCTGACGGTGGCTCGGCTGCACTGAGGGAATAGGAAGGAGGGACGACTCACGAGAGCATCCGTGCTCCGAGCTGCTCCCTCCACTCTCTCTGGCCTGGTGGGACCAGCCTGCTGGTCCTCCTGTCAGGCTGATCCCTGGTCCCCGGTTCAGATTTCAGATGCCTGATGAGCTAGACCTGGATGCCGTGCTGGCGCAGCAGGTCAAGGAACCACTGTTCGTCGTGAATCTGCACGCCGGCGCGCCGGGCCTTCTCTAGCTTGGAGCCGGGATCTTCGCCCACAACCAGATGAGTCAACGAGCGTGTGACGTTGCTGGCGACGGTGCCGCCGAGCTGGCGCACTGCCTCCTCGGCCTGTGAGCGCGTCAGGTGGGTCAGTTTGCCGGTGAACAGGAAGGATTGGCCAGCCAGCGGTCCGCCAGGCCGTTCTTCGATGGCCATGTTGACGCCAGCCTTACGGAGGCGCTCAATAAGCTGGCGATTCTTCTCCTGCTGGAGCCAGGTATAGAGGCTGTGAGCGCTCTTCGGTCCCACACCGGGAATGGCCATGATCTCTTCTTCGCTGGCCGTCAGCAGGCGATCCATTGAACCGAAGTGCTCGGCAATCAGCTGGGCTGTCTTTTCGCCGATGTAGCGAATGTTGAGGCCGAAGAGCAGGCGCCAGAAAGGACGCTTCTTGCTCGCCTCGATGGCCTTGAGCATATTGTCGGCGCTCTTCTCCTTGACACCCTCCAGCTTGAGCAACTGCTCACGCGTCAGATCGTAGAAGTCGGCCACGGTTTTAATATAGCCTGCTTTGACCAGTTGCTCACATTGCTTCTCGCCGATTGTCTCCAGGTCCATCGCCCCTTTAGAGGCGAAGTGGATGACGCTCTCCAACAGGCGCGCCGGACAGTCCGTGTTGGGGCAATAGGCAATGGCCTCGTCCGGCAGACGCATGATGGGCGTATCACAGACGGGGCAGCGTTCGATCGGGGTGTAGGGACGTTCTTCGCCGGTGCGCCGCTCGATAATGGGCTTGACTACCTGGGGAATGACCTCGCCAGCGCGCTGTACAATGACCCAGTCGCCGATGCGCAGGTCTTTACGGAGGATGTCTTGTTCGTTGTGCAGGGTGGCCCGCGAGACTGTCACGCCGCGGATGTTGACCGGCTCCAGCATAGCCCAGGGATTGACCGAGCCGGTGCGCCCGATGTTGATGCGGATGTCTAGCAGGCGCGTGGCGACCTGGATGGGAGGATATTTGAAGGCGATGGCCCAGCGCGGCTCTCGTCCAACATAACCCAGTTCCTGCTGTTGGGCGAGATCGTTGATCTTGATGACAACCCCATCAATTTCGTAGGGCAGCTCGAAACGCTTCTGCTCCCATTCACGACAATACTGCAGCACTTCGTCGAGGTCCCGCGCCCGCCGATTATGGGGGTTGACCGGAAAGCCCCATTCGGCGATCAGCTGCAGAGCCTCCCAGTGCGTGCTTAGATTGCGCCCCTCGATATAGCCAATCTGGTAACCGAAGAAGTCGAGGTTGCGCTCAGCGGTGATACGTGGATCTTTCTGACGGAGCGAACCGGCGGCGGCGTTGCGCGGGTTGGCGAAGAGTTTCTCGCGGGTCAGCGAGGCGTTGAGCTTCTCAAAGCTCTCGATGGTCATGTAGATCTCACCACGTACCTCGACCCGCGGCGGCGGATTGGCGTCACGCAGGCGCTGAGGAATGCTGCGAATGGTGCGCACGTTGGGGGTCCAATCCTCGCCGACGAGACCGTCGCCTCGGGTGGCGCCCACGGTCAGCCTCCCCTCTTCGTAGGTCAGAGCCATAGCCAGCCCGTCGATTTTCAGCTCGCAGACATATTCAAAGGTGGCGTTGGGCAGGATATTCTGCGCGCGCCGATGCCAGGCCAATAGCTCTTCTTCGCTGCGCGCGTTGGCCAGACTCAGCATGGGAACAGGATGGCGATGCTGCCGCACTTCAGGGAGCGGCGCCGCCCCAACGCGCTGCGTTGGCGAGTCAGGCGTCTGTAGCTCGGGATGTTCCTCCTCGATGCGTCGCAGCTCCTGCATCAATTGATCGTATTCTGCGTCGGTCAGTGTGGGGTTGTCGAGAACGTAATACTGATAGTTGGCCTCTTCTATGCGACGGCGCAGCTCCGCCACGCGAGCAGCTAGCTCCTCGCTCTCGCTTGCTCTGCTACTTGCCTCCTGGCTCGGCTCGGCGCCGGTCTCTTCATGCTCGCGCTCAAACAACTGATCGGCCATCAGGTTGCCTCCCCGAAAAAGAATCTCCCTGACTGAAATACCTCCCCACTTATCTTGTTCTTTTGAGAAGGGCCAGGAAAGGAAGAGTCTGCTCTGTCTCTGTTTAGCAATCAGTCTACGTGAGACTGGGGCTGAGCGGATGAATGCTTATACTTGCCCATCTGCCCCGTCGGTTCTGCTGATCGCTCAAGTCCTGTAGTCCGGCCTGCGCAGCTGTCAGCTCTACAGAAGGACAGGGAGCGGCAGACCACGCTTTCCTATCGTATCACATGGTGGCAACGGGGAGAGAGAAGCAGAGGTGACGCTGGGGGCGGGTACTGTCAAGCCGGGCCAGGCCGAGCGAGAAGCCTGGCGAACTAGCGGCTCCGCTGTCTGGCGTCCTCCAGGCATACCGCGCAAGACTGGTTTGGCTCGCTCGTGCTGACCCGGTCTGGGCTGTTTGTGTCCGTCGTCTCAGGGGCGGTCCAGAGAAAGGACCGACCTTCTTGCCGAAGCGCCTAGCGGCAGGCGGATCAAGATCTGGCCGAGGACTATGGGGTTTTCAAACGCTGCGCGAGCTGTTCCAGTCCTCAGAAAAGGTCTGCTGGAGCACGCTGAGAACGTGTTGATCGGAGAGCACGATACCCAGCTCACGATTGTGATCAAGTGATTGACTTGAGAAGTTCTCGGAGCCAACAAAAGCCTTCTCTCCGTCGACGATCATCATTTTGGCATGCATATAGAGCTTCTTATCCTCACGTACCTGGGCCCCGCCGCGTTTGATGGCCACGATACCGCTGTGATTGCTATCGGAGGAACCGCTCTGGTAGGGTAAGATGACCTGCACCGTAACGCCGCGTTGGGCCGCGGCAGCCAGGTCCTGCTCAATAGTGTCGTCGATCAGCTCCTCTGCTTCGATGAGCAGCGATTTTTGCGCGCCTTTGATGAGCGATTCAAGGACGCTACGCGAGTTGATAGGGCTGACAACGAGATTCGGATTGCTGAGAGAGACCTGTGTGCGGTTCCAATCGGCTTCGAAGATATCGCTGACGGCTTTGACATCTGCGGGATTGGTATCGATGATCCCATATTCGCGGTTTTTGGTGTTGCCGACGCCGAGAGCGGCGTTTGTCAGGTTACAGGTCATGATATAGGCCGTGGTGCCGTCGATAATCATGCCTTTCTCGTGGGTCAGAGCAAAAGCCGGGCTGGTCGCTTTGACTTTGACCCCCGCCGCGCTCAGGCGGTCCATCGTTTCGGTCGGCGAGAGCGAGCCGCCGCCATAGGGGTGAGTCTCCAGCATCACGCGCACATCGAGGCCGCGGTTGGCCGCCTCCTCAAGGGCGTTGATGACGTTACGGTTAGTTAACAGGTAGAGTTCCAGCCAGACCGAGCGGTGGGCCCCGTTGATAGCGTTGGTGATGACCCCTTCGCCGGCATCTGGCTCAACGAAAACTTGCAGCCCTTGCTGGGCTCCATTGCTGAGAGCGGCAGTCGGTGAGGCCAGCAGGGTGCTCCCGCCAGCGGTAATCTCAACGTTACAGGCACTCAGAAGCAAGAGGAGGCAGAAGAGCACGGGGAAGAGGCCCTTCTGCCAGTGAGAAGCAGTGTGTTCGGCGTACCTTTTCATCCTCATCGAAGCGACTCCGTGATCGTTAGAATGGAGACTGTAAATGGCCTCTCCAGCCTCATCATATCCTCTACAGACTACAGGCGAGCAGCGCAAGAGCAGTACTCTCTAGATAAGCACGTCTTGGGGGCCAAAGGCGCGTCAGAGGCAGTCATCGTCAGGGGCTGGCCTGACGTAGGGCGATAGACCGAGCAAGACATTGATGGCCTTGGGGATAGGCGCAGATAGCGCAGATAGAAGGTAAGACCAGACCGGAGAGCGTGAGCCTGCACAGTACTGCCTGCCTTGTCTTCCTCCGCCGGCCTGGTCTGTGGCGGCTGGCTTCTTCTCTGGCCAGGGCAACGCTACGATCGGACACGCTCCTGGAGCAGGCTCCGAATACGACCCAGCAGGGGAACCAGTTGTTTCTTGCGTGAGACCAGCCCCTCGACCTCGATAGTGTGGCCGTCGGACCCGAGCGGCGCCCCGAGCGCTGTGGCCACCGCCTGCTCGCCACCGTGGATCAGCAGCCGGCAGCGCATGTTGATGATGTCAACAATCATGAAGAGGAAGACGCTATAGTTACGCTCCTGAGAGAGCCGGCGCATGGTCTCCAACAGCTCTGCACTGCGCTGCTCGATTACCGAAGGAGTGGCTGTTTCGACGGTGCCGATGGCGAAGCGCAGGCCATTGACGGTATACTCCTTGAAATCGGCGGTGAGCAGAGCCTCGGGGCTGCGCTCGTTCAAGTCGGAGGCCGCTGCGGCGAAGATAGCCTGGCCGTAGGATTCGAGGTCCTCGCCCGTAATCTCGGCCAGCTCGGCTGCTACCTGCTCATCGCGCTCCGTCGTCGTGGGTGAGCGTAGAATCAACGTATCGTAGAGCAGTCCAGCGAGCAGCAGGCCGGCGACCTCGCGCGAGATAGGCACTCCGGCCTCGTGATAGAGGCTGACGATAATGGTGCCCGTGCAGCCGACCGGCTCGGCCCGGAACATGATCGGCTTGCTAGTGTGAACATCGGCAATGCGATGGTGGTCGATAATGGCCAGCAGCTCAGCCTCTTCGATGCCATCCACGGCCTGCGCACGTTCATTGTGATCGACAAGCACAATGCGACGTGGACGGGCATTGAGCATGTCGGTCCGCGAGAGGTAACCGACCAGACGTCCTTCATCGTCCAGCACTGGCAGCGAGCGGTGACGCGCCAGCAGTGGCTGTACTTCGCTCATCAGGTCTTCCGGCCTGCAGGAGTCGAAGTCGCGGTTCATGATCTCGCTGGTCTTCATACTCAGATTGATGAGGCGGACGGCGGTGAAGGTGTGATAAGCGGTACTGATCACGAGCACCCCGTGTTTGCGCGCCGCAGTCAGCGTGCGCTCGGAGACGAGCAGGTCGCCGGTGATGACCAGGGCGGCGGCTCCGGCCTCGATGGCGGCCAGCTGAGCATCCTCGCGGTCTCCCAGGACCACCAGACAACCCGGCTCAAGATATTCGCGCATGGTGGCTGCCTGCATGGCGCCGACCAAGATGCGGTTGCCCAGCTTGCGCCGTCCCTCGACGAGCACGCGCCCGTGAAGGACGCGCACCAGGTTATCTCGTTCCAGCGGGACGCGGTTGACCGCTTGTGGGTCGAGATCCTTGAAAAAGAGCTTGGCCAGGTCTTCAATGGCGATAATTCCTTGAACGCGGCCCTCGTCGTCGATCACGGGCATGGCGCGCCGGTTGTGCTCCTGTAGCAAGCGCCCGGCTTCCAGCAGGGGTTGATCAACGTGGATACTGATGACGCCGCGCCTCATGACATCGCGTACCTGCAGATAGACGTCCTCCAGAGCCTCTGGCGGCTCCACTCCGTAGCGCTCTAAAACAAAGCGCACTTCAGGTTTGATAGTGCCATGTCGAGCAGGAACAGCCTCTTCTCCCTGAGCTTGTAGCAGACGCGCATAAGCATAGGCCGAGGCGATCGAGTCGAGATCTGACTGTTTATGTCCAATAACGTAGATTGGCTGTGCCATGCTAGCTGCTTCCTCCAGACCCGTGCTCCCTTGTGGCGTGAGCACTGGCGTTCTGCCGGTCGTTGCGTTGGCTACGAGAGATGAACAGTAGTACGCCTATCAGTATAACAAAAAGCAGTGCCAGGCCGATAGCCACGCCGAAGGCCAGCGCCACAGGATAAGCTGTGCCAGCTGGGGGGACTGTTGTGATAGCGGTAGCCTGGGCAACAGTGGTGACGCGGTCGCTGAGCCGGTTATTCGGTTTGGGCAGAGTGATGCCAGGGTTACCGGGTGGCATGCCGTTGTCGAGGAAAGGCACGTAAGGATTAGGATAGCTTGGGGACTGCTGCCCCACAACAAGCGTCTTGCTGATGAGGCGTTGGGCGCCATTGGCAGCCGTCACCGTAAGCCTGAGCTGGTACTCTCCGGCCCGATGATAGACGTGGCTGGAGCGCTGACCCTGAGCGCTCTCGCCGTCGCCGAAATCCCAGTGGTAGCTGAACCCTCCTTCCGGTAAGCTGGAGCCAGGCAGGAAAGCGGCCTGAGCCTCGACGGTCAGTGGCAGACCTGGCCTCGCTCTGCCGAGATCGTTGATGGCTGTGAGTGGGCGACCATCAGCGGGGGCTGCCCCCAGGATCGCGGGCTGGTTGAGCAGCCAGGTCGTGAGCATGGCAGGCAGGGTTAGAGCTAAGGTCAACGCCTGTGACTGCTGTGAGCTGCCGTCGGCGAAGGTATTCATCAGCTGAATCGTATCTTCCGGCTGGTCAAAGGGGTAACCAGGCGTGGCGGCTGTGCTGTAATAGCTGGAGTTACCGACCAGCGTGGCACAGGCGACGCCTGCCAGCGTGAACGGCACCTGATCGCTGCTGCCAAGCCGGTCGTCCTCACGGATCACGTCTTGCTGCTGATCAGGAGTAAAGATCGGCTCAAAGATATCCTGTTGCTGTTGCCCGTGATAGGAGAGCATCTGAAAGCCTTCTTCGTAAAGCTCGGCAAAGACAGCAGGAACAGCCTGATCCATCAGGTCCCGGAGTTGACTGATACGTTGGCGTTGCCCTGCTGGGAGTACGTTCTGCTGTGGATAGAGCCTGGTGCTCGTCAAGGGGGAGAGATCGACGTAGAGGGGAAAAACAGGATTGGCAGCCTGGCCGAGGTAGCGCACAGGATAGGCGATGCCGCTCTGCTCCTCGTTAAACATGGCCACGATATTCCCCAGATCGGCGTTCATGGTTTCGTTGACGGCATGGAACGAGCCATAGAGGCCCTGCTCCTCAGCGTCGAAGAGGACAAAACGTAGCGTGCGAGCTGGATAGAGCTGATGCGCACGCCAGTAGCTGGCTAACCCGCGGGCGATGCCCAGTTCGATGGCGCAGCCGCTGGTGTCGTCATAGGCCGACTGGGTTGAGAAGGCCATTCCATCGTAGTGGCAGCCAATGATGACGGTCTGCTCGGGGTGTTTGATGCCAGGAACGCTGACCTCGACATTGAATGCTGGCACTACTGCCGGGCGATTGAGCCAGCCCCGGATGGCAAAGGGGTCCTGCTGGACTTGAGGATCAAAGCCGCTCAGATTGCGTAGCATTTCCGCGCTCCAGTAGGCGGCAAACTCGTCGTGGCCATTGACCGCGGGCGGCAGATTGCGATCGTAACCGGCTTCGCGTCGCAGAAAATGGGTGGCCAGATAGAAAAGCTGCTGGTAGATATAGTTGCCGTCTACAGTGGGAAAACTGGCCACTCCGGGACTATGCCCGCTGGCACTGACCGACGGCGGCTCGAAGTAGCAGGGCCATAGCGAGCTGATCAGAAACAAGGACAGGAGGAGCCGCTGAACGAGCGTCGCCTTGCGAGTGGTTGGCTGCCATAAGCATCTCTTGCCTGGTGATGGCATGGGCTTTCTCCATCTGATAGTCGCCTGTGTACCTGCAGATAGACGTCCTCTGAGGCCTCCGGTGGTCAACTCCAAGTGCTCCAAGGCAAAGCGCACCTCGGATATGAAGATGCCGTGTTCAATGGGAACGGCCCTTTCTTCTTCCCTGGCTGGTTGCACTTGACCGTATGCAGCATGATGGCTGCCAGGTGGAAGAAAAAAGCGTCTGGCTCTCACATCTCCTTCCTAAAAAAGACGTTTCGTTGCCTCTTTCTTGGTGGTGGCCATTTTGGGGGAGGAGCGCAAGCTGTAAAAAATAGGCCGCTTGATCGTTCGTGGATTCCTCCCAGAGAGAAGCTGTGGATGCGAGGTGCGAGCCTTCAAAAAGGGGAGACAAGCATGCTAGAGGTCATCATTGAAGACAGCCTCTCTGGACTGAGATATCCAGTGGAGGTCTCAGGCGATGCACCGCTCTGGTCGCTGGTGCCGGCCCTGGTCAAGGTGTTGAAGCTGCCGCAGGAGGATAGCACTGGCAACCGACTGAGCTACCGTTTGAGCCTCGCAGAGAGCGGACGAGAGCTGCCGCGCGAGCTGAGCCTGGAGGAAGCCGGAGTCAAAGCAGGGGCGTCCTTGCTGCTGCGACCCTACGTGGTGGGACCGGCTGCCGGCGCACGGGGGCCGGTGGAGGACGGGCTGCACGATGCAGTGACGCTGGTCGATGCTACGGCCCTGCCAGCAGTGGGAGCGCCAGTCTCGCCGGTTGCAGATGGAGGACGGCAGGCGGCGAGAAGGAAGCGCTCACGGCGTCTTGTCCTGAGCTTGCTCGGCCTGACAGTGGTGGGAGCGGCGGGAGCGAGTGCGGGCTACGCTGCCTATCGCTCTGGCCTGCTGGGAGGGTGGCTGACAACGCTGCAACCCCAAGGCAGGCCAGCAACCACTGCTGTACCAAAGCAGATGCCCACTCCGACGGCGACCCCGCTGCCGACCACCGCCCGGGCCAGCCTGGTCTTCACCCAACACCGGCAGACTGTGCGCTCGCTGACCTGGTCACCCGATGGAAAATTGCTGGCCAGTGGCTCGCTTGATGGGCAGCTGCTTATCTGGAACACGCAAGGTCAGGTTCAACATACCTTCACCGTCAACGGAGCTGTCCGTACCCTGGCCTGGTCACCTGATGGAACGCAGCTGGCTCTGGGAGCTGGCTCGGCGGTGCAGTTTCTCGACCCCTACAACGGCACCCCACTGACGCAGCCGCTCCAGCGACATACGGCCACCGTCACCGCCGTAGCCTGGGCGCCGCATGGTCAGGCACGCCTTGTCTCGGCCAGCCTTGATAAGCTGGCCATTGTCTGGGATGGCAAGCTCTGGCGCCCTTTGCAGATCTTCAGGCGCCATACGAGTCCGCTGGAAGCCGCCTCATGGGCCGCGGATGGCCAGACCATAGCCACAGCCTCCACCGGGGGACTAGTGCGCGTCTGGCGGGCTGACAGCGACCAGGAACTGCACGGCTACTATCAGGACGGTCAGCTAACCCTGCGTACCCTGGCGTTCGCTCCCACAGGTATGCTGCTTGCGGTTGGGGGCGACGACGGCCAGATCCGCCTCTGGAACGGGCTGACTTGCCAGCGCCAACAGGCAGGGGCCTTCGGAACCCAATGTGTCGACGGACCTCAGCGTCTCCATCTGCACACGCAGCCGCTGCGTACGCTAGCCTGGTCGCCCGATGGCAGGCTGCTGGCCAGTGCCGGTAACGATGGGGTGCTGGCGGTCTGGTATCCGATGCACAGTCAGATGCCGCTCTTCACCGTCCGCCTGGGTACCCCGATACTCTCCCTGCACTGGTCCACTGACGGGCGGACCATAGCCACGGCGGCGGGGAATCGAGTGACACTCTGGCAGCTTAGTTAAACGACTGCCGAACCGCGCCCGACCTGGTCTGGCTCAGCCCTCCCGTAGAAGCTGCCTTGGCTGGCTGCGACAGCGCCGATTTCTCCTGCACCTCGCCTGGTGCTGACGAAGGCAGGCTAGCCCTGCCCGCTACTGAAGCCGATGGCCCTGGATGATCTCGCGCTGCTGAACTTTAATTTTGGCTGGCAGCTTCAATGAAAGCCACAAAGGCTTCTAAGTCGCTTCGGGCGCGCCTGGCAAGTGGGGTAGATGAGGCAGGAACAGCTGCCAGGGCGGCGCGCGCTCGGCGGCATTGCTCGGCCAGAAAAGCCTGGCAGTAGGGGCGCGTCTCCGTACGAGCAAAGATTGCCAGGATCTCGTCAACCTGCTCGCGACTCAGAGGAGCGCTTTGCTGGTACAGGACCTGTAGCCGCTCGCGATCAGCCGCTTGGGCATGGGCCAGGGCGTGCAGGATCGGCAGGCTCTTTTTGCGTCGGTAGATATCGCCAGCGGGATTCTTGCCCAGCTCATCCAGACTGGCCCAGACGCCCAGTACGTCGTCGCGCACCTGGAAGGCCAGGCCGATAGCCTCGCCGAAATGACGTAGCCGCTCCACGGTCTCTGCGTCCTGCGTGCCCAGTAAGGCCCCCATCTCGGCAGCGCAGGCCATCAAGGCAGCGGTTTTACGTCGAATCATTTCGATGTAGGCCGCGACCGAGACATCCATACGTGTCTCGAACAGCATATCGAGATACTGGCCCTCTGCGATTGTCAGACAGGTGCGGTCGAGAATGGCGGCCAGGCGTGCGGCGAGGGCGGGATCAACCCCGGCCTCCAGGACGCCCCAGAGGGCCAGGCGGCTGAGCGCGAACATGCCATCGCCAGCATTGATTGCGTGGGGCACACCCCACAGCTTCCAGACCGTGGGACGGTGGTGGCGCTCGCTATCCTCGTCGACAATGTCGTCATGGATGAGGGTGAAATTGTGGGTCAGCTCAATGGCTGCCGCCGCGGGCAAAGCCCGCTGGAGGTAGCGACGTGGCTCATCCTCGGGTGGAAGCTGTCCCCAGGCGCCAGCAGCTTCATAAGAGAGGAGCAGCAAGGTAGGGCGCAGGAGCTTGCCCGTCTGTACGCTGGTGGGACGCAGCTGGGCGTCGACCCAGCCCAGATGATAGCGCATTTGACCATAGTAATCTTGCAGAAGCCTGGAAGCCTCTGCCCCAGTAGAGGCCGTGGCGCGTGCCACAGCCTCCCTGAGCGCGGCCTGAATCTCCTCGCGGTAACGCTGGAGCGTTGCTTGAACGGTAGTTGAGATGGCCATGCTTCTCCACAGAAAACTTTTTCCCTATCTTAGGGGTGAAAGTGAAAAAAGACAAGGGCCACAACGGTTCCCACCAACGTCACCCAGCGCGCTAGCCCCTTGAGGCCACCCACGTAGGAGAGAGGGGCACAGAGATCACAGTAGCGAATCGTGTACTGGTAGCGATGGCCACGCAAGCCCTCGCGAACAATAACGACATCTTCGTCTTTCTTCCTGGTATGTAGCTCTTCACAAACGTAGCGACCGCAGCCTCTACAGCGGTATTGATCGATAAAATGAGAAGTACGAGAGATTGACCACTGATCTGGATAAACCGGGACGCCACAGACATAGCAGACCTGGATCTCTGCCAGGCGCAGCTGCCGCTCGGCACAGGGCGAGTGTTGCTGCTTCGGAAAATGCTCCTGACAGAAGCTGCGATGGCAGTCGGGACAGCGTCCCAGGGCCTCCTGTTCACATTCTCGGCAGCGGCGGGACAGACTCAGTGCCTGTTGGCGTCGACGCGTCGTGATGGGATCTTCCATTGTCTCTGCTTCCTCTGCCTTTTCTTATAGTTGATGAAGCGGTGTGGTTAATGAGTTGCTTGCTGGATCACGGGTAGTTAGTCGAGTTGGCCGACTGGCCTGACTAGGAGAGCAATATCTCTATCTCTCTGTGTAGTATAGCATGAGGGGCATACCTGTGCCGCATTGTGACCGGGATGGCCTAGCGAGCCGAGTCCCAGGGGGAGAGAGCAATGCCCGCCGATGCCCGCAGTGGCTCATCCCAGTGAGTCTAGATAGCAGACGAACGGACAAGGCCATGTTTGCAGCCTCGCGCTGCCGGAAGATAAGATAATATAGGCACCAGGACCAGCTATCGGAGCGAAAGCTGGCGGAGGACAATCGGTCTCGGCCCGACCCGGCCATGCGCGCAACAACGCCCGGTCGCCGAAGGATTCTGAGGGGCCAGGCAGAAG
>NZ_JADGIA010000233.1 GCF_019683635.1 Thermogemmatispora sp. | reverse complement strand
TAACCACGCTGAAACTCGCTCTGCTGGTGAAGACTGCCGTGACGACGAAGCGCGAAGTGGGCGGCAGTATCTTGCTCATCGATTGAGTACTCAATAATTGAGTATAAGCAAAATGCGGAGAAAGTCAAGGGTGGTCGAAAGGAGAGAAGGATAGAGGGTATCCACGAGGTGATGAAAAAGGCCAGCGGGCGCTCAGCAGCGAGCGCCCGCCAGCTAGCTATCGAGCTGTGTCGCTGCCAGTGTGGCTACCATCAGAGCCTTGATCGTATGCATGCGATTTTCGGATTGCTCGAAGACAATAGAGGCCGGTGACTCAAAGACCTCATCGGTGACCTCCAGGGCCTCCAGCCCATAGCGCGCTGCGATAGAGCGGCCCAGGCCCGTTTCGGTATTGTGGAGAGCTGGCAGGCAATGCATAAAGAGGACCTGTGGATTGTGACTGAGGGCCATGAGCTGGGACGTCACTTGATAGGGAGCGAGGAGCTGAATGCGCTCACCCCACAGCGCCGGGTCCTCGCCCAAAGAGACCCAGACATCGGTATAGATGACATCGCAGCCACGGACGGCCTCCGCGACGTCTTCGGTCACAGTGAGGCGGGCCCCGCTGCTCGCCGCCAGGGCCTGTACCTCCTGCAGGCGCGCCTCACTGGGCCAAAGCTGACGCGGCCCGGCCAGGCGGACATCCATCCCCATCAAAGCCCCTCCAACGAACAGCGTATCGGCCATGTTATAGCTCACATTCCCCACAAAGCAGAAGCTCACCGCCTCCAGCGGCTTTGCCACATGCTCCTGCATAGTGAGCAGATCGGCCAGCACCTGCGTCGGATGTGAGCGGGCAGTCATGGCATTCCAGACCGGCACCCCGGCGTAACGGGCCAGCTCCTCGACCGTCTCCTGAGCCTGACCACGGTAGGCGATGCCATCGTAGAGCCGCCCCAGCACACGCGCCGTATCCCTGATGCTCTCCTTCTGTCCCACATGCGAGCCACTGGGGCCAATATAGGTGACATGAGCCCCCTGATCGAAGGCCGCCACCTCAAAGCTCGTGCGTGTGCGCGTCGAGTCCTGTTCGAACAGCAGGACAATATTCTTGCCGCGCAAATACTGCTCTTCTTTCCCGGCATACTTGGCCGCCTTCAGACGGCTGGCCAGCGCCAACAGGGCGCGAATCTCCTCAGCGCTGAGGTCCTCCAATTTTAGCAAGTGCCGCTTGCTCAAATTGCAGGCCACGGTTGAGCTAGTCCTCCTCAAATAACATAGCAACAATCTTCTTTGTGCAGCTCAGTCCCCCGCACAGGCGCGCCCCGCCCAGCCAGCACAACCGGGGGCTGTGCTCATAGGCTACCACGTTCCCGCCCCCGGCGCAAGCCATAAGCAGAGCTATCTGTCGAGCGTTGGCCCAGCGACAGCCCGGCAAGCCAGCAGGAACGGTTCGTCCGATCCTGATCACCTCCCCAACGCCAGCGCGGCAGAATAGAATCAACAGGAGGGAGCATAGCTGTTCGTCCACACCAGCAGCAAAGTCAGATGAGGCCCATTGCTGGCACTCTGGACCTCCCTCCCAGGGTTATACCTCGTTTCACTGAGGGGAGGATGTGGACCATGCTCGTGGCCTATGGACCGGACGGTCAGCCTGTGGTGGCCGATGAGCGATCCCTGAGTCAGCTACAGGAATGGTCGCAGCAGCGCCAGCTGTTCTGCCCCAACTGTCGCGCTGTGCTGCACCTGCGCGGCGGTCCGGCCCGACGAACCCAGCTTCATTTCGCTCACCGCAAAGGGGAATGCCCCTGGAGCACCGAAGAGGAATCAGAGCGCCATATGCGAGGCAAGGCAGGGCTGGCTGTCTGGCTGCACCAGCAATTTCCCGCCGCCCGCATTACTCTGGAGGAACGGCTCCCCGAGCCGAATCGCATCGCCGACGTCTTCGTGAAGCACCCCGATGGCCGACAGCTGGCCGTTGAGTTCCAATGCGCCCCGCTCGAACTCGACGAGTGGCAGCGCCGCCACCAGGCCTATCAGCAGGCCGGCATCACAGACCTCTGGATCATCGGCAGCAATCGCCGCGACAAGCAAGAGGCCTTTCAAGAGGCCATTCTTGAGAGCAGCGGCTTACTCGTCTTCCTCGATCCCTTGCTTACGCCCGCTCGCGCCTGGCTGCGCTGGCCCCTGAGCGCCCAGGCCCTGCAGGCCTGGCAGGAGGAGCGCTTCAGCCCCGCTCAGACACCCAATCTGAGTGCCGGCGGCTGGGTCGGGCGCCTGGGCTATGGCATGACCTTGAGCACCACCCTTGGTGAGCTGCACCTCAACGAGCAGGGAGAGATCAATCACCCACAGCGCGCCGAGCACGAGCGCCGCCTGCGCCTCCGCCACCTGATGACCTTCGCCGACAGCGTCGACGAAAACCTTCTTGCAGCTTATCTCTATAATACAGTTAGTGCTGAGATGATCCAGCGCGTGCTGCGTCCCCTGCTGCGAGCCTATCGCAGCGATCCCGACCTGCTGCGTCGCTATAACTATGGGCGGGGAACCCCTGAGCAGCCGGTGCGGGAGGAGGATCGCCAGCGCGTCGCTCGCGCCTGCGCCTGGCTGAGACAGCTGGCCAGGCAGGGCTTTCCACTCGCGCGTTTGCGCGCAGTGGCACAGGAGATCCCTTTCGTCGGACCTTACGCCGCCTTCGTCCGCTACATCGAAATGTTGGTGACGCTCGCCCAAACTCACCGTTGAAACCGTTTGCCACACTGAGGCGTGTTGACAGAGAAGAAAGGCAGCAGTCGGATAGTCGTGCCTATCAGCAGTGACGGCCCGGCTTGGACTGGCCACGCCTTCTCTATCTGGCAGGAAGGAAGGAGGGCAGGATGAACAACTTCTTCAGAGGAGTTCTGGTCGGCGTTGGCATCGGCCTCTTAATCGCCCCTATGCGCGGCGAAGAGATGCGCCGGCTACTCGGCGAGCGGCTGCAGCAGTTGCGCGGCTATCTCCCTGACAATGAGCAATTGAACGAATACATGCAGCAGGTCTCTAGCCGCGTCTCGCAGACCGCTGGCAACGTCAAGGAATACGCGCGCCAAGCCGCCACGCGCGTGCGCGACACTGCCGAGGAACTGGGCAGTCTGACCCAGAAGTCAGCGCAGGATGTCAGTGAGACCGCACGCTCCCTCAAGCCATCCAATCCAAGTTAGCCCAACCTGACCGTTCTGGAGTCGGACCGCCAGCGCCGCATCTGCACCTGGGTCGAGCATGCCCAACCCAGGTCGGCTTGCGGCCCGGCGTCTCATCTCAGCAGCGCCTGCCTCTTTCGAGAGGCAGGTCGCTCTGTGCTGTGCATGGCTCCTGCTGGTGTCAGCCTCCGCCCCCACCCATCAGGCTCTCCAGTTCAAGCCTCTGCCACTGCCGGCGTACGATAAGGAATCCGCTCAATCTTCAGGTTCATCGCCGCCAGCCGAGGCACAATATTGCCGTAGCCACGTTCCAGGAAATGAATCCCGGTAATTACCGAGGTGCCGCGCGCAATAGCCGCCGCGATCACATAGGCCAGACCGGCACGCAGATCGGGAATCACAATCTCCTCATCCACTGCCGTAAAGGGCGTCGGGCCAATAATAATGGCGCTATGCTCATAATTCATATCGCGATAGCGACACGGCACGCTGCCCAAACAATGTGTCGTCAGCTGTGTCCGCGCCCCCAGGCGATTGAGCGCCTTAAGATAGCCGAAGCGCTTCTCATAGACCGTCTCGTGAATAATCGAGATGCCATCGGCCTGCGTCAGCAGGACAGCAAAAGGCTGCTGCCAGTCCGTCGAGAAGCCCGGATAGACATCGGTCTCGATGATCGCTGGACTGAGCGTGCGCCGGCGGAAAAAGCGGATACTGTTGGCATCGACAAACTCGAAGCCGCCACCTACCTGCTGGTAATAAGAGAGAAAATTGCCGAGGCTATCCGGGCGAATGCCGTGGACTGTCACATCGCCATCGGAGGCACAGGCCAGCGACGCCCAGGAAGCCGCCTCGATGCGGTCACCCAGCACTGTCATGCGCGTCCCCGTCAGACGCTTGACCCCTTCCACCCGAATATCACGGCCCGGGGAGGTGAAGATAATCGCCCCCATTGAGCGCAGCATCGTAATCAGTTCAAAGATTTCCGGCTCGATGGCCGCATTCGAAATCAGCGTTCGCCCCTCGGCCAGCACACTCAAAAACAGGCAGGTCTCGGTCGCCCCCACACTTGGATAGGGCAGATGAATATGGGTCCCGCGCAAGGGCTGCACGCGCTGCGCCACGTAGCCCTCGGGCGTCTCCTCCACCAGCCCTCCGAAGCGCTGAATGGCATCGAGGTGGAAATCCACCTTGCGCGCCCCAATCTGGCAGCCACCCACGACCGGCACCGAGACCCGCTCGAACCGGTGCAGCAAAGCCCCCAGCAGCAAGATCGGTGCCCGGTTGCTGCCGGACTGAGCCAGAGGCACTGTCGACGCATTGACTGTCGTCGGATCAATGAGCAGCGTTGTTTCATCGAGCTGTTCCACCCGCGCCCCGATCCCCATCAGCATCTCTGCCGTGATCTGGACATCCCCAATGGGCGGCACATTGGTGAGCACCGTCGGCGTCTCTCCCAGCAGAGCCGCCACCATCGCCTTCGTCGCAAAGTTCTTTGCTCCTAGACAGGTAATCTCACCCACGACAGGATAGCCGCCCTCAATGCGATAGGCATAGGTCGTCTGCTGTGGTGTTCCTAAAGCGTTGGGCATAGACATCATCATCCCAGTAGCACACACTTCCGCTGAGAATTGAGCATTCTCAGCTCATCCTTCCCGGCACATGTTCTTGTAACAGCTTAACAGAGGCAGAAAAATGCGACAGCCTGCACATTATTGTATCATCCCAGCGCAGGCTATCGCCTTCTTGCAGCCGGGGCAGGCAAGCCGCAGTCGCCACCGTCCTCCACGATCAAGCGGAACTTCAGCGCTGCTCCGCCCGCCTGGCGCTACCAGTACTTTCGGCTAGTACTTATAGAAATGCTGACTGGCCACCTCCTCCGGAGTCTTCTCGCGGAAGAAATCGGCCTCGGCCCGTTTCACGGCCACATAGGAACGGGCCAGCAACGGCCCCAGCGCCTCCAGCAGGACCGTATCGCGCTCCAACTCGTCCAGGGCCTCCTCCAGCGTCGTTGGCAGCCGCCGGATGCCCAGCCGCTCGCGTTCCTCATCGCTGAGGTTGCCCGGATCAACCTCGACCGGCTCCCCCGGCTCGATCTGCTGCTGGATGCCATCCAGACCTGCAGCGATCAAGGCCCCTAGCGCCAGATAGGGATTGCCACTATGATCAGAGGGCTTCAGCTCCAGATTGATCGATTCGGCCTCCCGACCCCAGAAGGGCGACGGCACGCGAATCGCCCCCTCACGATTATCGTAGCCCCAGGCCGTATACGCCGAACTCCAGAAGTGTGGCAGCAAGCGGCTGTAGGAGTTGGGACTGCCACAGGTCAGCGCCACCAGCGCCGGCAGGTGGCGCAGGACCCCACCGATGAAATATTTGCCTGTCTGGCTCAGACCACCGCGCTGGTGCGGATCATAGAAGAGATTCTTGCCCGCCTGGGGACTCCCCTCTGCCCCCCACAGGCTGAAGTGAATGTGGGCCCCGCTGCCAGCCTGGTCCAGAAACGGCTTGGGGGCAAAGGTCGCATAGAGGCCATAGTGACGCGCTGTCCCACGCACCACCTCACGCACCAGGCAGACGTGATCAGCCGCGGTCAAAACATCGGCATGACGGATCGACAGCTCCTGCTGGGCCGGCCCCAGCTCGGTATGGAACAGCTCTACCGATAGCCCGACCGCCTCCAGAGCCGAGATGATGGCATCAATGACCTCAGCCTGCTCGTCCAGACCGATGCTGCTGTAGCAGAGGCTCTGGTCCGCCGGCACAAAGCGTCCTCCCACCTCGCGCGCCAGATAAAACTCATGCTCGATGGCTGCCTCGGCCCGCATGCCCTGCTCAGCCAGGCGCGCCACCATCCGCTTCAGGAAGGTGCGCGGACAGGCTTCCCAGGGCTGACCGTCCAGGCGCACCATATCGCACAGCATGCTGGCACTGGCCGGAACATAGGGCAGCACGACAAATGTCTGCGGATCTGGAAGCAAACGGAACTCGCCCACCGGCCCCATCCCTTCGACCGCGGCCAGGGTCTCGACCCCCGTGAAGGCCTGCATCGCCAGCGTTTGCCCGATGCCTTCACGCATGCGCGTCGCCAGCTTCTCGACATGTGTCGCCTTGCCCCGAATGATCCCCCCATTATCACAATAGAGGAAACGCACCAGACGCACATTGGCCGCGCGAGCCTGACGCACTACATCGCTGATATCCATAGGGACCCTCCTTGCTGGTTTTGAACACAGCCTGCCACCGAGCGAAATGGAAAGGCCATCTAAAGGGCCTCCACTCTGTCAGCTCGTGTCTGCTCTGCTGCTGCTAGTATACAGCAGGCGTGCCGCTCGTGTCCGCCCCCCGAAGGCACTTTTTCAGCGCAGTCCGGCCATGCACTCGCGGGCAAAGAGGCGCACCGACTCGAGCTGGGCTGCATCAGGGAGATAGACAATCACTTCCTGAGCCCCGACCTCTTCATAGGCCGCCAAACGCCGACGGATCGTCTCGGGACTGCCCACCAGCTCGCGCTCGCGCAGCTGCTCAGGCGGCACATTGCGCCCCATGTAGGACTGCTGAGCCTTGCGCATGGCTTCCTCATCCGTCTCCGCAATAGCACAATTAAAGAGCACCGTCCTCTTGATCGTCTGATAATCGCGCCCAATAGCCTCGCAGTGCTGCCTGAGCACCTCGAATTTGTGGGCAATCCCCGCCGGATCGAGATGGCCGACGTTGCAGGCATCGGCGTACTGGGCCACGAGCTTCAAGGTCACCTGCTCACCGCCACCCCCAATCAGCAAGGGAATATGCGGCTGCTGCACTCCTTTGGGCTGGTTGATGGCACCATGAACCTGATAATAGCGCCCCTCAAAATGGGCTTCCTCCTCGGTCCACATCTTCAGAATAATCTGTACGGCTTCACGTAACATGCGCAAGCGCTCCGAAGCCTCCGGGAAGCCGTAGCCATAGGCACGCCACTCATGCTCGTACCAGCCGGCCCCAATGCCAAAGTCCAGCCGTCCATGACTGAGCACATCAACCGTACTCGCCATCTTCGCCAACAGCGCAGGATTGCGATAGGCGCTACAGGTCACCATTTGCCCGATACGCACCCGTCGCGTATCACGTGCCAGGGCCGCTGTGCTCGTCCAACATTCGAAAGTCACCTCCTGCAGCGGCTGGGGCACCGTATGGAAATGGTCAAAAAGCCAGATCGAATCAAAACCCAGATCTTCGGCCTCATGGGCCACACGCGTCATCGTCTCATAAGCCTCAACCGGGTCAGCAATACCTACCAGATCGAGGCGCCAGCCCTGGGGAACCAGCAGGCCAAAGCGTAACGCCATGATAGCTCTCTCCTCATGTATGTCTCTCCTTGGGCATGCCAGGGGGATTCACTCACTCTCCCCAGCAGAGCATCGCCAACATCCAGCCTCAGTGCTCGCCTGGCCCAGCCCTTGCCCATTATAATACTATGTCCAGGGGGGGGGGGGGGGGGGGGGGGGGGGGGGGGGGGGGGGGGGGGGGGGGGGGGGGGGGGGGGGGGGG
>NZ_JADGIA010000232.1 GCF_019683635.1 Thermogemmatispora sp. | reverse complement strand
GCTGAATGATCGTTCTCTTATCAAGCGCGGCAGCGCTAGAGCGTACCCAGAAGGCCCAGGTCAGTTGTCATAACTACCGTTACACTTGCCTTACTGCACAGAGACAATGAGAAAGGAGTGCTGTAATGTCGCCAGATACAACTAATACTGCTGTTACTATTATATCCTCCAGCTTTCTGTTTTCCTGCGTGATTGGATTAGTCGCTATCGTCCTCGGTGTACTGATCTTCTGGCAGATCTTTTCCAAGGCCGGTTACAGCGGCGCCTGGGCCTTGTTGATGCTGATCCCGGTGGCTAATATCGTCGCCCTCTGTATTCTGGCCTTCGGTCGCTGGCCTGTCCGAGAAGAACTTGAGCAGCTGCGGGCCTATGTCGGTCAGTGGCATGGCGGCGCCACGCCACCAGGCGCTGCACCCGGTTCCTTCTCTCGACCCGGCTTCCCCCCACAGGGCTGATCGCCGTCGACGAGCTGGAGCTGATCGGCCCGGCAAGCCAGCCTCTCTGAGGGCAGAGCCGGGCCACTCCCCCAGTTTTGCTCTTTCTCCGCCTTCCTGTCCTGCAACTCCGCGCCCTTCCCTCTCCTGCGGCGGACACTCTCGCTGCTCGCTCTCAAACTAGGCTATAATAAAAAACTACTGTGCACTCTCAGGTCTATCTCAGACGATTCTCAGGATTCATTCATTGGAAGCTGGCATACTGGGTCTGAGGAAGGAGGCAGAAGGGTGCGCTCGCTTGCAGCTTGTTGGGTTCCCCCTCTCTCCCTCTCTATGACTCAGTAGATCCTGGTAAGGCGTTTGCCTGGCTCAACTGTGACCGTAGCGTCACTGGCCCAAAGCGACTCACCAGTAGCCCGGAGAGAGGCCTATGAAGGCGCATATCCTGGTTGTTGACGATGATCCGCGCATCACCAATCTCCTGCGCAGAATTTTAGCCTACGAAGGATACAGTGTGGCCATCGCCGCTACGGGCGATGAGGCCCTGATGCGCAGCCTGGAGCATCCACCCGATCTGATGATCCTCGACATCATGCTGCCCGGGATCGACGGGCTGGAGGTTGTCCGCCGTCTGCGCGCCGCCGGCGATACAATGCCTGTCTTGATGCTCACCGCGCGCGACGCTATTCCCGATCGTGTGAAGGGCTTCGAAATGGGGGCCGACGATTATCTGGTCAAGCCCTTTGCTCCCGAAGAACTCCTGGCGCGCGTCATGGCTCTCCTGCGTCGTAGCCAGGCCGAGCGTAGCGAGGTATTGCGCTATGCCGATCTCACCCTGGACACCGGTACGCGCCTCGCCTACCGTGGGCAGCGCGAGATCGAACTCTCCCCGACCGAGTATGAGCTACTGGCGCTCTTTCTGCGCCGTCCCCGGCAGGTTCTGACTCGCGACCTGATTATGGAACGGGTCTGGGGTCTCGATTTTGAAGGCTCTTCCAATGTGCTGGAGGTCTATATTGGCTACCTGCGCTCGAAATTGGAGGCTGGCGGCGAGCCGCGGCTCATCCATACAGTGCGCGGCATTGGCTATGTACTCAAAGAGTAGGTCCCTCCAGTCAGCGGCAGGCCGAACTTTGCCCCAAGGGCCGCTCTTGCCTGCCAGGACTTGTTGTTGGCCTAGTAGACCCTCTCACAGCGGACAGAGCTGCGACCAGAGTCACGGCTGCGTTGCTTGAATTCCAAGGAAAATGGAAGAAGTGTATGGGTGAGATTGGTGCCACTCGGGCAGCTGCCCGCTTGCGGGCCATGCCACACACATTGCGTCTGCGCCTGGTCTTCTGGTATGGTCTGCTGCTGACGATCACACTGGTAGCCTTCGGCTCCCTGATTTTTCTCCTGGCAAGCAGTGCTCTCAATCAGAGCGTGGTCACGAATACACGCGTCGTCGGTCACGCCGCCCTCGTGGATGTCGAGCGACAGCTGCAACCAACCCCACCCTATGTGCCTCTCAATCCTGACTTTCACGATATTGATCTCTACCGTACACCAATTGTGATTGCGCTCCTGACCCCTACTGGTCAGGTCCTGTATTCCTCGAACGGTAGCCAGCTCAATATGCTGCCGCACAATAGCGCAGCCTGGAATGCGGCCCTGCGCCGCCAGGAGGCCTGGTATACAGCCGAAGTCAACGGCGACCGACTGTACGTCGGCGTGCTTCCGGTCTGCCAGACCAAGACAGCGAGCGCACTGCCTTCTAATGTCAGTGCTACAGCAGCTCCCACCTGTCAGGGGCCGCTCGTGGGCCTCCTGCTTGTGGCCAAGTCCTTTAATGACGTCGACAATATCCTCCTGTTGCTCAAGACTTTGCTCGTGGTGGCCAGCGCTGTCATTCTGATCGGCGCCCTGGCGGGTGGCTGGTTCATTGTCAGTCATGTGCTTCGCCCTCTGGAAGGCGTCATTGCGACGGCACGCGCCATCAAGGAGGCCACGGCTCGCGGCACCCGTATTGGCGATCTGAGCCTGCGTGTCCCGCGCCCGCGCCGCCACGATGAAATCGGCCTGGTCATCGATTCCTTCAACGCAATGCTCAGTGATCTGGAACACGCAGTCCGGGCCCAGCGCCGCTTTATTGCCGACGCTTCCCATGAGCTGCGCGCCCCTCTCACAACCATCCAGGGTAATCTAGCGTTCCTCCAGCGCCATATCGATGAGCTGCCGCCCGAAGAGCGACGGACCATGCTCAGCGATGCCCATAGCGAAACGCTGCGCCTTGCGCGCCTGGTGGATGATCTCCTCCTCTTGGCCCGCGCCGATAGCAGCTTCGCCCATCAGAACCCGGAAGAAACGATTGCTCCTGGCAGCAATGGCCGCCGTGCTCTTCCCCCAGTTGTTGAGCTAGACCGTATTGTCCTGCACCTCATTCGTCAGCTACGTCTTCGTCTCCAAGCAGAGGATTCTCCACTCAAGTTAGAAATAGGTCATATTGAGCCGGTACGTGTGAGAGGCGAAGAGGAACAGTTGAGACGTCTGATACTTATCCTATTGGATAACGCTCTTAAATATACCCCCGCTGAGAATGAGCAGCAGCCCGGGCGCGTAGTAGTCTCGCTGGAGCGCCTCGGCCATGAGGCCATTTTGCGTGTCAGCGATACGGGGATCGGCATTGATCCCGCTGATCTTCCCCACATCTTCGAACGCTTCTACCGTGCGGATCGGGCCCGCCAGCGCCCGGGCACGGGCCTCGGCCTGGCCATTGCCCGTACGCTCGTCGAACAGTTCGGTGGTCGCATCGGAGCCGAGAGCGTGCCCGGCGAGGGCAGTACCTTCAGCGTCTGGTTGCCTATTGCCTCACCGAGCAGTCAGGGCAGCTCGGCGGCGCTAGGAAGCTGAAGTCGTGCGCTGCTGCTGGGCCTCAGCACCTCTTGTGGAGCTACTCTGACCTACCCTCCTCGCTCTGAGGCGAAGGCTGGTTGGTGGCTGGCTGCGCCAGATCCTCGGGATACGTAAGATCGAAGAAGGGTGATGGCTGCTCAGTGCGAATATTGGGAGCATAGGGTCCACGCCGCTCACGGCCTGTATGAGCGTCGTAGGCGCCCTGCTCTTGGAGGAGGGCCACCGCCTTACGCGCGCTGGTCGGAGGCAGTCCGGCAACACGCACGGTTATCAGGGCATGCCCCTCGCTGAATTCTTGGGCATAGAAGCGGGCCTCTTCGTCGGGAATGCCAGCTTCTGTGAGATACTTCATGCCCAGTTGGGGCCTGCGCATCTCTTGGGGATTAGCCAGGCTCACATAGTCAGCCCCAAAGCCTTCTGCCCGCAAACGGTCATAGGCTTGCCTGGCCTGGTCGACATTCTCGAAAACGCCTACAACAACACTGCTCTCTGCCATATCTGCTTGCGTCCTCTCCTCTCTTCAGGTTGTGTGAGCAAGGCCGAGGACCCTCACCTGTACGCTCGCTCGCTGTCTGGCGGCGAGGCCTGGTACGGAGACCTCCTCGACATCGACATTGTTCGCGTGATGGTCCGTTTGCTCAGTACTCGCCAGCCCCTCCACGGAGATTCCACGAGGCAGAAGCCTTCGCAGTGACTCTGCCTTCTGCCATAGGTAAGGCTGAAGCCGAGGCAAGATCAGCCCCGACTGGCTCTTATTTCCCTGGAGAACACGGTGGGCGGAGCTGGGGCACTAGATCCTCCGTGTTCTTCAATGAAGGGTCTGGCCGGGCCTGCAGATCGGCTGGCAGACGAGATATGGGTGCACCATCGTTTATAATCTGTAGCAATAGTTTAATAAAGGGAGAAGATAAGGATGCAGCTCAATGAGAAAGTGGCACTGATTACGGGAGGCGACAGCGGCATCGGGCGTGCCATTGCCCTGCGCTTTGCCGGCGAAGGCGCTCGTGTTGCCATCAGCTATGCCCACGCTGCAGAGAAAGCCGCAGAAGTCAAACAGCTCATCGAACAAGCCGGGGGTCAGGCTCTGGTGGTACAGGCTGACGTCGCACAGTATCGGCAGGCACTGGCTCTGGTCGAGCAGACAGTCATGCACTACGGACACCTCGATATTCTGGTCAACAATGCTGGCATGGAGATCCATCGTGCCTTTGTTGACGTTTCCGAAGAGGAGTTCGATCGGGTGCTGGCGGTCGACCTAAAAGGAGCTTTTTTCTGTGCCCAGGCAGCGGCCCGCCAGATGATCAGGCAAGGCAGAGCGGGGCGCATCATCAACATCTCTTCGGTTCATGAGGATCTGCCCATGCCGCTCAATGTGCCATATTGTTGCGCCAAGGGAGGCCTGCGTATGTTGACGCGCACGATCTGTCTGGAGCTGGCTCCTCATCAGATTACAGTTAACAATATTGCCCCTGGGGCCATTGATACCCCGATCGATGCCGATGTCAAAGCCGATCCTCAGAAGTATCAAGCGCTGCTGGCAGAGATTCCACTCCATCGGATGGGCCAGCCGGAAGAGGTGGCCGCTCTGGCCCTCTATCTGGCCTCGGACGCCGCGGCCTACGTTACTGGTGCCACCTTTGTCATTGATGGGGGCCTAATGCGCAATACAGGCTCACTGTAGCCGCGGCGTCTGGCCTATTGACCAGGTCTGGCTGACACGAGGCCGCCAGTGATCAACGTGGCGTTTGCTCCCCCTCACTGCCTTCCCGACCGGATGGGGCCAGATGCTCCTCGCGCAAGCGCAAGGCGCGCAGTCGCGTCCCAAAGGGGAAAAGCAGACGAATGCGCAGGACACGCTCGCGCCGTTGCTCCTCGATCAGCGTGCGCACCCGGGCCTGCAACAGATCGCTGATCGAGACCAAACCAACCAGTCGTCCACTCTCCCGCTCGATCACCGGCAGGCGCGTCAGGCCAGTTGCAGCCATGCGATAGACCACCGGACGCAGCGGCTCATCGGGATAGCAGATTACCGGCTGACGTCGAATGGCCTGAGACAGTAAACGCCCATCCTGTTGCTCTGCCTGTCCCTCGCCAGCCAACAGCTCTAGTAGGTCGCGCCGCGTGAGCACCCCAACGAGGCGCTCCTGCTCATCGATCAAAGGATAGAGGTGCTGGCCATGCTGAGAGGAGGTGTGTCTCAGCGATTGCAGCAGCTCTTTCTGAGGCAGCGAGGCGGGTAGAGCCACAATGCTCGTGCGCATCACTTCGCGAATAAAGATGATTTCTAATGGATCGATGGAGTACTCGCGCGTCAGGTGGTAGCCACGGCGGCTGACCTTCTCTGTCAAGATCGAGCGTCGCATCACCAAGACCGTAAAGGCGTGGGCTGTTGTCACTGCGATCAGCAGCGGGAGCAGAGCATTCACATCGTGGGTCAGCTCCAGCATGAAGACGATCCCAGTAAACGGCGAGCGCATAGTTCCACCGAGCATAGCCCCCATGCTCACAAGAGGCCAGAAACCCGGCCCCTCCACAGGCAACAGGGGCGTCAGCAGTCCTCCGAGAGCGCCGCCCATCAACAGGAGGGGAGCCAGTACGCCACCGGAAGTACCCGAGCCGAGCGAGATGGCCCAGATTGCCGATTTGATCAGCAGAACACCCAGAAGAATAGTCAAGGGGACATTGCCATGAAGAAGAGCACTGATTGTGTCGTAGCCTACGCCGAGAGCTTGAGGAAAGATCAGTCCGCCAAGCCCGATGGCTAGGCCACCGATGGCCGGCCACCACATCCAGTGGATGGGCAACTTGCGAAAAGCATCCTCTGAAGCGTAGACCGCCACCGTTAACAGAGCCGAGAGCGCCCCGGCTAGCAGCCCGACAACAAGGCAAGAGAGGATGGCCTGGGGGCCGATGAACGCTGGGTGTGGTGGCGTTGGGAAGAGCGGCCCCAGGCCGATCAGGTAGCGCCGCAGCACAGCGGCGGTGGCGCTAGCCAGGGCCACCGGAATCATACTGCGTGGCTTCCATTCGAAGAGGAGCAGCTCCACAGCGAGCAGGACTGCTGCCACAGGCGAGGCGAAGGTTGCTGACATCCCTGCCGCTGCGCCGGCAACGAGCAGCGTCTTGCGCTCGGCACTGCTCAGATGGAAGAGCTGAGCGATCATCGAGCCAAACGCTCCTCCGGTCATAATGATGGGTCCCTCGGCGCCAAAAGGGCCGCCGGAGCCGATCGAGATGGCCGAGGAGAGCGGTTTGAGAAAGGCGACACGTGGCTGCACGCGGCTCCCGTTAATGAGAATCGCCTCAATGGCTTCAGGAATACCGTGACCACGAATGCGCTCAGACCCATAGCGTGCCATGAGACCGATGATCAGGGCCCCGATGACTGGAACCAGCACCTCGAAAGGGCCAAGGCGATTGCCCGCCGGAGAGATCAGGGAGGTATCGAAGCGCTGATAGAAGAAAAGATTGGTAAATAAGCCGATGAGACGCAGTAAGATGAGGGCGATGACCGCTCCCAGGGCGCCAATGGCAATGGCCAGCAGAGCAATGAGGATGACGCGCGGCGTGGTGGTAAAGTCGCCCAGGGGCCTGCTGCTCTCTTCCTGGTCCTCACCCCTTAGTGCCTGGAGCAGGGCCTGCCAGGAAGCAGCTCGCCGCTCTGCCCGTTGACGGCCCACGCCGGCGGCAGTCTGTCCTGCTGGATCTCCTGCAAGATCACGTTCAATCATTGCTATTTATCCTCTTGAGCCACTTGATCCTCTTGATCCATGTTCTTGTGATGAGACTCACTCTCCTGCAGCGTGGCGGCCAGGGCGCTGTCCGTAAGAATAGCCTTCAGTGCAGCGACCAATGCCGGCCCAACGATTTGCAGCTCGGCCCGATGATAGGCGGCCAGGGTCTGCAGCACCTCCTCGCCGCGTGGAGTGAGCGAGAGGATAACTTGACGCTGATCGAGCACGTCGCGCTGTTTCCCCACAAGGTCGCGCTCGACCAGGCGGTTGATCAGCTCGACGGCGCTATGATGTTGAATCTGCAGTCGCTCGGCTAGCTCGGTGATGGTGGCCTTGCGTCCTTCAGGCAGCCCTTTGAGGGCTAGCAGGAGCTGGTAGTGCTGCGGCTCCAGGCCGGCTTCGCGCGCAACCTGCTCGCTGAAGCGCAGGAAGCGTCGGATCTGATAGCGGAACTCAGCCAGGGCGCGGTAGTCGATGGGCGGGTCCTGCTCGGATGACATGAGCGCTCTCGTTCTGGAATACAACTATATCGTATTACGATAGAATTGTACGGCGTGGCGTGCGCTCTTGTCAAGGCAACAGTGTGGGCATTGTTCGTATAGTCGTACATGGAGAGATCCATTTTATTTGTATTCGTCTTTTTGATATCTTTCATATTGTATAGACTATTATAA